>JASJCN010000166.1 GCA_030065975.1 Myxococcota bacterium
GGTTCTCCGCCGGGACCCTTGGCCGGAGCGCTTCGTGGAACAGCAGGCAGTGGCGGCCCAGCCGCTCGGTCTGCCGCTGGACGGTGGAGTGGCTGAGGCCGAACTCCCTTGCGATCTGGCGCAGGGCCGCGCAGCTGATCAGGCGCCAGAAGAGGGGCTTCTGGAGGTCGGGTCGCTTGAGCCAGTAGGTGGGAGAGAAAGTCTGTGTACTGAAGTTCCGGTCACAGGAACGACAGTTGTACCGCTGGACCTTCCGGGGCCCTCGCAGGCGGGTGTAGAAGCCCTTCTTCCGGAAACGCCAAGGCCCCGGAAGCGTGTGGGAATCACAGGTGGGGTTGGGGCAGAAGGGCGGCTGCCAGTTGCGAGGAGCTCGAGGCATGCGCCTCGACTAAGCAGGCTGCGTGCCAGGCCCATTCTTCGCGCCACAACTCGTCGGCTGAGCCGCCGGGTGCGCTAGTAGGCCGATGCGGGCGGCTGCGTCGGCGAGAGCAGGCCGTCGAAGTCGGGCGAGACGTACCAGTCGTGGGAGGGCGCGTCGCGTCGCCAGCGCTGGACGATGCGCACCTCGCGCTCGAAGGGCTGGGAGAGCGAGTAGCCCCGGTACAGCACGACGGCGGTGGCGTTCACGCCCTGCTCGTCGAGCTCCGCCGACTCCACTACGTAGTCGCTGAAGCGCACCTCGCGGAAGCGCCGCACGTTCGCCTGGAACTCCGACTTCAGCTCGGGCTCGACCCACAGCGCGGCCTCGTCGAAGAGGCCGAAGCGGATGTCGGCGGTGTAGCGCTTCTGGGCCTCGGCGAAGGTCTTCGCCGGGTCGAGGGGCTGCTCGGCGGCCAGGGCGGCGAGGTCGATGACCTCGGGCTCCTGCTTCGCGGAGACGCAGGCGGAGGCCAGGATCAGGATGCCGAGAAGGATCGGGACGATGCGCTGCAAGACGTTCCTCTTTCGGGGGGGACGCGGGGCGGACGCCCCAACTGGATCGCAGACCGGGATCGGATCGCAGACCGGGATCGCAGACCGGATTGAATCGGGTGATCTCCCATCGGCAGCCGGGCGGCAGGACTTGAGCAGCCGGCGCGCAGGCTGCCGGCAACTCTCAGTCGGAGGCGTCGGCGAACGGGGTGAGGGCGCCTTCGCGCGGATAGCGGCGCTCGATCGCCAGGGCGTCGAGCGCCTCGATGCGATCCTCGGACACCGGATGGGAGGCGACCCAGCTCCCGATGCGGTCCGCCAGGTCGGCGTCGGCATCGGGGAGCTTCCCGAAGAAGTCGTCGGCACCGGCCACGTGTCCGTACTCGCGGTACACGAGCGCGAGCCCGAAGCGGTCCGCCTCGCGCTCGTGGTCGCGCAGGAAGCGGGTCTCGGCGATTCCCGCCACCAGGAGCGGCAGGGTCTCGCCGGCGCTCCCGCCGAAGAGGACGGCCAGGCCGAGCTGCAGGATCAGGCCCCGGCCGAGTCCGCGCAGGTGGTGGCGTCCCTCGAAGTGCCCGAGCTCGTGGCCGAGCACGAAGGCCAGCTCGTTCTCGCTCTCGAGCTCGTCGAGGAGCCCTTCGGTCACGGCCACCAGGCCGCCGGGGATCGCGAACGCGTTCGGCTCCTCGAAGGCCACGACGCGCAGGCGCAGCTCGTAGGGGTTGTCCGGCCAGTGGGTCGCGAGGCGGTCGAGCAGCTCCTCGGCCGCCGCGGCTCGGGGGTGGTCGGTGGCCTCTTCGAAGAGTCCGCTCCAGAAGCTCCCGAAGATGCGCGTCTCGAGCCGGGGGGGTAGGCGCTGGAAGGCGGCGTCGAGGAAGAAGCCGCCGACGAGGGCGATCACGACGGTCACGCCCACGATGCCCGCGACCAGCGTCACCAGCTCGGAGAGCGGGTGGGTCGGAGTGACGTTGATGCCCTCGGGCGGGTCTCGCGGCTCCCACTCCATGGGAAGAGGGCTCCCTGACTACGCTTCGGCGATCAAGAGATCGACGCGCGCTTCACGCCCGTGCCGAACGCCAGGATCTCGACGCCGGCGAGCCCCTGGCCGTTGCGGCGGGAGTTGGCGAGGCGGGAGGTCTGGATGCGCAGGTTCACGACGGCGTCGTAGCCGGCCTCGTGGGCCTGCTCCTTCACCCGCAGGATCGCCTCGCGTCGCGCGCGGTCGAGGAGCGACTCGTACGATTTGACGCGCCCGCCCACGATGGCCCGCAGGCCGGCCAGGAAGCGCTTGAAGTAGTCGACGGAGATGACGACGTGGCCGGTCACCAGGCCCGAGTCGCGGATGTCCCAGGTGGTGGGCGCGCGCCGGAAGTTGATCACCGGCATGCGGCGCGAGCGCGACTCGCGCACGCGGATCGAGCGGTAGTGATTGCGCTCGAGCAGCGTCCCGGCGAAGTAGGCCAGGATGAGCAGAACCAGGGGCAGGCCCAGGTTCACGATCAGCTCGATCATGAGCTCCATGGTGGCCCCGCTAGTCGACCCGGACGGCCGTTCCGTAGGCGAAGAGCTCGGCGGCGCCCTGGGCGACGGAGCTCGTCTGGAAGCGCACGTTGACGACGGCGTTGGCGCCGATCGACTCGGCCTGCTCGCTCATGCGGCGGATCGCCTCCTGGCGCGCCTCGCCGAGAAGCTCGGTGTAGCCCTTGAGCTCGCCGCCCACGATGTTCTTCAGACCGGCCATCAGGTCGCGGCCGATGTGCTTGGCCCGGACCGTGCTGCCCGTGACCACGCCGTAGAACTCGCGAATGGTGTGGCCGGGAATTTCCTCGGTGTTGCTCAGAAGCATGGGTCCCCCTGGTGGCGCGCGAGCGGAGGCGCGCCGCTCCTTGCATCGTCGGGCGGCGCGCGGGGCTTGAGCCGCCACCCGCCCCAACGAGAGTACGCTATGCCGGCGAACGCGCCTCGGAGAAGGGCACACCCTCGCGGATCATGCCCCGGTACTTCATCACCAGGCGGGGGCGGTTCCACCCGAGGACCCCGCGGAGCCGGTTGCCCCGGCCGTAGAGCATCACGAAGCGGCGCTCCTCGATGGATCCGTCGACCACGACCGTCTCGTCGTCCGGGTGGGCGCGGCCGCCGAACTGGATCTTGCGGTCGTACTGATCCGACCAGAAGAAGGGCACCGGGGCATAGGCGGGCGCCTCGTCCCCGTGGAGCAGGACGGCGGTCGCCGCGTCGGCCTGCTCGGTGGCGTTGGTCCAGTGCTCGAGACGCATGCGCTCGTCGAAGAGCGGGTTGTGCCACTCGGCGACGTCGCCCACCGCGACGATGCCCGGCACCGAGGTGCGGCAACGCGCGTCACAGACCACGCCGTTTCCGACCTCGACGCCCGAGCCGAGCAGCCAGTCGGTGTTGGGGGCGACGCCGATGCCCACGACGACCACCTCGGCGGGAACCTCGCTGCCGTCGGCCAGGCGCAGGCCTTCGACCCGCGCGCCCCCGAGCACCTCGGATACACCCACTCCGGTTCGCAGCTCGACGCCGTGGTCGCGATGTACCTGGGCCACGAGCTCGCCCATGGTCGCGCCGAGGGCGCGCTCGAGCGGAACGGGCAGGGCCTCCACCATGGCGACGTCGAGCCCGCGTCCGCGACAGGTGGCGGCCACCTCGGCCCCGATGAAGCCGGCGCCGATCACCGCCACGCGCGGGCTCGCGTCGAGGGCGCTCCGCAGGGCCAGGCAGTCCTCGAGGGTGCGCAGCACGTGCACGCCCGGCCGGCCCTCGAGGCCGGGCAGGGTGCGGGGGCGCGCGCCGGTTGCGATCACGAGTCCGTCGAAGCCGAGCTCCCGGCCGTCGTCGAGTCGCACGCGGCGTGCGTCGGCGTCCAGGGCCGTGGCGCGGCGGCCGAGCTCCCAGTCGACGCCCTCGGGCTCGTCGTCGTCGCTGCGGATGAGCGGCGTGCGCTCGGCATCCCACTTGCCGGCGAGCACCTCCTTCGAGAGCGGCGGCCGGTCGTAGGGGCGCTCGCTCTCCTCGCCCACGAGGATCAGCCGGCCCTCGAACCCCTGGCGTCGCAACGCCTGTGCCGAGCGCAGCCCGCCGAGCGAGGCGCCCACCACCACCACCGTCTTCATGGATCCCGTCGTCACACGAACACCATAACCGAGTCCCGGTCGCTTGACGGGGTGCGGTCGAGCTGTGAGCGTCCGGTCGTGATGGGGCTTCGGATCGTCCTCGCGTGCGTCGCCGCGCTCTGCGCCACGGCTTGTGGAGGCTTGAGCGAGCAGGAAGTGCGGGAGCGGGTGCTGGAAGCGACCGAGGCCGGCGTCATCGTGGAGCGCGACGGCGACGACCTGTGGCTCCATTTCGCGGGGCCGGTGACGGGCCTCGAGGTGCGGGCGAGCGACGATCCCGACGTTGCGCCTCCCGAGGAGATCGTCGGTACGCTGCCTTCCGGCGCTCGGCTCGAGCTGCCGGGCCTCGCCGCCACGGGGCGCCGCTTCCTCACGCTCTCGGGCATGGGTCCGGCGCCGCGGATCGTCGCCGAGCGCCGGCTGCAGATCGACGGTGCACCCAACTTCCGGGACCTCGGCGGCTACGAGACGCAGGACGGCCGACGGGTGGCGTGGGGGCACGTGTACCGCTCGGGCTCCCTCGCCGAGCTCACGCCCGAGGGCGTCCGGCGGGTGGCGGACCTGGGCATCGCCCTCGTCTGCGACTTCCGCACCGACGCGGAGGCCGAGGCGGAGCCGAGCGTGCTCTCCGAGGCGACCGAGGTACTGCGCCTTCCGATCATCGCCCCCGAAGTCGAGCCCGCGCGGATCCGCAAGCGCTTCGAGGAGGGCGACTTCGCCGGGCTCGACGCCGCCTTCATGCAGCGCGCCTACGTGAACATGCTCGAGAGCCACGCCGAGAGCTTCGGAGAAGCCCTGCGCCGGGTGGCCCGGGCCGAGGCGCCGACCCTCGTGCACTGCACCGCCGGCAAGGACCGCACCGGGCTCGCGAGCGCGCTCTTGCTCTCGGTGCTCGGCGTCTCCGACGCGACCGTCCTCGCCGACTACGCCCTCTCCGAGGTCTACTCCTGGCGACACATCCGCCGGGCGAGCCTCTCCCTCCTGCTCGCGGGAATCGAGCCGCTCACGATGCGCCCGGTGATCGGCACCGATCCCGCCGTGCTCGAAGGCGCGCTCGCGGAGCTCCGCGCCAAGCACGGCAGCGTCGAGCGCTACCTCACGACGGCCGCGGGCCTCGAGCAGGCCGAGATCGAGGCGCTGCGCACCCGGCTGCTGCGCTGAGCTAGCTCCCGAAGAGCGCGATCCCCGTCGCCGCGATCCCGCCCACGATCGCCGCCGCGGCGAAGCCCACGCCGAGCGGCCGGAGCCCGACCGCCCGGACCCGCGCGAGATCGGTGCCGAGCCCGGCGGCCCCCATGGCCGTCACCAGGCACCAGCTCGAGAGCGCCGTCGTGTTGGCGACGAGCATCTCCCAGCCGGTGGCTGCGCTCGCCGGGAGCCAGGCGTCGCCGCCGGTGCGCACCAGCGCCATGGCGACGAAGCCCAGCACGAAGAAGGGCACGACCTGGACGCGCGGGCGCTCGGCCGGTGCAGCGTCCTCCTCGCGGGCGGTCATCGCCACGAGCGGGATCACCGCGACCATGAAGAGGTTGCGCAGGAGCTTGGTGACCGTCGCGCCGTCGAGGGCTTCGGGCGCTCCGAACTGCTGCTCGTAGATCACGCCGGCGCCGGTGACCTGGGCGGTGTCGTGGATCGCGGTGCCGAGGAACATGCCCGCGAGCGCGGGGTCGGCGCCGAAGAGGCCGTGGGCGAGGAAGGGGTAGGCCAGCAGCGCCAGCATCCCGAACAGCGTGATCGTGCCGACGGCGTAGGAGATCTCCTCGTCCTTCGCGCGGATGGCCGGGCCGGTGGCCATGATCGCGGTGTTGCCGCAGATGGCGGTACCGACGGCGATGAGCGTCGCCAGACGGCCGGGGACGCCCATCGCCCGGCCGAGCCAACGCACCAGGAGCAGCGCGCTCGCGATGGTCACGACGATCAGCGGGGCGGCGCTGGCGCCGATCTGTCCCACGGTCGCGAGGCTCAGCCGGATTCCGAGCAGCGCCACGCCGATGCGCAGGATGCGCTGGAGGCACAGCCGCAGCCCCGGCTCGTAGACCTTGGGCAGGCCGATGCCGTTGCGCACCGCGAGGCCCAGCACCACCGCGATCAGCACCGGGCTGATCGGCCCCTTCTCGAGGCCCAGGGTCATGGCCAGGGAGTCGGCGGCCAGGCTCCCCAGGAAGGCCAGTAGCAGCGCCAGCAGGAGGCCCGGCGCGAGCGCGCCGGCGAGGTCGAAGCGGTCGTAGGTGCCGCGGCGGATCGGCGACCAGTCCGGCGGCGTCGCCACGCCTTCGGGTGTGGTGGCCTCGGGGAGGCCCTCCATCCCGCCCGCCCAGCGCCAGAGATCCGGGTCTTCGTAGGGGTTGCGGGAGGCCACGCCGGCTCGGATCAGGTGCGCTCGATCTGGGCGCCGAGGGCGCGCAGTCGCTCGTCGATCCGTTCGTAGCCGCGGTCGACCTGGTGCGCGTTCATGATCACCGAGCGGCCCCTCGCGCACAGCGCGGCGGCCAGCAGCGCCATGCCGGCGCGGATGTCCGGCGAGGTGATCGTCTCGCCCACCAATGGGGTCGGGCCGGTCACGACGGCCCGGTGCGGGTCGCACAGGATGGCCCGCGCGCCCATGGCGATCAGGCGGTCCACGAAGAAGAGACGGTTCTCGAACATCTTCTCGTGGATCAGCACCGTGCCTCGCGCCTGGGTGGCGAGCACCAGGGCGATGGACGAGAGGTCGGTGGGGAAGCCCGGCCACGGCGCGTCGTCGACCTTGGGGATGGCGCCGTCGTAGTCGTCCTGGATCAGGAGGTCCTGCTTCGGCGGCACGTGCAGGGTGGCGGTGCCAGAGCACTCCTCGATCTCGGTGTCGACGCCCAGGCGGCGGAACACCATCAGCATCATGCGCAGGTCGTCGGGCTCGACCCCCTCGACGCGGAGCTCGCCGCCGGTCATGGCGGCGATCGCCACGAACGAGCCGATCTCGATGTGATCGGGCAGCAGGCGGTGGGTCACGCCCCGGAGCTCGGGCGTCCCCTCGACCTCGAGCATGTTGGTGCCGACGCCGCGGATCCGCGCGCCCATGGCCTCGAGGTAGTGGCACAGGCCGCGCACGTGCGGCTCGCAGGCGGCGTTGGCGATGCGCGTCCGCCCGTCGGCGACGCTCGCCGCCATCACCGCGTTCTCGGTCGCCATCACGCTGGCCTCGTCGAGGAAGATGTCGGTGCCGCGGAAGTGGCCGTCGAGGCGCAGGTGCACGTGGCGCTCGCTGGTCTCGACCTCGGCGCCGAGCAGGCGCAGGGCGTGGAGGTGCGTGTCCAGGCGCCGGCGTCCGATGCGGTCGCCTCCGGGCCGGGGCAGGACGGCCTTGCCGGTGCGATGCAGGAGGCCCGGGGCCAGCAGGAAGGAGCCGCGGATGCGCGCGCCGAGCTCGGCGTTGGGAGCGCGGTCGAGCAGGCCGTCGGTCTGCAGGTCGACGGTGTGGCGGTCCTCGGAGACGGCCGCCTGGACGCCCACCTCGGCCAGCATCTCGAGCAGGGTGTCGACGTCGCGGATGCCCGGGACGTTGCGGATGCAGTGGCTTCCGGTGCCGAGCAGCGACGCGGCGAGAACGGGCAGGGCCTCGTTCTTGTTGCCCGCCGGAACCAGGGTGCCCTCGATGGGGCGGCCGCCCTCGACGACGAAGCGATCTCCCTGGGATTCCCGATTCAGCCCCGCGTGCTCCACGTTCCCCCCCGCCGGAGACTAGGAGACACGGCCCGAAGCCGCCCGGTTCCCCCGCTCAGTGGGCGCGGGCCAGGATCTCGCGCATGCGCATGGGGTCGAAGCCCTCGACCAGCTCGCCCCCGATCAACACGACGGGGACGTGGCCACGTCCGGTGAGGGTGCGCAGCTGCTCGCGGCTCTCGTCGCAGGCCTCGATGTCGCGGTCGTCGAACTCGACCTCGTGCTCGTCGAGCCACGCCATGGTCTTGCGACACCAGCCGCAGGCGGGCCGCGAGTAGACCACGACCTCGGCCTCGCCGCTGGCGGCGACCAGCGCCCGGCCGAAGTCCGCCGACCCGCGGTCGGGGGGCTTGGCCGTCGGTGCGAGCCACAGCGCGGCAAACGCCCCGAGGCCCAGGAGAACGGAGAGCCAGGGTCGCATGGAGGGGATACGCCGGCCGTCCCCGGCCGGTTTCGGGGCACCCGCGGGGTGCCGAGCGCGTCCCAGGAGCCTCCGGAACGCCCGGGCTCAGCGGTCCTCGAAGCGGGGCGGGCGCTTCTCGAGGAAGGCCCGGATGCCCTCGCCGAAGTCGCGGGTCTGGGCGCAGAGGATCTGGTTGCGGTCCTCCATCGACACCGCGGCCTCGATGCTCCCTGCGTCGAGGCTCGCGTTCAGGCACTCCTTCGAGAGGCGAAGGCCCAGGGGCGACGTTCGCAGCAGGTCCTCCACGAGCTTGCGGGCTTCGGACTCGAGCGCGTCGTCGGCCACCACGTTCGACACGAGGCCGAGCTCGCGGGCGCGCTCGGCCTCGACGAAACGGCCGGTCAGGATCAGCTCGGCCGCCACCGAGGCGCCGACCAGCCGCGGCAGCAGGTAGCTCACGCCGACGTCGCAGCCCGACAGGCCGAGCTTGATGAACGCTGCGTTCATGCGCGCGGACTCGCCGGCGATGCGCAGGTCCGACGCGAGGGCGAGCATGAAGCCGCCGCCGCACGCCGCCCCGTGCACGCAGGCCACGAAGACCTGGGGCAGGCGGCGCATCTTGATGGCGAGCTCGGCGATGTGGTGCTGGGTCCGCAGGCCGGCCTGCACCGAGCGGTCGGAGACCGACTCGCCGGTGCCCGCCTTGAGATCGAGGCCGGCACAGAAGGCGCGGCCCGCTCCGCGCAGCACCACGACGCGGACGCTTTGGTCGGAGGCCAGCTCGTCGTAGAGGGCGTGGAGGTCGTCGACGAGCCCCGGACTCATGGCGTTCAGGGCGTCGGGGCGGTTCAGGGTGCACCAGAGCACCCCCTCTTCGCGCAGGATGGAGAGCGTGTCGTAGGCCATGGGGATCCTCCGGGGTGGAGAGCCAGGGTAGGGCCTCGGGCTGGGCGATTCAGCGGGGAGAAGAGGCGGGTCATCCCCGCTCTTCGCCGGCAGCGGGTCGTCCGAGAAACGGGTGGGAGCCTTCGCCGCGTTCCTCCGGAAGCCGAAGCCTAAGCTGCCTGGACCACCGTTGCCCGAGCCGTTGCCGTCCCCGCTCGAGCGCGGCGAAGCTCCCCGGCTCCTCTCCCGAGGGCGCCCCCCGGGCTAGCATTCGCGCCCATGCCGCGGCCCGGAGACCCGAAGCGGAGCTTCTCGAGCTCGATCCAGGCCGTGGGCGGCGCCGTGTTCTCGCCCCTGGCCGATCGCATCGCCGCCCACGAGGGGCCCCTGTATCCGCTCCACGTCGGCGACACCTTCCTCGAGCCCTTCGTCGGCGGCCGCATGGAAGACCTGCTCTCGAGCGAGCACCCGGGGATGCACCGCTACTGCGAGACCCGCGGCATCTCGCCACTGGTGGACGCCATCGTCGAGAAGGTGCGGTCCGAGAACGGTCTGGCCGCCGAGCGCGAGAACGTGCTCGTCAGCGGCGGCGCCACGGGTGGGCTCGCCTGCGCCGTCTCGGCCCTGGCCGACCCGGGCGAGGAGGTCCTGATCCTGGCCCCGTTCTGGCCCCTCATCCGAGGCATCGTGCGCTCCCAGCGTGCGGTGCCCGTCGAGGTGCCGTTCTTCGACCGGGTGGGCTCGGCCGACGAGGCGGTGGCCGCCGTCGAGGCCCGCCTGAGCGAGCGGACGGTCGCGCTCTACGTGTCGAGCCCCTCCAACCCGACCGGCCGGGTGCTGCCTCGGGAGTGGCTCGAGGCGCTGGCGACCTGGGCCCGGCGCCGGGACCTCTGGCTGCTCTCCGACGAGGTCTACGAGCCGTTCGTCTACCGGGGCAGCCACTTCTCGCCGGGCCGGGTGGCGCCCGAGCGCACCCTCTCGGTCTACTCCTTCTCGAAGGCCTACGGCATGGCCGGCAACCGGGTGGGCTACGTGGTCGGCCCCGAGGCCCTGGTGGCCGAGGCCGCCAAGGCGAGCGTCCACAGCTTCTACCACGCCCCCACCGCCGGGCAGCTCGCGGCCGAGGCCGCGCTTCGCGAGGGACAGCCCTGGCTCGAGGAGGTGCGCGACGCCTATGCGGCCGCCGGCCGGGACGCCGCACGCGTGCTCGGCGTGCCCGAGCCCGAGGGCTCCTGCTTCCTCTTCCTCGACGTGCGGCCTCTGCTTCACGACCGTAACTTGCTGGAATTCCTGGAGGAATGCCTCGAGGACGGGCTCGTCCTGGCTCCCGGCTCCTCTTCCGGAGAAGACTACGGCGGCTGGGTGAGAATGTGCTTCACTTCGGCTCCCCCGGAGCAGGTGGCCACGGCCGTCCGGCTCCTGGCGAAGCACCTGGGGCGGCCTACGCCGTAGCCGGATCCGAGCCCGACAGAGCTCGGTCGAAAAAGTCGCGGCGCTGGCTTGACCCCCGCTCCCGGGTGCACACCCATCCCGGCACCGGCGCGCCCGAGGTGCGCCGAAGCCCCTGAACCCGGCCCCGCGAACCCCGCGCGGGCCGCCCCCCAGAACCCAGACTCGAGCAGAGCAACGAGAACGAAGGAAGGGAAATCCATGAAGGTGCGTCCGCTCCAGGACCGCATCCTCGCCAAGCGCGTGGACGAGGAAGAGACGACGAAGGGCGGGATCATCATCCCCGATACCGCCAAGGAGAAGCCCCTCGAGGCCATCGTGGTCGCCGTGGGCAACGGCCGTGTCGCCGAGGACGGCAAGGTCACGCCGCTCGAGGTCGCCGCGGGCGATCGCATCCTGATCGGCAAGTACTCCGGCACCGAGGTCAACCTCGACGGAGAAGAGCACATCATCCTGCGCGAGGACGACGTCCTCGGCGTGCTGGGCTAGGGGGAGATCCAATGGCCAAGGAAATCAAGTACGACCAGTCGGCGCGCGACAAGCTGCTCGCCGGCGTGAACGGACTCGCCAACGCGGTCCGCGTGACGCTCGGGCCCAAGGGCCGCAACGTCGTGATCGAGAAGAGCTGGGGCTCGCCCACCGTCACCAAGGACGGCGTGACCGTCGCCAAGGAGGTGGAGTTCGAGGACAAGTTCGAGAACATGGGCGCCCAGATGGTGAAGGAGGTCGCGAGCAAGACCTCCGACGTGGCAGGCGACGGCACCACCACCGCGACCGTCCTGGCCCAGGCCATCTTCCGCGAGGGCAGCAAGCTCGTCGCCGCGGGCGTGAACCCGATGGACCTGAAGCGCGGCATCGATCAGGCGGTGCAGACGGTGGTCGGCGAGCTCCAGAGCCTGAGCAAGCCCACCCGCGACAGCGACGAGATCGCCCAGGTCGGCACCATCTCGGCCAACTCCGACCAGACCATCGGCGCGATGCTCGCCGAGGCCATGGAGAAGGTCGGCAAGGAGGGCGTCATCACCGTCGAGGAGGCGAAGTCCATGGACTCCGTCCTCGAGGTGGTCGAGGGCATGCAGTTCGATCGCGGCTACCTCTCGCCCTACTTCGTGAC
>JASJCN010000167.1 GCA_030065975.1 Myxococcota bacterium
TCGGGATGCGGGATCCCCACGTCGTCTCCACCTCGCCCCACCGCGAGAACCTGGCCTTCGACGTGCTGCCCTGCGGAGGCGGCGCCCGGCATCGCGCGCTGGTGCGGCTGGCCCTGCGCGTGCGGCGGCCCGGCATCATCTACTGCACGACGACCCGTGAGGTCGACGAGATGTACGCCGTGCTCCAGCGCGCGATGCCGGGCGCCGCCTCCGCAGGGCAGCACGTCGAAGGCCAGGTTCTCGCGGTGGGGCGAGGTGGAGACGACGTGGGGATCCCGCATCCCGAGGAAGCGCTGGATCTGGTCGCGCACCCGCGGCGTGGCGGTGGCGGTCAGCGCCAGGACGGGCGGGCCGCCCAGCGCCCGCAGGCGTTCGCCGATCTGCAGGTAGGCGGGGCGGAAGTCGAAGCCCCACTCGGAGATGCAGTGGGCCTCGTCGATCGCCGCCATGGCGATGCCGGACTTCGCGAGCGCCGCCACGAGGTCGGGCGAGGCGAGGGTCTCGGGCGTGGTCATCACGAGCACGCGATCGCCGCTCTCGATCTGCTCGAGCGCCTGCTTGCGGGCGCCGCCGCGGATGGTGCCGTCGAGCCGTACGCACGGGACGTTCAGGCGCTGGAGCTTCTCGTACTGATCCCGCATCAGCGCCAGGAGCGGTGAGATCACCAGCACCGGCTTCGAGAAGATCATCGACGGGATCTGGTAGCAGGCCGACTTGCCGAAGCCGGTCGGCAGGATCATCAGCACGTCCTCGCCGGACATGACCGTGTCGATGACCTCGCGCTGCTCGGCGCGCAGCTCCGGGATGCCGAGCCGCGGCGCCGCCTTGTCCATGGCGGCGATCCGCTCCTCGCTGGTGGCGATCGGGACCTCGCCCTCGAAGACGGGGCCGAGGTCGGTGGGGAGCTCGGGCTCGGGCGCGTCGTCCTCGTCCTGCTGCTTGGCCAGCTCGGTGGCGACGCGCTCCGCCTCGCGCTCGAGCTCGTCGTCGTCGTCGAGGAGGTCGGCCACCGAGATCTCCTCGGGGCCGGTGTCGGCGGGTGCGCTGGCGACGATCTTCCGTCGGCCGCGTCGCTTGGGGGCCTCGTCCTCGTCCGCGGGCTCGGCGTCGCCGGGCGGCTCTGCCTCCGCGGTGTCTTCCTCCGCGAGCGAGGCAAGGGTCTCCGTCGCCTCGTCGTCGTCGGCCTCGATCGACGCCGCCTCCAGGGCCTCGTCCTCTTCTTCTGCGACGCCTTCTGCAACCCGTCGGGTCGCCTTCTTCCGGGTCACCTTGCGCGCGCTCGTCTTCTTGCGCGCCGGCTTGGCGGGCGCGTCGTCCTTCGTCTCGGCCGTGGCCTTCTTCCGCGTGGCGGTCTTGCGCGCCGCGGCCTTCTTCTTCGCAGCCGGCTTCCCGTCGCTCTTCGCGGAAGCCTTCTTGCGGGTGGCCTTCTTCTTCGGCGTCGCGGTGCTCGCGCTCTCGGAGGGCCCCTCGTCCCGGGCCTTGCGGCGGGACGTGCCCTTGGTCTCGTCAGCTTCGCTCACACAACCTCGCTCTCGCGCAAAATGCGCGGCGGCGGGAAACTCGCGGCGGCGGCGGGGGAGCGGGGGGGCTGGCTCAGTGCCTGGAGGACCGCCCCGGCGGACCGCGTCGTCCGTCCAGGACGCGCCGCGGGTACGCCTTCGGTTTACCGAATCCCGGCCCACGCCGACACCCCGTTTCGCCCCCCGTGGGGATGTCGGGCCCGGGACGTCGCGTCCGGCGTGATCCGGTAGAGTCCGCCCCGACCGCATCCGGCCGCGGCGGCCGGAGCGGATCCGAACCCCGCTCCCGCGTCCGGCCGCCCCACCCATCCCGGGGCCACGGCACCCGCCTACGGCTCTCGCGGTTCCATCCCCTCGAACCCAGATCGAACCCCCCTCGAACCCAGATCGAGCTCAGATCGAACCCAGATCGAGACCGCAGGAGACCCATGTCCGAGACCGGCGTCGTTCGAGAGAACCTGACCACCCTGCGCAAGCACCTCCGCGCCCGGGAGGAAGACGGAGGGCTGCGCCGCGTCCTCGAGGCCGTCGCGCTCGCGGGCAAGTCCATCGCCCACAAGGTCCGTCGGGCGCGGATCGACGACGACGTGATCGGCCAGGCGGGCGCCCAGAACACCCACGGCGAGGACCAGCAGAAGCTCGACGTGATGTCGGACGAGCTCGTGCTCCAGTGCCTGCGCGAGTGCCCCGAGGTCGCCGTCTACGCCTCGGAGGAGCGCGACGAAGCCCTGGTGCTGAAGACGGCGAGTGAGGGCGGCCGCTTCTGCGTCGTCTCCGATCCCCTGGATGGCTCCTCGAACATCGACGTCGCCGTGAGCGTCGGCACCATCTTCAGCGTGCTCGACAACGACCAGCCCGACGCCGACACCGAGAAGAGCGCGCTGCAGCCCGGGACGCGCCAGCGCGCGGCGGGCTACATCCTGTACGGATCGTCGGTGGTTCTCGTCCTCACCCTGGGCGACGGCGTCGACATGTACGTGCTCGACCCGGTGGTCGGCGAGTTCCTGCTGGTCCAGGAGCGCCTGCAGATGCCCGCCGAGCGCAAGATCTACTCGATCAACGAGGCCTACGCCGACGACTTCGAGCCGTGGGTGCGCGCCTACCTCGATCACGCGCACGCGAACGGATACGGCAGCCGCTACATCGGCTCGATGGTGGCCGACGTCCATCGCACCCTGCTCAAGGGCGGGGTGTTCCTCTACCCGCCGACGGCGAAGGCGCCGGCCGGCAAGCTCCGGCTACTCTACGAGGGAAGCCCCATGGCCTTCGTGGTCGAGCAGGCGGGTGGCGTGGCCACCGCCGGCAAGGAGCGCCTCCTCGAGCAGGTCCCCGAGAAGCTGCACCAGCGGACGCCGGTGATCCTCGGGTCCCGCGCCGAGGTGGAGCAGGTACAGAGCCACATCTGAGCGCCGCCCCTCACCGCAGGTAGGTCCGGCCAGGAGCCCCCCATGACCCGACTCGCCAACCGCGAAGGACGCGCCCTGCTGCTCGCTCCCGACGGGCGCAGTGGTGCCGACCTCGAACGCGCCTCGGGCGGGCGCTTCGGTCACGATCCCATGCAGGCGATCGCGCGTCTGTCGGAGATCTCCGCCTGGTGCGCGAGCGAGAGTCCCCAGCTCGACGCGATCGTCGCCGCCGGCACCCTCGGGCCCTGCGTGCCCGACCCCCGTCAGGTGTTCGCCATCGGTCTGAACTACCGCGACCACGCCGCCGAGGCGGGCCTCGACATCCCGAAGGTTCCGATGGTCTTCACCAAGTTCCCGAGCTGCCTCGCAGGCCCCGAGAGCGGCATCCCGATCTCCTCGGAGACGGTGGACTGGGAGGCGGAGCTGGTGGTGGTGATCGAGCGCGAGACCCGCGACGTCGCCCCCGAGGACGCGCTCGCCTGCGTCGCCGGCGTCTGCATCGGGCAGGACGTCTCCGACCGCCGCCTGCAGTTCAACGCGAAGCCGCCCCAGTTCTCCCTCGGCAAGTCGTGTCGCGGCTTCGGGCCGATCGGCCCGGCGGTCGTCACCCTCGACGAGGCGGGGAATCCCGACGATCTCGCGATCCTCTGCGACGTCGACGGGCAGCGCATGCAGGAGAGCCGCACCTCGGACATGATCTTCTCGGTGCCGGACCTGGTGAGCTTCCTGTCCCGGCACTGCACGCTGTTGCCCGGCGACCTGATCTTCACCGGCACGCCGGCGGGCGTCGGCTCGGTGCGCGAGCCGCGCCGCTTCCTGAAGGCCGGTGAGACGCTGATCACCGCCATCGAGGGGCTCGGCGAGCTGCGCAATCCCTGCGTCTCGGCCGAGTGAGATGCCAAGGGCCGGTCCCTTCGTGAATCCGATCCGCGTGCCGGACGTCTCCGACGCGCGCATCGCCGAGTACCGGGACGTGCGCGACGGCCCGCTGCTGGCCGAGCGGGGGCTCTTCGTCGCGGAGAGCCGCCTCGTCGTGCAGCGGCTGCTCGCCGAAGCGCGCTTCGTGGTGCGGTCGCTGCTCGTCTCCGAAGCCGCCTTCGAGGCGCTGCGCGGCGATCTGCATGGGCTTCCGGCCGGGACACCCTGCTACGTGGGCACGCCGCGCCTGCTCTCGAAGGTCGCGGGCTACCACGTCCACCACGGCTGCCTGGCCCTGGTCGAGGCCGCAGCACCCGCGGATCCCCGCGCGCTGATGCAGCAGGCCGCGCGTCCCGGTGGGCGCCTGCTGGTGCTCGAGGGGCTCTCCGATCCCGACAACGTCGGCGGGGTGTTCCGCAACGCGCTCGGCTTCGGCGTGGACGCCGTGCTGCTCTCGCCCACCGGCTGCGATCCCCTCTACCGCAAGGCCGTACGCGTCTCGACCGGCGCCACCCTGCGGATTCCCTTCGCCCGTCTCGTCGACTGGCCGCGCGCTCTCTCCGAGCTCCGCGAGCTGGGCTTCCTGCTGCTGGCCGCGACGGTGTCCGAGGACGCGCGGGACGTGCGCGCGGTGTCGGCCGGGCTCGCCCCCGAGCGGCCGGTGGCGCTCTTGCTCGGCGCCGAGTTCTCGGGCCTCTCGCCCGCCGCCATCGCGCAATGCGACCACGAGGTGACCGTGCCCACGCGGCGCGGCTTCGACTCGCTCAACGTGGCGACCGCTTCGGGCATCCTGCTCTTCGCCCTGGGAGGCCCGGGATGCGCACACTGATCGCCGGCTGCGGCTTCGTCGGCTCTCGCCTGGCACGGGAGCTCGTGGACCACGGTGAGGAGGTGATCGGCCTGCGCCGAAGTGCTGCGCCGCTGCCCGACGGCGTGGAGGTGGTGCGCGCCGACCTCGCCGCCGGCGAGGGGCTCGACGCCCTCCCGCGCGACCTCGACGCCGTGGTCTACCTGCTGTCGGCCGGTGCACGGGAGGAGGAGGCCTATCGAGCCGCCTACGTGGACGGGCTCGCCCGGCTGCTCGAGCATCTCGGTGAGCCGCCGCGGCTGGTCTTCGCGTCGAGCACCGCGGTCTACGCCCAGCAGGAGGGCGAGGTCGTGGACGAGGAATCGGCCACTGAGCCGCGTCACTTCTCCGGACGCATCCTGCTCGAGGGGGAGGCCCTGGCGCGGGCCGCGGGCGGCACGGTGCTGCGCTTCGGGGGCATCTACGGGCCCGGCCGCCGCAGCCTGATCGAGCGGGTGGCGCGCGGGGAGGCCCGCTACGTCCCCGGGCCGCCCCGCTACACCAACCGCATCCACGCCGACGACTGCGCCGGCTCGATCCGCCACGTCCTCGGGGTCGAATCCCCTGCCGGCGGGGACGTCTACGTAGGCGTGGACGAGCATCCCGCCCCCGAACGCGAGGTCTTCGAGTGGCTCGCCGAGCGCCTGGGTGCCCCGGCGCCCGAGCCCGGCCCCCTGGACCCGCAGAGCCGGCGCGGCAGCGCGAATCGGCGAGCCTCGAGCCAGAAGCTGCGCCGGGCGGGCTATCGCTTCCGCTTCCCGACCTATCGGGAGGGCTACGCGGCCCTGCTCGCGTCCGAAGGCGGAGGCGATCCGGTTGCTACGTTCCGCCGCCAATGATCCTGGAGGGACCCATGCGAACGCTCCATCTCTTCCGCGCCGCGCTCGTGACCGGCGCTTTCCTGTGCGTCGCCATCGCGACCCAGGCCGGGACCTACGTCGTCGCCGAGACCAAGGTCCTGAACCGCGAGCCCGTGCGCTCCGAGAAGGCGAGCGTGTGGATGGACGCCTCGCGCATGCGGGTGGACGTCTCGAGCACCAACACGCTGCTCTTCGATTCGACCAAGCAGACGGCCTGGCTCCTCGATCACGGGGAGAAGACGGTCTTCCAGGTGGATCGCGGCACCACCCAGGCGCTCGGCCAGACCCTCGCCAGCGTGAACAGCGCCCTGCGCGAGAGCCTCGAGGGGCTCCCGCCCGAGCAGCGCGCCGCCATGGAGCAGATGCTCGGCGGCCGACTGCCCGCCGAGGCCCCGGCCGCCATTGAGTCTCGCGTCGACGTCAAGCCGACCGGCGAGACCGACACCGTGAGCGGCGTCTCCTGCGCCGAGCACGAGGCCCTCGAGAGCGGCAAGCGCGTGGCCCTGGTCTGTGTGGCCGACTACGGCGCGGCGGGCGTGACCCGCGAGAGCTTCGCCGTGCTCGGCAAGCTCGCCTCCTTCGCGAAGGACTCCGTGGGCGCCATGCTCCCGGCCGGCATCGAGGTCCCCGACGAGGGCCTCGCCGCCCTCGACTCGCTCTCTGATCTGAACGGCGTACCCATGCGCGTGCGCGCCTTCGAGGACGGCAAGCTCGTCGGCGAGACCGTTGTGCAGGAGATCGGGCCGAAGGACACCCCCGCCAGCCAGTTCGCCGTCCCGGCGGGCTACCAGGGCGGCATCACGATCCCGGATCTCGACGCCCTGCGCGGCAAGTAGCTACGGCTCCACGCCGGCAAGTAGCTACGGCTCCACGCCGGCAGGTAGCCAAGGCTGCAGGGCGGCAAGTCGCTCGCCCGCTCACTCCCCGTCGAAGGCGAAGCGACGCCCGGTGTGCTGGTGGAAGCGCCAGCGGTGTCCCTCGAGATCGATGGCCTCGTAGCACCGATCGCCCCAGAACCGGTCTTCGGGCTCCGAGACGATGGTGGCGCCCGCATCGCGTGCGCGAACGAAGTGCGCCTCGACGTCGTCCACGTACACCGTCAGGTGCAGGGAGGGATTGCCGCCCCCCTTGGGCGGGAAGGTCCCGTGCCCGCCGGGTCCACCCAGCATGATCACGCCCGCCCCGAGGACCATCTCGGTGTGGACGCCACCCGCGTGCTCGATGCGGGCCTCCTCCCGCTCGCGGAAGCCGAACGCCCGCTCCAGGAAGTCGACGGCCGCCGGCACGTTCTCGTAGGGCAGCTGGGGAACGATCTGGGGCGTACCCGGCGGCGGGCTCTGGACGGTTCCGGTGACGTGGGCCATGAGCTTGCTCCTCTCGCGCTCGAGGAAGCCCTCGGGCATCCCCGCGTCGCGTCGTAGCCGCCGGACCCATTCGAGCTCATCGGTCATGGGCATCTCCAGTCGGGCAGGCGGCCGATTCCGTCTCTTCTTTCCCGACCCGCTCGATCCGTTCACGCAGTCGCCCGCGGGCCCGGTGGAGCCGGGAGCGCACCGTCCCGACCGGGATCTCGAGGGCCTCGGCGATGGCGGGGTAGGGGAGGCCCTCCCAGGCGTGCAGGAGCAGTACCGAGCGCTCCTCGCCCGGCAGGTCCTCGATCGCCACGGCGACCTGCAGCAGGATGCTTCGCGCCGAGGCCCGCTCCTCGAGACCCGTCTCCGGCGCGGGCTCGTGCGCGAGCCGGGCGGTGGCCCGCAGTCTTCGGCCCTCGGTGCGGTGGTGCTTCAGCAGCAGGTTCGAGGCGATGCCGTAGAGCCAGGGCAGGGCCGAGCGGCGGCTCGGGTCGAAGCGGTCGCGTGCCTCGAAGGCGATGCGGAAGACCTCACCCAGCAGCCCCTCGGCGGTCGCTCGTCCCACCCGCCGCACCAGGTAGCCGAGCAGGGCCGGGGCGTGGCGGTCGAAGAGGCCGCCGAAGGCCTCGGGATCGGGCAGGGACTGCGCGATCAGCTCTGCATCCGAGGCGCTCGTCATCACCGGTTCTTTCCCGCAAGCCGCTTCCGGTTCCCGAAATCGTGCGACCGGGCCCCGAGAGACGGGGGAGAGCTTGCAGGAGGCCCGGCGATCGGGCGAGGGGGAGGGCTAGTCGCCCGGGACCATGTTCTCGAAGCGCGCCTTGTCGCGGGCCTTCATGTAGGCGTCGCGGGGCAGGATGCGGTTCTCCTGGACGAGCGCGAAGAGCGCGTCGTCCATGGCCTGCATCCCGTCCTTCTTCCCGGACTGGATGATCGAGTCGATCATCGGCGTGTTGGCCTCGCGGATCACGTTGGGCAGGCCCCGGGTGCGCAGCAGCACCTCGTGGACGGCGGCCCGGCCGTTGCCGTCGGCGGTGGGCAGCAGCAGCTGGGAGACCACGGCGGCCAGGGACTCCGAGAGGCTCACGCGGATCTGGGGCTGCTCGCTGGCGGGAAAGGCGTCGATGATGCGGTCGATGGTCTTGGCGGCTCCGTTGGTGTGGAGCGTGCCGAAGACCAGCAGGCCCATCTCGGCCGCGGTGATGGCCATCTGGATGGTCTCGCGGTCGCGCATCTCGCCCACGAGCACCACGTCGGCGTCCTGGCGCACCGCTGCGCGCAGCGCGTTGGCGAAGCTCTTCGAGTGCTCGCCCACCTCGCGGTGGGAGAGCACCGACTGCTGGTTCTGGTGCACGAACTCGACGGGGTCCTCGATCGTCACGATGTGACGCGAGGCTTCGGCGTTGATCTTGTTCACGATCGCGGCGAGGGTGGTCGACTTGCCCGAGCCCGTCGGGCCGGTCACGACCACGAGCCCCTGGGACAGATCGGCCAGGCCGGCGATCGCCGCCGGGAGCTTCAGGTCGTCGGCCGAGATGATCTTCTCGGGGATGATGCGGAACACCGCCCCCGCTCCGTTCTCCTGGGCGAAGTAGTTGGCGCGGAAGCGCGCCACGCCCTCGAGGCCGTAGGCGAAGTCGAGGTCGCTGCAGTCCTCGTACTCGTTCCAGTGTCGCTCGCTCGCGATCTCCTCGAGCAGCCCGCGCAGCTCCCCGTCGGAGAGGGTGCTGCGTCCCTCGACCGCCTCGAGGGTGCCGTGGACCCGGATGCGCGGCTCCATGCCGGCGACCAGATGGAGGTCCGAGCCCCCCTTCTCCTTCAGGTAGCGCAGCAGTGCGTCGACTTCGGCCATGGTTGCTCCTACGCCCCGCCCAGGCGCTTCGGGTCGTCGCAGTGCTTCAGCGCCTCTTCCCGGGTGATCGAGCCGTCGGCGATCAGCTGCTTCAGCGAGTCGTCGAGGAGGCACATGCCCTGGGAGGCGCCGGTCTGCAGGATCGAGAGGATCTGGAAGGTCTTGTTCTCGCGGATCAGGTTTCCGACGGCCTTGTTCACCACCAGCATCTCGAGGGCGGGCACGCGTCCGTTGCCGTCGGCGGTGGGCACCAGGCGCTGGGACACCACGGCCCGGAGCGACTCCGAGACCATGTTGCGGATCTGGTCCTGCTGATCGGCGGGGAACACGCCGACGATGCGGTTCAGGGTGCGGATCGCGCTGTTCGTGTGCAGGGTGCCGAGCACGAGGTGGCCCGTCTCCGCAGCGGTCAGCGCGAGCGAGACCGTCTCGAGGTCGCGCAGCTCGCCGATCACGATCACGTCCGGGTCCTCGCGCAGGGCGCCGCGGAGCGCGCGGGCGAAGCTCTCGGTGTGCCGGCCCACGTTGCGCTGGTTGACGACGCAGCGCTTGGGCGGGTGCACCACCTCGATGGGATCCTCGATGGTGAGGATGTGCTCCCGGCGCTCCTCGTTGATGATGTCGACCATGGCGGCCAGGGTGGAGGACTTGCCGCAGTTGGCGGGGCCGGTCACGAGCACGAGGCCCTGGTGGTAGTTCGTGAACTTGGCCAGCGTGCCCGGGAGGCCCAGCTCCTCGAGGCTCGGAGGCCGCGTCGGCAGGCAACGGAAGACGCCGTCGATGCCGCGCTGCTGGCGGTAGACGTTGACCCGGAAGCGGCCGAGATCCGGGGCGGTGTAGGCGAAGTCGAGCTCTCCGAGCTCCTCGAAGGTCGCGCGCTGCTCGGGGCTGAGCGCCGAGAGCACCATCTCCTCGGCGGCGTCGGCGGGAATGACCTCGTCGCCCTGGGCCTCGAAGCGGCCGGCCAGGCGCAGACGCAGAGGGGTTCCCGAGTGGATGTGCACGTCGCTGGCGCCGCGCTCGACGCCCTGACGCAGTCGGGCGTGGAGGCCCTCGAGCCCGGGGCCGGCCGGGCCCGCGCTCACGGGCGAAGGGGAGGCCGCGGGTGCGGAGGCCGGAGCCGCCACGCCACCGACGGGCTCGGCCACCTCGGCGTGGGCCGTGGGCTCGATGATCCCCTCGTCGGCCGACTCCGGGGTCGCCGCCGGGGGAGCGACCGGGTCGTCGTCGAAGATCGAGCCTCCAGGGTCGGCGGCCGGCGGGGCCGCAGCCGGAGCCGTCGGAGCGACCTCGGGCACGGGGTCGGCCTCGGCCACGCCCTGCTTGGCGCGGTGCTTGGCGACCACCTGCTGGCGGGCGCGCAGGATCTTCTGGAGCCCCGCCTCGTCGACGAAGCCGAGCTCCACGAGGACGTTGCCCAGGTTGTGGCCATCGCCCCGGCGGGCCTGCTCGCGCGTCGCCTGCTCGAGCTGGTCGAGGTCGATGAGCTTGAGATGGAGTGCGATGCGTCCGAGGAGCGGCACCGGTCGTGCGGAGTTGGCCATCGTGGGCCTTCATCGGTGAAGAGGGCCGTCGACTTGAAGCCACGGGCCCCCGCGCGACTTGGCCCGGCGAACTGGTAACTTCCCGGCCTCCATGGGCTTTCTGCCGGACCTGGCCTTCGCCGGGTGCTCCGGGAGAGGACCTCGCGGGCCGCTGGCCGCGCCTCCTCCGCACCTCCACCCCACGTACGAGTCATCATGATCTTCCAGACGGACGACCTCCGAATCCAGAACCTCCGGCCGCTGCTGCCCCCTGCGATCCTGATGGAGGAGCTCCCCCTTGGGGAGGATGCCTCCCGCGTGGTCGCCGAGGGGCGCGAGCAGGTGCAGCGCATCCTGGCCGGCGAGGACGATCGCCTGGTGGTCGTGGCCGGCCCCTGCTCGATCCACGATCCCGACGCGGCGGTCGAGTACGCGCGCGGGCTGGCCGAGGCCGCGCGTGAGCACGCCGCGGACCTGTGCGTCGTGATGCGCGTCTACTTCGAGAAGCCGCGCACCACGGTGGGATGGAAGGGCCTGATCAACGATCCCCACCTCGACGAGAGCTTCGTGATCAACGAAGGCCTGCGCGCCGCGCGTCGCATGCTGATCGACGTGGCCGAGCTCGGCCTGCCGGCCGGCTGCGAGTTCCTCGACACCCTGATCCCGCAGTTCATCGCCGACGTCGTCTCCTGGGGCGCGATCGGCGCGCGGACCTCGGAGAGCCAGGTGCACCGCGAGCTCGCCTCGGGCCTCTCGATGCCGGTCGGCTTCAAGAACGGCACCGCCGGCAACATCCAGCTGGCGATCGACGGGATCGGCTCGGCGCGCAATCCCCACCACTTCCTCTCGATCACGAAGCAGGGCGTCGCCGCCATCGTCTCGACCAGCGGCAACCCCGACTGCCACGCCATCCTGCGCGGCGGAAGTGCTGGCCCCAACTACACCGCCGACCACGTGGCCAAGGCCTGCGAGATGCTCGAGGCCAAGGGCCTGCCCGGCCGCCTGATGGTCGACTGCAGCCACGCGAACAGCGGCAAGGACCACCTGCGCCAGCCGGTCGTCGCCGAGGACGTCGCCACCCAGATCGAGTCCGGCAGCGACAAGATCTTCGGCGTGATGGTCGAGAGCTTCCTCGAAGACGGCCGCCAGGACCTGAAGGACGGCATCGCCGAGACCCGAGGCCAGTCCATCACCGACGCCTGCATGTCCTGGAACCGCACCGTCCCCGTCCTGTCCCGCCTGGCCGAAGCCATCCGGAGACGCCGGGGCTAGCCCCCATCCTCGACGTCCGCGCTCCCCCCC
>JASJCN010000168.1 GCA_030065975.1 Myxococcota bacterium
GCCGGGAAGGAGGGCCTCGGCCAGACCTATACCGGCCGCTCGTACTCCCCCTACGCCGAGCGCGAGTTCGCCGATCGGGTCTACTGGGGGGACACCCACCTGCACACCTCGTTCTCGATGGATGCCGGCGCCTTCGGCAACCGCCTGGGCCTCGACGAGGCGTATCGCTTCGCGAAGGGCGAGCAGGTGACGGCGTCGGGCGGGCAGAAGGTGCGCCTGTCGCGGCCCCTCGACTTCCTCGTGGTCTCCGACCACTCCGACAACATGGGCTTCTTTCCGGACCTCTTCGCGGGCGCCGAGCACCTGATCTCGGACCCCCTCGGCAAGGACTGGTACGACCGCATCCAGGCCGGGGAGGGCGAGGGCGTCGCGCTCGAGCTGATCGGGCTGTTCTCTCAGGGGAAGCTGCCCGACTCCCTCATGTACTCGCCCGACTCCGAGCCCTACCGCAACGCCTGGGACGCCACGGTCGCTGCCGCCGAGCGACACGACGATCCGGGCCACTTCACCGCCTTCATCGGGTACGAGTGGACCTCTCTGGTGCGCGGCAACAACATGCACCGGGTGGTGATCTACCGCGACGACGGGGACAAGGGCCGGCAGATGGTGCCGTTCACGGCGGCCCCGCCGGCGGGGAGCCCGAACCCGCGCGACCTGTGGAAGTGGATGGAGCGCTACGAGGCGAAGACCGGAGGTCGGGTCCTGGCGATCCCGCACAACGGAAACCTGGCCAACGGCATCATGTTCCCGCTCGAGGCCCAGTACGACGGCAAGGTCCTCGACCGGGAGTACGTGGAGACCCGCGCCCGGCGCGAGCCACTCTACGAGGTCACCCAGATCAAGGGCGACGGCGAGACCCACCCCTTCCTCTCCCCGGACGACGAGTTCGCCGACTACGAGACCTGGGACATCGGCAACCTCGACGTCTCCGAGGCCAAGACCGACGACATGCTGGCCGGCGAGTATGCCCGGGAGGCGCTGAAGCGGGGCCTCGCCATCGAGACGAAGCTCGGCACCAATCCCTACGAGTTCGGGATGATCGGCTCGACGGACTCACACACGTCCCTGGCGACGGCTCAGGAGAACAACTTCTTCGGCAAGCACTCGGGTGCCGAGCCGAGCCCCCGACGCATGGACCACCCCTTCATGGAGACCGAGTCCGGCCGCATCATGGGCTGGCAGCAGGTGGCCTCGGGGCTCGCCGCGGTCTGGGCGCGCGACAACACCCGCGAGGCGCTCTTCGACGCGATGGAGCGCAAGGAGGTGTACGCCACCACCGGCTCGCGCATGATGGTGCGCTTCTTCGGCGGGTACGAGTACACCGAGGCCGACCTCAACAGCCGCGAGCCCGCGTTCGCCGGCTACGACAAGGGAGTCGCCATGGGCGGGACCCTCTCGAAGGCTCCCGTGGGCAAGGCACCGACGTTCATGGTGTTCGCCCTGCGAGACCCGGTCGGTGCCAACCTCGACCGCATCCAGATCATCAAGGGGTGGATGGGGAAGGACGGCGAGACCCGCGAGAAGGTCTACGACGTCGCCTGGTCCGACGGGCGCGAGCCCGGAAAGGACGGGAGGCTCCCGCCCGTTGGGAACACGGTGGATGGCGACACCGCCAACTGGAGCAACAGCATCGGTGCGTCCGAGCTCGGCGCCGTATGGACCGATCCCGACTTCGACGCCGGCGAGAAGGCGTTCTACTACGCCCGGGTGATCGAGATTCCGACTCCCCGCTGGTCGACCTACGATGCCTTCCGGCTCGGCGTCGAGCTCCCGGACGGCGCGCCCGTCAGTACCCAGGAGCGCGCGTACACCTCGCCCATCTGGTTCGCACCGGGCGGCTGAGGGGCGAAACCGGCCCGCTCTGGCACCTGCAAGGGCCCCCGGTTCCCGAACCGCTCCGACCCCGATCGCTTGACACCTCCCGGTGTGAGCACAGGGTTTGCGTGAGGACGAAACAGGAGGTCACCCATGTCCGAGCAAGAACGTGCAGCCGTCGCTCCCTGGGATCCCTTCCGGGAGCTCGACTTCTTCCGAGGCCTTCCGCGCCTGCGTAGCGCGTTGGCCGAGCCCGCCAACCGCTGGTCGCCGGCCTTGGACGCGTCCGAGGACGACGCCCACTATCTGATCACGGTGGAGCTGGCGGGAGCCAAGCGCGAGGACGTCAACGTCGAGGTCCACGAAGGCGTGCTCACGATCCGCGGAGAGAAGCGGAGCGAGCGCGAGGACAAGAACGAGCACCGCCGGGTGGTCGAGCGCAGCTACGGGGCCTTCTCCCGGGCGTTCACGCTGCCCGCCAACGCGGATGCCGAGCACATCGCGGCGTCCTTCGACAACGGCGTGCTGACCGTCGACATCCCCAAGGCCGAGGCGGTCAAGCCGCGGCCGATCTCGGTGAAGTAGGCCACTCTCCCGGGCGGAGCCCTCCGGCTCCGCCCGGGACCTCCTCATGACCACCACCCTCCTGCTCCTGGCCGGCGGCCTCGGCCTCTTCCTGCTGGGCATGGTCACGATGACCGAGGGCCTGCGAGGGCTCGCCGGGGATGCCCTGCGTCGGACGCTCCGGCGAGCGACGCGGTCGCCTTCCTCCGGCGCGCTCTCGGGCATGCTGACGACGGCCCTCGTCCAATCCTCGAGCGTGACGACCGTGGCGGCCATCGGCTTCGCGGGCGCCGGGCTGCTCAGCTTTCCCCAGGCCCTGGGCATCGTGTTCGGGGCCAACGCCGGGACCACGGCCACGGGCTGGATGGTCGCAGCACTGGGCTTCAAGCTCGAGCTCGGGGCGGTGATGCCCGCCGTCATCCTCTTCGGGGTGCTGCTGCGCCTCTTCGGCCCACGCCGCTGGCCCCACCTCGGAAGCGCGCTCTGCGGATTCGGACTGATCTTCCTCGGCATCGAGGGCCTGCAGTCGGGGATGCAGGGGCTCTCGGGTGTGGTCACGCCCGACACGTTTCCAGACGACACGCTGGTCGGACGCCTTCAGCTGGTGGGCATCGGAGCGGCACTGACCGTCGTGACGCAGTCGTCGAGCGCCGGAGTGGCGACCGCGCTGGCCGCCATGACGACCGGCACCATCTCATTCCACCAGGCGGCCGCGATGGTGATCGGGATGGACATCGGGACCACCTCGACGGCGTTGCTGGCGACGGTCGGAGCGTCGCTTCCTGCGCGGCGCACGGGCTGGGCCCAGGTGCTCTACAACCTCTTCACCGCAGCGGGTGCGCTACTGCTGCTCACGCCCTATACGCACTTCGTCGAGTGGCTTGCGCCCGGGAGTCTCGACTCCGACGCGGCCTTCTCGCTGGTGGGCTTCCACTCGTTCTACAACGTGCTGGGTGTGTTGGCCGTGGTCCCGGCGGCAAGGCGGTTCGCGGCGCTCGTGGAGCGGCTGGTGCCCGATCGGCCGGGCCCCTTCACACAGCGCCTCGAGAAGCGCCTGCTCGTCGATCCCGAGCTGGCGCTTCGGGCCACGGCCCCCAGCCTCGAGGAGCTGGCCGACCGCACACTCCGGACCGTGGGAGCCTGGGTGGCGAGCGGAGGGGACGAGGGGGACCCGAGTGAGCAGCTGGCTCTGCTGGCGCTGGCGGTCGCGGAGGTGGAGCACTACGTCCAGCAGATCCCGGCCGACGCGGAGCCCGTCGCGGCTCGAAGGACTGCGGCGATCCAGGTGGTCGAGCAGCTGCGACGCCTGCACGAGCGCTTCGAGGGACGCCCAGAGCGGGAGGTCCTGCTGGCCGAGCCTCGCCTTCGCGAGTGGTCCGAGCGGCTGGCCCGGCTCTCGAAGAGTGCGCCGCCGCTCGCGTCCGAGGCCGAGCTCTCGGCCTTCCGCTCGGACCTCGCCCACCACCACGACGTCTATCGCCGAGAGATCACCCGTCAGGCGGGAGAGGGCGAGCTGCCGGTCGCCGCGGCGCTCGAGCGCCTGGACGCCTTTCGCTGGCTCGAGCGCGTCACCCACCACGGCTGGCGACTCACGCACCATCTGGGGCAGCTCCAGCAGGAGTTCCCCACGTCGATCGGAGTCGAGCCGCCCGAGCCCGGTTGAGGCTAGAAGCGCAGCCGGAAGGTCAGCTCGACGAAGTCGATGTCCTCGGAGGTGCCCGTGTCCTCGACGAAGGGGCCGGCGCGCCCGTGGGTGTAGACCAGGCCCACCTCGACGAAGCGGCTGGGCGTCCAGTCGAGCGAGGCGGAGACGGCCGGCCCGACGAAGCGGCGGCTCGAATCGAGTCCGCTGCGCAGGACGTTTCCGGGCGGGCCGTAGAGGCCGTCGCTCGTCTCGAGGCGCCAGAAGAAGTTGACGTCGGCGCCGAGCGCGAGGGTCTCGGTGAGCTCGAGCTCGACCCTCGGGTTCAGGTTGAAGAAGTTGCGGGGCCCGAGCAGCGCCAGGTGGGAGAAGTAGTTCCCGCGCGGGAAGAGCGGGTTGAACGTCTGCAGATCCGGATCGAGCGGATCCTTGTCGCCACTCGCGACGTTGGCGCCGAGCGCGAAGCGCGGGCGCAACGGCCAGCTCGCCACGCGATAGCCCGTCTCGCTGGCGACGGTCCACGCGCGGATGTCGCCGGAGCCGAAGCGTCCCCACTGGAAGATGCCTTCCCAGTTCCAGTCGAAGCCGTGCCGTGCGCCGTGCAGCCGGACGCCGACGGAGTGACGCCGCTCCCGCGCCTCTCCCTGGACGAAGCGTGCGTCGTCGAAGCGGGTGCCGAGGTAGTAGAGGTCGAGCGCCGTCGGCAGGCCCAGCGGTGCGTCGAAGGCCGTGTAGAGCCCGAAGAGCGCCGCATCCTCGTCGATGCCGTCGGTGAAGACGCCGTCCTCGTTCTCGGTGAGAAAGACGGCGAGGACCGTGGCCTGGAAGCCGTCGCCGCGCAGGTCGAGCCGCGCTCCGTCGAAGCGCCGGCGGACGTTCGGGCCCTCGCGGACCGAGACCAGGCGTTGGGACCCGAGCAGGATCTCCTGGCGGCCGAGCCGGGCGGAGAGCGAGAGACGCCCCCCCGACGATCGGCCCGCGAAGCTCGACGAAGCCCTGCTGCAGGTCGAGCTCTCCGCGCTCTACCGGGCTCGGGGGGCCGGCGCGGCCGCTCTCGAGCGCCGAGCGCAGCTCACCGAAGAATCGCACGTGGCGCCCGAGCTCGACGTTGGCGTGCAGCAGGGTCCGGGTGAGGAAGGCGCCGTGGTCGTCCTGTGGGGCCTGGCCCCACTCGGGGTCGTGGCGGTAGTCGTAGCGAAGGCGGACCTCACCGCCGAACGAGACGAACGAGTCCTTCCAGGGCAGGGGGACGCGCTTCATGCGATCCGAGAGGCTCGATGTCCGTCCTCCCGCTCCTCCGGCCCCTCCGGCCAGAGGAGGCGGTGCGTCCTCGTAACGCAACGTCGAGAAGCCGGCCGGCTCCCCGGCTCGGGCGAGCCCGGCGAAGAGCAGCAGGGCGGCGAACGCCAGCGCCTTCACTTCTCGGGCGCCAGGAGGTGCCGGACCTTCGGATGGTCGGGCTCGCTCTGGAGCGCCTGGATCCTCTGCTGGAGCTCGCGGTCGTCCTCGGTCACCCGCTCATGGTGCCGCAGGTGGTCGGTCCACGAGGCCGCGTGGAACACCTCGACGATCTCCTCGGGCGCGTCGGGATCCTCGAAGACGTTCCAGCCGAAGGCGCCGTCCCGGAGCCTGCGCGGGCGAAGCTCCGAGAGCAGCTCGAGCAGGGCGGGGCGATCCGCGGGAGCCACGCGGTAGGTCAGCGTCACGAGCACGGGCCCGCGATCGTCGGACGACGGCGCGTCGAGCTCCGGTGCGGGCCAGTGCAGCGAGGGAGCGAGGGACGAGCCTGCTCCGGTGGCGAGCGGGAAGAAGCGGGCGGGCCAGGCTGCGAGTGCGGTCACGCCGGCGGCGACCAGCAGGGTGGTGCGCACGCCGAGCGCCTCGGCCACGGCTCCCCAGGCGAGGCTACCGAGGGCCAGCGAGCCGAAGAACACGAAGAGGAAAACCGACAGGGCGCGCGCCCGGACCCAGCCCGCGGCCGTCGCCTGCGCGCCCAGGTTCAAGGACGAGAGCATCACCAGCCAGCCCGAGCCCAGGACGAGCAGCGTGGGCCAGGCCGCGAGCGCGTCCGGGCTCACCGCGAGCCCGGCGATGGTGACCGCCACCACGAGGGTGCCGAAGCCGGTCAGGCGTCCGCCCGGAAGCGCACGGCGAAGCCGGGGAAGCGCATTCGCGGCCAGCAGCGCGCCGAGCCCGATGCCCGCCATGAGCCCACCGTACCCGATCGCCGAGAGCCCGAGCTCGCGTCGGGCCAGGTGGGGCAGGAGTGCCCAGAGCGCGCTCGCCGGGAAGAGGAACAGGGCGGCCCGCACCAGCACGCTGCGGAAGCCCTCGGCGTAGCGCGCGTAGCGGAGCCCGGCGCGCAGCGCGCTCGAGAAGCGCTCGGCCGGGAGCGTCGACGGCTTGGGCACCCGCTTCCAGCGGGCGAGGACGACGAGCACCGCGAGGAACGAGACGGCATTCAGGAAGAACGCGGCCTGGGCCCCCGAGAGCCCGACCAGCAGGCCGCCGATGGCCGGCCCGACCGAGCGGGCCAGGTTGATCGCCATTCCGTTCAAGGCCACGGCGGGGCCGAGCTCCGCCTTGGGGACGAGCTCGGGGGTGATCGCCTGCCACGCGGGAGCGTTCAGCGCGGCCCCGATCGAGAGGACGACGGTGAACGCGAGCAGCAGCGAGGGCCCGGTGAGGCCGAGCGCGGTGCACACGCCGAGCAAGAGGGCGGAGGCCAGCATCCACGACTGCGTCCAGAGCAGCAGGCGACGCCGGTCGACGACGTCGGCCAGTGCGCCGGCGGGGAGGGCGAGGGCGAAGAGCGGAACGGCCGCCGCCGCCTGCACGAGCGACACCATGAAGGGCGAAGGCGAGAGCGACGTCATCAGCCAGGCCGCACCGACGTCGTGCACCCACGTCCCGACCTGGGAGGCGACCGACGCGAGCCAGATCGCCCGGAACAGCGGCCGGCGCAGGGGAGCCCAGGCCGACTCCGGATCGCCCGAGCCGCTGGAAGCCGCTTCCCCCGCGCCCGCAGTGGGTGCAGGCGGGCGCGGGGGGAGGGCAGGCTCCTGGGCCTCGGTCATCGGTGGCGTCGCGTCGCCGGCTCAGGCGAGGAAGCAGGCGCAGCCGAGCATGCCCGCGCTCCCCGCGACGGGATGGTGCGAGCAGCCGGGGCCGTGCCCCGCCCGGAAGTGCCCGGCGTCCCGCTCGATCGGGGCCGAGCCGCCGAAGCGCGCGACCGGCGACCAGTCGGGGCTCGGCGGCGGCAGGTCCGGCGAGAGCTTCTGGAAGTCGCCCTGGGCGTGCACGACCTCGCCGCCCAGGATCGTGAGGTCGGCCTCGATCGTCTTGATCTCCTCCTCCTCCACGGAGAAGAAGTCCTTGCTCAAGACGGCCACGTCGGCGAGCTGGCCCGGCGAGAGCGCGCCCTTGCGGCCCTCCTCGGTCGAGAACCAGGCGCTGCCCCGGGTCCACAGCCGCAGCGCCTCCTCCCGCGAGAGCTTGTTGCCCTCGTCGTAGAGCGACGTGCCGCCCAGCGTCTTGCCGGAGACGAGCCAGTAGAGGCAGACCCACGGGTTGTAGCTGGCGACGCGGGTCGCGTCGGTGCCGGCGCCCACCGGGACGCCCATCTCGAGCATCCGGCGGATCGGCGGCGTGCGCTTGACGGCCTCCTCGCCGTAGCGGCGGATGAAGTACTCGCCCTGGAAGGCCATGCGATGCTGGATCGCGATGCCGCCGCCGAGCGCGCGGATCCGCTCGATGTTGCGGTCGCTGATGGTCTCGGCGTGGTCGATGAACCAGTGCAGGCCGTCGAAGGGGATCTCCGCGTTCGCCTTCTCGAACACGCCGAGGAAGCGATCGATCGACTCGTCGTAGGTCGCGTGGATCCGGAACGGCCAACGCTCGGCGGAGAGCAGCTTCACGATCGGGAGCAGCTGCTCCTCCATGTTCTCGCGGACGTCGGGCCGCGGCTCGAGGAAGTTCTCGAAGTCCGCCGCCGCCCAGGTCAGGTTCTCGCCGGCCCCGAGCATGCGGAGCATGTCGCTCCCGTCGCCGGGCTTCGTCATCTTCGTCCAGCGCCGGAAGTCCTCGAGCTCCTGCCCCGCCTTCTGGGCGAAGAGGTCGTAGCCGAGCCGGACGGTGGTGAGGCCCTCGTCGGCGAGCTTCTGGATCACCTGGTAGTCGTCGGGGTAGTTCTGTCCCCCGCCGCCGGCGTCGATGGCGCTCGTCACGCCCAGGCGGTTGAGCTCGCGCATGAAGTGGCGCGAGGAGTTCGCCTGGTCCTCGGGCGGCAGCACGGGTCCGCTCGAGAGCGTCTGGTAGAGGATGAGCGCGCTCGGCTTCGCGACCAGGAGCCCGGTGGGTCGCCCGCTCGAATCGCGCTGGATCAGGCCGCGGTCGAACTCCGGCGGGTTCGTGTCGTAGCCGAGGGCGCGCAGGGCCGCGCGGTTGAGCAGCGCCTGACCGTAGAGGTGCAGGATGAAGACGGGGGTGTCGGGCGAGACCGCGTTGATCTCGTCGAGGGTCGGCATCCGCCCTTCGCGAAACTGGAACTCGGTGAAGCCGCCCACCACGCGGACCCACTGGGGCGGCGGCGTGTTCTGGGCCTGGATCCGCAGGCGCTCGAGCGCCTCGGAGAGCGAGGAGACGCCGTCCCAGCGCAGCTCGAGGTTGTAGTGCAGGCCACCGCGGATCGGGTGGGTGTGGGAGTCGTTGAGGCCGGGGATGGCCGTGCGCCCGCGAAGGTCGATCACCCGCGTGCTCGAGCCGCGCAGCGACTCGAGGGCCTTGCGCTCTCCAATCGCCGCAACCTCGCCGCCGCGAACCGCCAGGGAGTCCACGAAGGAAGGCCCCGAGTCGGCTCCCGTCGCGATCTTGCCGTTGACCAGGAGCACCTCTGCCTTCTCCGCGCTGCCCTCGGCCCACGTCGGGCTCGTCGTCATGAAGCCTCCTGCTGCGAGGACCGCTCCCGCGCGGGCGCTGGCCTCGAGAAATTCGCGTCGTCGCATCTTGCCGGTCATGGTCTCCTTGCTCCTCGGCTCTTCGCTTCAGCTCTTCGGAAGCGGAATGGACTCGGTGTCGCCCGGAACCACCGGGAACCGGCCGCCTTCCCAGTCCGCCTTGGCCTGCTCGATCCGCTCCTTCGAGGTCGAGACGAAGTTCCACCAGAGGTGGCGCTCGCCGTCGAGGGGGGCGCCGCCGAGCAGTGCCAGCTGCGAGTCCTCGCTCGCGTGGAGCTTCGGAGAGCTCCCGTTGCGGAGGACCGCCATCGAGCCCGCGCCGACGGACTCGCCGTCGATCTCGACGCGTCCGGAGACGACGTAGAGGGCTCGCTCCTCGTGCTCTCCCGGCGGCTCGAGATCGGTTCCGGCGGCGAGCCCGCCGGCCAGATAGAAGGTCGGCGAGGCGGTCTCCACCGGAGAGGTCTGTCCGTAGGCGCTCCCCGCGATCAGGGCGAGGTTCAGGCCCGGCGCCACGATGCGCGGCAGGGTGTCCGCCGGGTGATGCACGAAGGAAGGCTCGATCTCCTGGGCATCGCGGGGCAGCGCCAGCCAGACTTGAAGCCCGTGGAGGCTCGAGCCCGCGCTGCGCAGCGCCTCGGGCGTGCGCTCGGAGTGCACGATGCCGCGGCCCGCGGTCATCCAGTTGACGGCGCCGGGCGTGATC
>JASJCN010000169.1 GCA_030065975.1 Myxococcota bacterium
CGACATCGCCACGGGTCCCGGCCGCGAAGACCGCTTCGCCCGCCGCTACACCGACACCTTCATCGAGCTGCTCACCTACTTCCGGGAGCTGGCCCACCAGCGTCGGGCCCACCCCGAGGACGACCTCATCAGCACCATCGTCGCCGAGCAGGACGGGGATGCGGGCCTCACGGACCGGGAGGTCATCCAGTTCGTGACCCTGCTGCTCGTGGCCGGGAACGAGACGACGACCAACCTGCTGGGCAACATCGTGTCGGCTCTCCTCGACCACCCGGACCAGCTCGAGGCCGTGGCGGCGGACCCCTCGCTGACTCCCGCGCTCGTGGAGGAGGGCCTGCGCTACGACACGCCGGTGCAGGTGGTGTTCCGCACCACGACCAGGGATACCGAGGTGCGCGGCCACCCGATTGCCGGCGGCCGCACGGTCGCCATCTTCCTCGGCTCCGCGAATCGCGACGAGCGGCAGTTCGAGGCCCCCGATCGCCTCGACGTGAAGCGGCGAGCGCAGGGCTTCCCGGGCTTCGGGTTCGGCAAGCACTACTGCCTGGGCGCATCGCTGGCCCGGCTCGAGACGCGACTGATGCTCGAGGCGCTGGTGCCGCTGCTGCCCGACCTCGCGGCGGCCGAGGACCGTCTCACCCGGATCGATTCGTTCCTCGTCCGTGGCCCGAAGCGGCTGCTCCTGAGGCAAGCCGCCTGAGCGACTGGCTCCCGTTCAACGAGGCGAAGTACGTCGCCGAGCCGTATCCGTACTGGGCGCGGCTGCGCGACGAGTCGCCGGTGCACTGGTGCGAGACGGGCCGCTTCTACGCCATCACCCGCTACGACGACGTGAAGCGCGTGCTGCACGATCCGGCCTGCTTCTCCTCAAAGGGGGGACCCGTCGGGCGGGGCGATCAGGTCGGCCTGCCTCGCCAGGCGATGATCCAGGACGACCCGCCCCACCACGATCGCCTGCGGCGGATCCTCTCGAAGGCCTTCACCCCGCGCGTCACGGCCGAGCGCGAGGCGCGGGTGCGCGAGATCGCCGACGAGCTGCTGGCCGAGCTGCGCCGGACGCTCGCCGCCGGCGAGCCCGTGGACCTCGTGCAGGGGTTCACGAGCCCCTTCCCGGTGCGGGTGATCGCCGAGATCCTGGGAATCCCGCGCGAGCTGCAGGAGCGGCTGCGGATCTGGAACTCGGCGACCAGCGTGACCGGGGCCGCCGTCTCCCTCGATCACATGCCGAACGTGATGCGCGAGATGTACGGCACGCTCGCGGAGCTGATCGAGGAGCGGCGCCGGAGGCCGGAGGACGACCTCTTCTCCGCGCTGATCGAGGCGTCGGAGAGTGACGAGAGCCCGCTCGTGCCCGAGGAGCTGGTGGGTCTGTGCCAGCTGCTCTGGTCGGCGGGAAACGAGACGACGACCAACCTGCTCTCGAACGCGGCGCTCGTCCTCGAAGCGCGAGCCGAACTCCGGGAGCTCGTGAGCGGAGACCCCGATCGCATCCCCGCCCTGATCGAGGAGCTGCTGCGTCTCGAGTCGCCCATCAACGGCCTCGCGCGCACCGCCACCCGGGACGTCTCGCTGCACGGCATCCGGCTTCGCGAGGACGACGTCCTGATGGTGCTCTTCGCCTCGGCGAATCGCGACCCGCGCCACTTCGAACGGGCCGACGAGTTCGACCTCGAGCGCCGGCCCAACGATCACGTGGCCTTCGGCCACGGCATCCACTACTGCCTCGGGTCGCATCTCGCACGCCTCGAGGCGCGCGTCGGCCTCGAGGCGCTGGCCGCGCTGCTGCCCGCCGTCCGACTGCGCCCCGACGAGGGCGCGCGGATTCCGACCGGCATCCTCCGCGGCTGGCTGCGGCTTCCGCTCGAGGTGCGCCCTCGCGGCTAGCGCGCCGGTCGGCCCGCAAGCTGTGGCACCATGGAGCCGGGTGGCAGGTTGGGCCGGAGCTCCCATGGCCGTTCGAACGCTGCTCCTGCTGGCGCTTCTGTCGCTTCCCGTAACCGCCGCGGCTGCAGATGGAATCCGGGAGATCAACGCGGCGTGCGCGGCCGCCGGCTGCTTCCCGGGGGACGCCGGTGGCTTCCCCGTGCTGATCGTGGAGCCGGGCAGCTACCGCCTGACCTCCGATCTCCTGCCTGCGTCCGGCGCGCTCGACGCGATCCGCATCGGGGCGGGCGTTCGGATCGTGACGATCGACCTGAACGGATTTCGCATCGTCGGAACCGACGACGGCACCGGAGTCGGCATCCGCGGAGAGAGTGGCGCCTCCGCCATCACCGTTCGCAACGGCACGGTGGCGTTCATGGGCGGGGACGGCGTCGACATCGGGGGCTCGGCCGTGATCGAGGCCGTCCATGCGCTCGGCAACAACGGCGACGGGATCGACGTGAACCAGACCTCCCTCGTTCGAGACTCGAGAATCGTCGGCAACTCGCAGTTCGGGATCAACTTCAACGACGCGAGCTCGCTCTACAGCGGCAACGTCTTCTCGGGCAACGGCAGCGGCCCCGTCAACCTGGGCCGGGCGGGCGAGGCCAACCTGTGTGGCAGCGAGGTCTGCTCGAGTACTCGCCGTCGCTTCTACTTCGACCCCGGTGCCGTCCCGGGAGACGAGGCGCTGACGCGCTGCGAGCCGGGCTTCCACATGGCCTCGCTCTTCGAGATCCTCGACCCGACGCAGCTGCGCTACGACGATTCCCTCGGCAAGTCGTGCGACGACTCCGGATCCGGGCCGCCCGCCTGTCTGCTGTCGAGCGGCTGGGTGCGCACCGGGGACGACTCGTCGGGGAGCGGAGCCCGGCCGAACTGCAACGCCTGGACGGACGGGAGCGCCGCCTCCTCGGGAACCGTCGCGCGGCTGGTGCGCGGGGGAGAGCTCGACTCCGCGGCGACGGCCGTCTCTCCTTGGGTCCTCTCGGAGGTCGAGTGCACGGGCTCGGTCTTCACGCCGCCTCCGAACCCGAGCCTCGCGGTCGCGGGCCTCTGGTGCGTCGAGGACTGAAGGGCCAGCGGCTCAACGGCGATCCCGACCGAAGCTCAAGCTCAGGTTCATCGACGGCGCCAGGGCGCGCATCTCGGCGGAGCTCGGTGGCGCGCCGGCTCCCTGAAGGGCGATGCGCACGACGGCGTCCGCGGGGCAACCCGCGAGCGCCCGTCGCAGGCGCTCGAGGGCGCCCGGCCCGCCGACCAGGGGGATCGTGCGCATGGGACGCGTCGGCAGGGGAAGGAAGCGCCAGCGGGGCGAGGTGCCCGGGCGGACTTCGATGTGGAGGGCGCCCTTCGTCTCGGGCTCCTCGGCGAAGGACGTGCGCTCGGTGGAGCCGCAGAAGAAGACCGGGGCGGGCAGGGGCTGCCGGCGGAGGTCGTGGGTGAGAACCTGGTGGCGATGGATGTGGCCGACGAGTACCGCATCGAAGGCCGAGGGCAGGTCGGCGCCCGTGATCACGTCGCGCCCGGGCCGGAAGGTGAACTCGGCGGGGCCGACGCGAGCCCCCTCGATGGCCTGGTGCAGACACAGGAGTCGCACGTCGGCCGGGCTCTCGTGGAACCGGGTTCGCCAGAGCTCCCGGCGGAATGCGACGCCGACCCGTCGCACGTAGGGGAGACCCGCGATCGCGACGCGCACGCCCCGGACGACCGGGACGAAGGTCGTGGGCTCGTGGAACACGTGGAGGTTCGGGTGTGCGGCGAAGAGCGGGAAGGGGATGCGCGAGCGCTCGTGGTTGCCCGGCAGGAGGAAGACCGGCACACCCCGCTCGGCGACGGCGCGCAGCGGCCCCAGGCCCTCCTCGGCGACGCGCGCGCAGACGCGGCTGCGGTGGAAGAGGTCGCCCGCGTGCACCACCAGGTCGACCTCGCGCCGCAGCGCGGGCTCGAGGGCGCGCTCGAAGCTGGCCTGGAAGTCCGGGCCGCGCCGGCGGCGCACCACGCGCTCCCGCCGCGGCGAGTCGAAGCCGATGTGGGTGTCCGAGAGGAGCAGGATCCGCACGGCCGGCATGGAGCCGAGCGTGGACTGCGCGCGTGTCGGATCCGGTCACGACTCGACCCCGCTCAGCGGCGGCACCGGCTCACCGGCAGGGCCGACCCTGGCAGGCGTTCGCGCCGCCGCGCCGTGCCGCTTCGCTCGCCGGTCGACCGCCGAGGGCTAGCGGGGCGCGAGCACGAAGACGCCCCAGCCCAGGTAGCGGCGGCCGTAGCGGAGGTAGGCGTCGCGGTTCTTCCGGTCGTACTCGGCGAAGTCCGCCGCGTCCGGGTCGTTCGGGTGCTCGCGCAACCAGTCGGCCACGGTGGTCCATTGTGGCGCCTCGTAGCGATCCCAGCTGTCCGTGTCGGCCGCGACCATCTCGACCAGCTCGAAGCCCGCCGCTTCGATGCGCTCGTGGGTGCCCGCCAGGCTCGTGAAGACCTCGCGGCCGCCCGCGACCGGCTCGTAGGCCTCCTCGGGAGGCTCGTCGATCCAGAAGGGCTCGCCCACGGCGAGCAGGCCGCCCTCGGGCTCGAGCCGCGGGCGCATCAGCTCGAGGGTGCCGGCGAGTCCGCCGCCGATCCATGTGGCGCCGATGCAGGTCACCCGGGAGAAGGTCTCCCGGCTCTCCCGGGCGTACTGCGCCGCCTCGCCGCGGACGAAGGCCACGCGTTCGCCCACGTCGAGCTCCGAGCCGCGTGCGCGGGCGGCCTCGAGGAAGATCTCGCTGATGTCCACGCCGACCCCCGAGCAACCATGGCGATCGGCCCAGGTGCACAGCATCTCGCCCTTGCCGCAGCACAGGTCGAGCACGCGATCCTCGGGCCCGACCCGGAAGACGTCCCCGAGCAGGGCGAACTTCTCCGGCGTGAACGGGTTGAGGATCGGATGCCGCGCCAGGGAGATCTCGAAGAAGCGCAGGATGTCCATGGCCGGGAGGCTAGGTCAGCGCTCTTCACGCCGTCACGCGTGCGCCTCTAGGCCAGCCGCTCCCGGAGCTCTGCGATCTTCGGCTCTTCGTTCGAGAGCCCGAGCTGGTCGCGGATGCGGAGCGCTTCGGCCAGGGCCTCGCGACCCGCTCGAGTCGCTTCGGGCTGGTCGGCCAGGGCGCTCGCGAGCTCGACCTGGCTGCGGGCCAGCAGCGGGGCCGCACCCAGTCGCGCGTGCATCCGGACGGCCTGCTCGAAGCAGGGAATCGACCGACCCGGCTCGCCCGCCGTCTGGGCGGCGAGGCCCAGGTACAACGCGACGGAGCCGCGGCAGGCCGTGTGGATTCCGATCACGACACAGCGGGATGCGTGGGGCGCGAGCGCGGGCAGGAGGGCGCGAGCGCTCTCGACGTCGGCGAGCTCGACGGCGGTCTCCGTGAGGGTGACCAGGGTCGTGAGCCAGAAGGGCCCGCGCGGAAGGTCGGCGAGCTTCTCCACCAGGGCTTGCAGCTCGCTGCCGGCTTCGGTGCGCCGGCCACCGTGCGCCAGCAGAAGGGCGCGACCCGCTCGCAGGGCGGGCTCTCGCGGTCGGTCCAGCCGCGCCAGGAGAGCCGGCGCGAACTCCGAGAGCCGACCCTGGTCGAGGCGCAGCCAGCCCATCTGCGCCGCGAAGATGGCATCGGCGTTCTGCGCTCGAAGCTCGCGGCGGAGCGCATGGGTCTCGCCGATCCACCGCTCCGCGTCTGCGAACCGACCGTCGAGCAGCGCCAGACATGCGCGCAAGGTCTGGGCGCCCAGGCGAAAACCCGCGTGGCCGCGGCTCGCAGTCCCGCCTCGCCCGGCATAGGCCGCCTCGGCACCCGCCCGGTCGCCGTTCTCGAGCAGCGTCGAGCCCAGCAAGGCACCGGCGAGGGCCTCGGACTGGGGATCCTGCGAGACCCGTGCCCGCTCGTGCATCTCGCGCGCCACCTCGATGCGTTCGTCGGTGTTGTCCGGCGACCAGATGGCCCAGTAGGCGTCGCGAAGGATCCCGAAAGCCTCTCCCGGGTCGCCGTCGTCCGCGCGGAGCAGCTCGAGCGCACGCCCGGCGCGCGCGCTGGCCTCGTCCAGCCGGCCATCCCAGCTGAGCTCGCGAGCGAGGCGCGCCTCGAGCCGGGCATTCGAGCGGGCGTCGAGACGCGCCGAGTGCCCGAGTGCCTCACCGAGCAGGTCGGCGCGGTCGGGTAGGAAGCGGCTGGTCTCGACGTTGGCATCCGCACCGGCGTGTCCCAACGCGGCCTTTGCCAGCGCCTCCGGATCGTCGTGCTCGCGGGCCAGCGCTGCGGCGCGCAGATGGGCGTCCCTTGCGCCCTGCTGGTCGCCCAGCCTGAAGAGGGCGTTGCCGAGCTGCATCCAGAGCCGATGGCGCTGGTGCCAGTCGATCGCGTCGGCAACGGCGAGCGCGGCCAGGTGGTGGACGACCGCCTCCTCGAGGTCTCGCTGCTTGGCGAATCCGTGAGCCGCCCGTTCGCAAGGGCCGATCGCCTCGATTGCGGTGGCTCCCGACTTCAGCCAGTGGAACGCGGCTCGGCTCGCGTCTTCGGGGCGGTCCTCACCCCGCTCGATCAGCCGACGGGCGGCGGCGCGGTGGAGGCGCTCCCGCTCCTCCTGGCGGAGCGACGCGTAGAGATGCTCCCGGACCCAGGCGCTCGAGAACCGCAGCCGCAATGGGCGGCCGGGGACCGCTTCGAGCCATCCGTGCTCGATGGACTCGACAAGCTCCCCCGTGGACCCGGGCGCCAGGTCGTCGATCTCGTCACGGCTGAAGTCGGCCCCGAGGACCGACGCACTCGCCAGCACGGGCCGAAGGGCTTCGGGCAGCTCGCCGGCGACACCCGCCGCCTCGGCGAGGAGGTCGGCCGGGAGCCGCACGAGCTCCGCCCGGAATGCAGCATCCAGACCGCGCGCGCCCTCCCGCTCGATCGTACGCAGCAGGGCGTCGATCATGCGCGGATCGCCCCCGGCCCTGCGGCGGACGCGGTTCCAGAGAGCCATGGGCTCGACCGCGCCGGCGGCCGGACCGCGGGTCGGGCCGTCCGGGTCGGCGTCCAGCGCGGCCCGAAACCGGTATCCCCGTCCCTTCCGGGTCTCGATCCAGCGCTGCTCGCGCCCGTCGTCGCCGAGTGCGCGGCGCACCTGGCGCAGGGCGGAGTGGAGCGAGGCGTCGCTCACCGTGACGCCCGGCCAGCCGGCTTCGAGGAGGCGCTCCTTCGAGACGAAACGACCGGCCTGCTCGACGAGTGCGACCAGGACGCGCAGGGGGGTCGCGCCGATCTCGACGAGTTCCGTGCCACGCCGCAGCTCCGGGGCCGCCACGTCGAGCTCGAACTCCCCGAAGCGAACGACGCGGCCGTCTCCGGGTATCGACGTTCCGGACCCTGTCGAACCGCTCCGTGCGTCCGTCATCGGCCTCCTGCCCGCAGACAGAAGGTAGGCGAACGGCAGTCAGGAGTGCGTGAACCTCGTTTGGCGGAGCTCCGGCGTCAGCGTGAGGCGCGACGCCGCACCCCTCGGGAAAGCGCCAGCAAGAGCCCGCCCGAGGCGAGCAGCATTCCCGGGTCGGGCTCGGGCAGGTTCGCGCTCAGCTCGATCGCGAAGAACTCGTCGAGGGGAAACGTGTCGGCGCCCATCCGTGCATCGAACGCCGCCTGATCGAAACGGATGACGGGGTCGATCACGGACTGGCAATCGGTCGTGCCCCCCTCCACCACCGAGCCCACGACTCCGCAGGTCGCCTCGATGACGATGCGGACCGGCACGCTGCGGTCGACCGCCAGCGAGAAGCGGAACTCATCCTCGAGGCTGTCCGTTCCCGAGATGGAGGCCGAGTCGATGAAGTTCTGCTGATCCGGGAACGCATCGTGGAAGACGCGGATGCCCACGGCCGCACCGGAGCCCGCGCCCCGCGAGTTCATCTCCCACGCGGAGACGATCGTCATGTCCACGCGGAAGCTCGAGGGCAGGCCGATCCGTTCCTGGATGGAGACGAGACCGTACTCGTACTCGACGCTCGCGCTTCCCGAGGCCTCGTTCACGCGGGGATTCCGGCCGGGCCCCGAAGCGCCGACCTGGTTCACGAAGGCCGCCTGGACGTCGGCGATGGGCTCCTTCGAGTGGATCGTGTTGAGGACGACCACCGCCGTCCCGTCGACGATCACCTGGGGAGGCTGACCCGGGAACCCGCCGACCACGAAGTTCGTCTTGTCACAGCCGAGGGAGATGATGCGGCTGAACTGGCTGAAGCCGGAGAGCTCGACCGGAGTCTGGACCGCGCAGCGGGCGGTCCCGGTCGAGCGCGCGAGAGACATCGCGAGCGAGGGAAGGGGCAGGGAGAGGACTACGCTGGGGAGCAGGAAGCAGAGGGACCGGAGCACAGGAGATCTCCTGGGATCGGCCCTTCCCAAGGCGCTCCCAGGATGCCGTCTCCCTGCCCGGCCAACCTGACCCGTGTCTGATGCGTTCCTGAAATTCGGGGTCAGCCCGTCGTCGTCGTGGCTTCCGGTGCGAAGGGGCCGAGCTGCTTGCGCTCGAGCTCCGCGGTGGCGTACTGCCGGAACTCGCGGTTCGCGAGCAGCACCATCACGATGGTGGCGATGTAGCCGCCCGGGAGGATCGGCGGCTCCTCCCATACGCGGAGCTGCTGGTACGGGCGGGCCGCGTAGGCGTGGTGGTCGGCGTGACGCGAGAGCCCGATGAGCCCGTAGTAGGTGAAGCCGCTGTGGGTGTCCCAGGAGTCCTGCGGACGGACCCGCCGGCTCCGCCGCACGAGGCCCCAGTGCTCGAAGTAGTTCACCGCCTCGAGCAGGCGCGAGGCGATGAAGGCCTGCAGCAGGAAGGCCACGAACGCCACGGGACCGGCAAAGGCCAGGATGGAGAACGCCAGGCCCCAGCCGACGGCCAGGCCGTGGAGGATGCGGTTGCGCAGCATGCGGCGATCGAAGAATCCCATCTCCGGATCGCCGAGGCGCTTCTTCTCGAGCTGCCAGGCGCTCTTGAACTGGGCTGGGACCGTGCGCGCGTAGAAGCGGTGGAAAGTCTCGCCGAAGCGCGCCGTCGCCGGATCCTGCTCGGTGCCCACGCGTACGTGGTGGCCGCGGAGATGCTCGGTGTAGAAGTGCTCGTAGAGGACGGTGCAGAGCAGGAGCCGCCCGAGGAGCTGCTCGGCGACCGGCTTGCGATGGATCAGCTCGTGGGCGGTGATGATCGAGAACCCCGAGCTGCCGCCGACGACGATGCCCGCCATCAGCAGGTCGAGGGAGAGCCACGACACGCTCGAGTACATCCAGGCGAGCAGGCCGATGTTGAGCAGCTGCACGCCCGCAAGCGCATACACCAGTGCGTCGAAGGGCCAGGCGGGCAGGCCGGGCTCGGGCTGCGCAACCACGGGACGTGCCCGGCGGTCCAGGCGGAACGCGAGGTCGAGGGGGATCATGAAGAGCAGGGCGCCCCACCAGGGATGCGGCCCGGTCAACAGGAACACCGTCGAGACCAGCGGGAAGTAGAACGACAGCAGGTGTCGGCCCAGGGTCGCGGCCACCCGGAAGGGGGCGACCGGCTCGGGCGGGACCGGGTCGTGCGGGACCGGGTCGTGCGGGGTCGGGGCGGTGGCGGCGCTCATTCTCTCTCCTGCATCGGGCGCGCTGCGAGAGGTCTGTAGATCTCACATACGAGATCGTATGTGACTTGATTGTCCACATACGAGGCGGTATGTCAAACA
>JASJCN010000170.1 GCA_030065975.1 Myxococcota bacterium
ACCTCGACGTCGAGGGCCTCGCCGTCGAAGCGCAGGCACGTGACGCTGCGGCCGAAGGCGCAGACCTGGTCCATGCGGCCGCACTCGCTCCCGGTGCGACGCTCGCCCGCGTAGGCCAGCTCCATCTCTGCGCGGGGCGTGAGCCCGAGCCCGTACACCTGCGAGTAGGCGCGGGCCACCAGCACGGCCACCGCGGCCGACGAGGAGAGCCCCTTGCGAACGGGGAGATCGGCACGGATCGAGAGCTCGAGGCCGCCGACGCCGTGGCTCTCCACCAGCTCGTGGGCCACCCCCGCCGCGTAGCTGAAGAAGTCGGCGCCCGCGGCCGCTGCCGAGAGCTCGCCCGGCGTGGCCGCGATGCGCGCCGGGCCGATCTCCTCGCCCGAGGGCAGCCGGCTGGTCAGCGACAGGGAGTCGGCGGCGCGAGCCTCGGCGAAGAGCCCCTGGTCCGTCCCGCTCACGAGGCACAGGCCCGGAGGGATCTCGGGGTGGTGGGCGCGGTAGCCGGCGGCCCAGTCCGAGTGCTCGCCGAACAGACACAGGCGGCCGGGAACGAAGAGCTCGTGGGCCGGGCTCACGCGCGGTCCACGTCCTCTTCGGCCACGTGCTCGATCTCCCACTGCTTGGCGTACTTGAGGAACACGTGGAAGGCCGTCGCGGCCGCGATCACGAAGCCGGGCACCCCGTCGCGGTAGCCCCGCTTCAGCAGATAGGCCCGGGCGAAGCGGGCCGGCGGACGCAGCACCATGTCCCGCACCACGCCGCCGCGGCCCGCTCGCGCGTGGGCCCGCGCCTGGGTGTCGCTGAACTCCTGGATGCGCGCGACCTGATCCGCCAGATCGCGATAGCTCCGATGCTCGAGGTCGCCGTCGAGGCGCGGAACCGGGCCCTCGATCCGCACGCGTCCGTGGGGATTGGTGCCGGACCACTCGCCTTCGCCCCGCCGGAACAGGCGCAGCTGCCAGTCGGGAAAGAAGTCGCCGTGACGGATCCAGCGGCCCAGGTGGTACGTCACGCGATTGAGCTCGGCGGCCTTCTCGGCCTCGCCCGCCCGGGCGACGAAGCGCTCGATCGAGGCCCGCAGGGCCGGCGTGACCGCCTCGTCCGCGTCGAGCGCCAGCACCCAGTCGCTCTGCATCAGGGACAGCGCGAAGTTCTTCTGCTCGAGGTTGCCCTCGTAGGGATGGACGACGACCCGGGCCCCGGCCTCACGGGCGATCTTCTCGGTGCCGTCCTGGCTCCGGGAGTCGACCACCACCACGACCTCGTCGGCGAAGGGGACCGAGGCCAGGCAACGCGGCAGGAGCTCCTCTTCGTTGCTCGCGATGATGCTGACGCCGAGGCTCGGGCGGTTCGCTTCCGGCGAGCGGGCTCCGGCGCTCACCCGCGCACGCGCTCCACCGAGCGGACGCCCTTGATGCGCTCGATCTGCTTCATCACGGCGTTGAGCGTGCGCACGTCGCCCACCCAGAGGTCGTAGCTCTGGCTGGCCGTCCCGTCGCTGTGGGTCGCGATCCGGGCCGCCGAGATGTTGATGCCGGCCCCCGAGATCGTCTTGGTGACGTTGGCCAGCAGACCGGGCTCGTCCCGGGAGGTCACGCGGATGCGCGTCTGCCGCGCGGCGTTGGTGCCCTCCTCCCACTCGACCTCGATCCGCCGCTCCGGGTCGAGCCCGAAGGAGATCGGGCAGTCGCGAGCGTGGACGGTGACGCCGCGCCCGCGGGTGACGAAGCCGGTGATCTCGTCGCCGGGAAGCGGCGAGCAGCAGTTGCCGAAGCGCACCAGCACGTCGCCGTGTCCGTTGACGCGGATCCCCGTGCTCGAGCTGCGCGGCTTCTCGCGCCCGAAGAAGGGCAGCATGCGCCGCGCGGGGCGCTCCGGCTTCTCCTCCTTCTTCTTCCACTCGGGCTTGAGCGCGCGCACCACGTCGCTCGAGGCGAGCTTCCCGTAGCCGATGGCCGCGAAGAGATCCTCGGGGCTTCCGTTCGTCTTCTCGCGGGCGACGTCCTCGAGCTCGCCGCGCTCGAGCAGCCGCGCCAGCGAGAGCCCCGCCTTGCGGAACTCGCGCTCGAGGATGCCGCGCCCGAGCTCCCGGCTGCGGGCGTTCTCGGCCAGGCGCACGGCGTGGCGGATGCGGCTTCGGGCCTTGCCCGAGACCACGAACTCGAGCCAGTCCTTCTTCGGGGACTGGTTGGGATTCGTCGTGACCTCGACGCGGTCGCCGTCCTCCAGCGGATGGGAGAGCGGGCGCATGGTCCCGTTGACCTTGGCGCCGGCGCAGTGGGAGCCGACCTCGCTGTGGATCGAGTAGGCGAAGTCGAGGGCCGTGGCGCCGCGGGGCAGGTTCACGACGTCGCCACGCGGCGTGAAGACGAACACCTCGTCGGGGAAGAGGTCGACCTTCAGGGTGTCGAGGAACTCGTGGGGATCGTCGACCTCGCCCTGGCGCTCGAGCAGCTGGCGCAGCCAGGCGAACTTCGCGTCGTCCTCGAGCGCGCCTCCGCGCCCCTTGTAGCGCCAGTGCGCGGCGATGCCGAGCTCGGCGGCGCGGTGCATCTCCTCGGTACGGATCTGGATCTCCATGCGCTCGCCGTAGGGCCCGATCACCGCGGTGTGCAGCGACTGGTACCCGTTGGGCTTGGGCAGGGCGACGTAGTCCTTGAAGCGCCCGGGGACCGGGGGCCACGTGTCGTGCACGATCCCGAGCGCGTGGTAGAGCGCGGCCGAGTCGCCCTTCAGCACGATGCGGAAGGCGATCACGTCGTAGAGATCGTCGAGGGAGAGGCCCTGGCTCTCGAGCTTCGCGTGGATGGACGCGAGGTCCTTCAGTCGCCCGCCGACCTCTGCGGAGAGGCCCGCGTCGCGCAGCTTGCCGTCGAGAACGCCGCGGACCTCCTCGATGTACTGCTCGCGCTCCTTGTGCCGGCCCTTCAGCCCCTGCTCGAGGGACGCCACGGCCTCGGGCTTGAGCGTGCGCAGCGACAGCTCCTCGAGCTCGCGGCGCATCCAGTCGATGCCCAGCCGGTGGGCCAGGGGCACGTAGATGTCCCGGGTCTCCTGGGCGATCACCTGGGCCTTCTCGGGCGCGAGGAAGCCGAGCGTGCGCATGTTGTGCAGGCGATCCGCGAGCTTGATCAGCAGGATGCGGATGTCCTTCGACATCGCGACGAGCATCTTGCGGAAGTTCTCGGCCTGCCGGACCCGCGCCGAGCGGTAGGTCATCTTGGAGATCTTGGTCAGGCCCTCGACCAGGAAGCGGACCTCCTCGCCGAAGAGCCGCTCGATCTCCTCCAGGGTGGTGAGCGTGTCCTCCACGGTGTCGTGGAGGAGCCCCGCCACGATCGTGAGGTCGTCCATGCGGAGGTCGACCAGGATGCCGGCGACCTCGAGCGGGTGGATCAGGTAGGGCTCGCCCGAGAGCCGCTCCTGCCCGTCGTGGACCTTGGCCGTGAAGACGTAGGCCTGCTGCAGCAGGCGCAGGTCGCCGTCCGGGTTGTACTCGAGGACGCGATCGGCGATGTCGTTGAAGCGAAGCACTGGGATCGGGCGAAAAACCGAGTGTTTTCAGGAAGGTAGCCGAGCGCCGGAGGCCGGTCCATCAGGCCCCGGGGGCGCGATGCCGAGGGCCTCACCCCACTCCGCCACCACACCCGCACGGCCGTGGCGCGCTTCGACCGCGTGGGTCTCGCCCCTGCGTTCGGCCTCGATGATCGCGGCAACCGCGGCGATGGCCTCCTCGAGGTCGCGGTTCACGACCGCGTAGTCGAAGCCATGCACGGCGGCGAGCTCCTGGCTCACGATCGCGAGCCTCCGCGCCACCGCCTCGTCGCTGTCCGTGCCGCGGCTGCGCAGCCGCTGCTCGAGCTCCGCCAGCGAGGGCGGCAGCAGGAACACGAAGCGGGCGTCGTCTCGCCGCTCACGGATCTGGGCGGCGCCCTGCACCTCCACCTCGAGGAGCAGGTCCTGCCCCTCCAGGAGCGGCGTGTCGATGGCCTCCCAGCTCGTACCGTACGCGTTGCCCGCGTACTCGGCGTGCTCGAGGAACGCCCCTTCCGACACCAGCTCGTCGAAGCGCTCGCGCGTCACGAAGTGATAGTGGCGCCCGTCGACCTCGCCTTCCCGAGGCAATCGCGTCGTATGGGAGACCGAGAAGGCGATCCCCGGCAGGCGCTCGACGATCGCCCGGCACACCGTCGTCTTGCCGGTGCCCGAGGGCGCGGACACAACGAAGGGCAGTCCCCGGCGGCTCACTCGGAGGCCTCCGCCGCACCGTCCTCCGGGGCGAGCCGCGCGGCGATCGTCTCGGGGTTGATCGCCGAGAGGATCACGAGGTCGGTGTCGGTCACGAGGATCGAGCGGGTGCGACGCCCCTGGGTGGCGTCGAGCAGCTTGCCCCGCTGATGGGCGTCCTCGCGCAGGCGTCGCATGGGGGCGGACTGGGGCGAGACGATGGCCACGATGCGGGAGGCCATCACCAGGTTTCCGTAGCCGATGTTCAGGAGCTGGCGGTCCGCCATGGCCCGGGCGCGTACTGCCTCCGCTACTCGATGTTCTGGACCTGCTCGCGCATGCGCTCGAGCTCGGTCTTGAGATCCACGACCAGGTGCGCGACGTCGGCGTCGTTTCCCTTCGAGCCCACGGTGTTGGCCTCGCGCACGAGCTCCTGGAGCAGGAAGTCGAGGCGTCGGCCGACGGGCGTTCCGGCCTCGGCGCCGTCCAGGCTCGCATGGTACTGCTCCACGTGGCTGCGCAGGCGCACGAGCTCCTCGTTCACGTCGAGCTTGTCCGCGGCGATCACGACCTCCTGGTGCAGGCGCGCCTCGTCGAGCAGGCCGGTCTCGCTCTTGAGCTGCTCGGCGCGCTTTCGCAGCCGCTCGCGCGCGGCCTCGACCACGCCCTCGGTCCGCGACTCGAGGGCATCCACCAGCCCCGAGACGCTCTCGAGCCGGCCGCGCAGCTCGCGCTCGAGCGCCTGCCCTTCCACCTCGCGCATTGCGCGGGCCGCCTCGGCCGCACGGCCCGCCGCATCCAGGAGCGCGGCCTCGAGCGTCTCCTCGGGGATGCTCTCTTCGACGAGGCGCGCGACGCCCGGGAGCTGGAGCAGCTCGGCGGGGCCGAGGGCCCCTTCGAGACCGTGCTCCCGGCGCAGCTGCTCGGCGAAGCCCACGTAGGCGCCCGCCAGATCCGCATCGAGCTCCACGCTGGCGGCGGCCCCGGTGCCGGCCTGCACCGAGATGCCGACCTCGACCTTGCCGCGGCCGAAGCAGGACGCGACCCGCTTGCGCAGGGCGGGCTCGGCGGCGGCGGCCAGGCGCGGCGCCCGCAACGAGACGTCGAGATGGCGGTGGTTCACGGTCCGGACCTCGACCGCGAAGGACAGGCCCTGCACCTCGCAGGTCGCCCGGCCGAATCCGGTCATGCTCTGGATCATCGCACCGCCTCCTTGGCCGAAGGGCCGCGCCCTTGGCGCCTTCCCGAAGCCCGCACCGCGTCGACGGCAGCGGGAAGCAGCGCGCGGATCTCCTCGGGAGTGGCCGTCGCCGTGCCCACCTTTCCGACCACGACGCCCGCGGCGGCCGTGGCCAGCACGGCGGCTTCGAGCAGGCTCCCGCCGGCCCAGCGTCCCAGGGAGAGGGCGGCGATCACCGTGTCGCCCGCGCCCTGGATGTCGAACACCTCGCTGCGCGCGATGGGCACGGCCGTAGGCTCGGGAGCGCCCGCCTCGTAGAGACTCATCCCTTCGGCGCCGCGGGTCACGACCAGGTCGGCGCCGGGGAGCGCGCGCTGGATGCGCGCGACGGCGCGGGAGAGGGCCGCATCCCCGTCGACCGCCTGCCCCGAGAGCAGCTCCACCTCCCGCTGGTTCGGCTTGAAGAGCGAGGCCCCCTTGTAGGGGGCGACGCTCTGCTTGGGATCCACGGCGACCGGCACCTCGGCGGCGTTGCAGCGCTTGATGGCGTCGCGCACCACCGCGGGCGGAAGCACGCCCTTGTCGTAGTCCTCGAGGATCACCCCGTGGCAGCCGGGCAGTGCGGCGTCGATGGCGCGGGCCATGCCCCGGGCCACCTCGCGGGCGACGGGCTCGGTGGTCTCGCGGTCGTAGCGGAGCAGCTGCTGCGAGCGCGCCTCGATCCGCGTCTTCCGGGTGGTGGGGCGCTCGGGCGCGCGCAGGATCCCCTCCGACGCCACGCCCAGGTCCTCGAGCAGGGCGATCACGTGGTCGCCCGCCTCGTCCTTCCCCACCACGGACACGAAGGCGCACTCGGCGCCCATCGCCACCACGTTCCGCACCACGTTGCCGGCGCCACCGAGCTCGACCGAGTCGTCGTGGACCCGCACCACGGGAACCGGCGCCTCGGGGTTGATGCGGTCGACGTCGCCCCACAGGTACTCGTCGAGCATCACGTCGCCGACCACCAGCACCCGCAGTCGGGAGAAGCGGTCCAGCAGACGCTCGAGGCGGGCCCGATCCAGGCGGGCGGACATCAGCGCGTGAGCCCCCGGGCCTCGAGCTCCTTGGCGGCACCCTCCACGCGGTCGTCGGCCTTCTGGTTGCGCAGCCAGGCCAGGAGCTCGTCCATGCCGTCGGCGAGGCTCATGCGCGGCTCGAAGCCGAGCCCTTCTCGGGCGCGCGAGATGTCGGCGAAGCAGTGGCGGATGTCGCCGGCGCGGTAGCGACCGACGATGTCCGGATCCTCGGGATAGTCGAGCCGCTCGGCCAGGATCTCGGCCACCTGCTTGATCGAGGTCGGCTGGCCGGTCCCGATGTTGAAGACGCCGCCGTCGGCCTCGCTGCGCTCGAGCGCCAGGAGATTGGCGCGCACGATGTCGGAGACGTGGACGAAGTCCCGCGACTGGTTGCCGTCCTCGAAGATCATCGGCCGGTTCCGGTTGAGCAGGCGCGAGGAGAAGATCGCCACCACTCCCGTGTAGGGGTTGGAGAGCGCCTGCCGGGTGCCGTAGATGTTGAAGTAGCGAAGCGCCACGACCGGGATCCGGTAGGCCGAGCCCGCGGCGAGGAACATCTCCTCGTGGTCGCGCTTGGTGACGGCGTAGATCGAGGTCGGCTGGAGCGGCTTGTCCTCGGGCGTCGGGATCGGCTCGAGCGGCCCGTCGACGGCGCCCTCGAAGTCGAAGCGCTTGGCGGCGAGCTCTTCGTCGCTGCGCAGGGAGGGTGAGACGATCTGGCCCTTGCCGTTCCGGTAGGCCCCCTCGCCATAGATCGACATGGACGAGGCCACGACGACCTTGCGGATGGCATCCCGGCGCTTGACGATCTCCTCGAGGACGATGGCCCCGCCCAGGGTGTTGATGTCCACGTAGCGCGCCATGTCGTACATGGACTGGCCGACGCCCACGAGGGCGGCCTGGTGGTACACGACCTCGACCCCGTCGAGGGCCCGGGCCACGGCCTCCCGGTCGCGGATGTCGCCCACCTGGAGCTCGGCCTCCTCGGTGAGGTAGTCCGGCCGGGCACCGCCCTCGCCGTGTACCTGGGGCTCGAGGTTGTCGAGGATGCGGACCTCGTGGCCCTGCTCGAGCAGGCCGTCCACCAGATGGGACCCGACGAAGCCCGCCCCGCCCGTCACCAACACCTTCACGCGGAATCCTCCTGCTCGCCTGCTTCTTCGCCGCTTGCCTGCTGGCCGCCTGCCTTCTGGCCGCCTGCGTCTTCGCCTCGGGGCGCGGGCGCTGGCGGCTTCGCCAGCTTCCGCAGTCCCCAGCCTTCCGGCTTGCCCCGGAGGTGCCACGAGAGCACGCGCCGATTCTGCCGGAAGCGATCCCGGGCCGTCTCGGAGAAGAGCCCGGGAATCCAGCCCAGGAGGGTATACAGGATGCCCTTGAAGATGCGGATGCCCTGCACGAGCGCCGCCTGCCCCGCCCCGCGGTTCTTGCGGAAGAAGTGGTAGAGCGACCGGTGGTACTCGATGCGCGTCTCGGCCGGGATCTTCTTCTTGGTGCTCGCGCCGAAGACGTGGATCACGTTCGACGTGGGCACGTGGACGATGCGGAAGCCGGCCTCGCGGATCCACCAGCACCAGTCCGTCTCTTCCAGGAAGAAGAAGTAGTCCTCGGGCATGGGCCCGACGGTCTCGTAGACCTCGCGTCGCAGGAAGAGACAGGCGCCGAGCACGGCCTCGACCTCGATGGGCTCGGGATGGTCGTAGCGCTTGCTCGGGAAGCGGGCCGGGAAGAGCGTCTCGAGCAGGCCCTTCGGCACGAGCTCGGTCACGAGACTCGGGTGGTTGTGGATGCAGTTCTGCTTGCTGCCGTCGGGGTTGAGGAGCTGCGGCCCCACCACGCCCACGTCGGGGTGGGCGTCGAGGTAGCGCACGCACTGCTCGAGGGAGTCCGGCAGCACCACCGTGTCGCTGTTCAGCAGCAGCAGGATGCGGCCCTTCGCCCGACGCAGGCCGACGTTGTTCCCGGCGGCGAACCCCACGTTCTCGGGCAGCGCGATCAGCTCCGCCCAGGGGAAGCGGCTGCGCACCGAATCGGCGGTGCCGTCCACCGATCCGTTGTCCACCACCAGGGTCTCGGTCTCGATCCGGCCCTCGTCGGTCCGGCCCAGGATCTCGCGCTCGATGGAGTCGAGGGCGTCCATCAGGACGTCGTGGGCGTTCCAGGTCACGATCACGATGCTGAGATCCGTCACGACACCCCCACCACGCGGGTATGGCCGGCGAACGCCGGGCCGCTCGCGAGGGCGCGGCGCGCCTCTTCGGCCACGACGTCGGGCCCGACGCGCGTCATGCAGCGGTGGTCGATCGGGCACTCGCGCTCGTAGCAGGGACGGCAGGCGACGTCCGCGTGCAGGACGCTCACGTGCTCGAGGTTGCAGTCGGTCTTCTCCAGGGCCGTGGGCCCCATGACCACGACGCACGGCACCCCGAGCGCCACGGCCACGTGACGAGCCCCGGCGTCGTTGCACACGAGGACGCCGGCGCGCCGGATCACCGCCTTCAGCGCGCCGATGCCGAGGCGCCCGCCGAGGTCGAGCGCCTCGGCCTTCATCGCCTGGGCCACGGCCGCGGTGAGGCGGCGCTCGTCGGCAGTTCCCAGCACCGCGATGCGCGCGCCGTCCGCGGCCAGGGCGTCTCCCACGGCGGCGAAGCGTTCGGCGGGCCAGAGCTTCGAGGGTCCGTAGGAGGCGCCCGGCGCGAGCAGGGCCAGGGGAGCGGAGTCGCTCCCGAGCAGGGCGCGGGCCTCGGCGGCCTCGGAGTCGGTGACGTGGAGCTCGAGCCGCGTGTCGCTCGTGTCGGCACCGAGTGCACCCATGAGCCCGAGCACGTGGCGCTCGCGGGCCAGCATCAGCCGCTCGCCGCCGCGCGCCCCGCCCGGCACCGGCACGCGCTGGTGGAGCAGCAGGCCGCGCCCCCCGCGGTCGTAGCCCACGACGCGCTCGACCCCGGCCAGGCGCATCAGCAGCGCCGAGGAGAAGGAGTCGGGCAGGCAGACGCCGAGCTCGTAGCGCCGTCGCCGCAGCTCCCGGGCCTCGGCCAGCCACGCACCCGCCCCGGCGTGATAGGAGCGCACGGGCAGCAGCTCGTCGACGAAGGGCGCTCCGTGGAGCAGCGGCATCTGGCTCTCACGCAGGTGGAGATCGATCTGGGCCTCCGGGAAGCGAGCGCGCAGGGCCCGCAGGCCCGGGGTCGCCATGATCACGTCGCCGGTCCAGTTGGGTGCCCGGACCAGGATCCGTCGGGCAAGGGAGTGGTCGGCCTTGGAGGGGTCGAGCATGGTCTGTCGCCCCCTTCGTGCGCCATCGACCCGGCGTGGCCGCGGACCCTAACACCGGCCGTTGGCAGCTGCCAGGAGCGAGACGGCCGCTCGCTCGACTTCATCGGGAGGAATCACCCCCATACACGTGGCAGCGGCGCAGCCGCGCCGACACGGATTGCAGCCGATCTGGACGCGGACCCGGCGGGACGCCGTCGCCCCCCAGGGAGTGTTCTCGATCGGATCGGTCGGGCCCATGAGCTGGACGACCGGCGTCCCCACCAGCGAGGCCACGTGCAGGGGGCCGGTATCGCCACCGACGTACAGGCGACACTCGGAGAGCAGCGCACCCAGATCCGGCAGGCCGGGCGTGTCCGGTGCGAGACGGGCGCTGCCCCGCGCCGCGTCGACCAGGGCCAGGGCGAAGGCGCGATCGTCCCGCGCAGGGCCGCAGGTCACGAGGCTGCGAAAGCCGTGCTCCGCCTCGAGGGCGCGGGCGAGCCGGGCGTAGCCATCGAGGGTCCAGCGCTTGTGTGCGGTGGCGTCCGAGGTTCCCGGGTGGAGGGCTATGGGCTGCTCCCCGCCGAGCGCCCGTCGGTAGCGGGCCCTCGCCTCGGGATCGACGTGGAGAGGACGGGGATCGCCCGGCGCGTCGACGCCGAGAAAGTCCACCAGGGCCCGGTTGCGATCGAAGCGGCTCATCTTGTCCCGCGACAGCCGGGCCCTCTGGCTCGCGAACCAGTGAGCGCCTTCGCGGGCGTAGGGGCGCGCATAGCCCACCCGGCACGGAGCGCCGCTCAAGCGGCTCAGGACGCCGCTCTTCAGGATCCCGTGGAAGTCGACCACCAGGTCGAAGCGGAAGCCGCGAAGCTCTCGGGTGAAGTCCCGAAGCGCGCCCACGAGGGCCCCGGGGCGGACGCGCCGGAGTGACGCCGAGAGCGCCTCGCGCGGAAACTCGATCACGCGGTCGATCCAGGGCTGGTGGCGCAGCAGCGAAGCGGATCCGGACTCCACGAGCCACGCGAGCTCGGCCTCGGGATAGGCCGCCCGCAGCGCCGAGGCGGCGGGAAGCGTCCGCACCACGTCTCCCACGGCCCCCAGGCGGATCACCAGGACGCGCTCGGCGCGAGGCGGAGCGGTGAGCGGGTTGACGCAGTCCAGGGTCGGGCGTGTCTCTTGGTGAAGGACGGATGGGCGAGCGGATGCGCCCGGTGAAGAACGGATGGGCGGGCGGGATGCCGCCCGGGCGGGCCATGGTTACGATACCCGGCCATGCGGATCTCGCGCACCCTGTCGCTCTACGTCCTGCGCGAGGCGGTCCAGTACGCGGCCATCGGCCTGTTCGCCGTCGGCTCGATCCTGCTCACGCAGAATCTGCTGCAGCGCCTCGACGATCTCGTGTCCCTCGGCGCCGGGGCGGGCGACGTGCTCTCTGTGGCGGGCTGCCTCGCCATCATGCTCGGCTCCTACGCGATTCCGATCGCCGTGCTCTTCGGCGTGCTGGTCTCCGTCGGCCGACTCTCCTCGGACTCCGAGGTGGTCGCCATGCGCGCGCTCGGCGTGAGCCTGGCCCAGCTGATCGCGCCCTTCCTGATCTTCGGCGTACTCGTGAGCGCGGGGACCTGGATCCTGCTCACCGAGGTCGAGCCGGCGGCACGGCGCGAGCTGCGCAGCGTGATGAGCAAGATCGCCGGCCGCGGCGGCATCATCCAGCCCGGGCGCTTCACCAAGCTCGATCGCGAGGGGACACGGCTCCTCTTCGTCGAGGACCGCGTGGACGATCGCGTGCTGCAAGGCGTGCTGATCTCCGACAGCACCAATCCGAACCAGCCCTTCACCGTCGTGGCGAACACCGGCGAGTTCCTCTTCATGGAGGAGACCGGGACCGGCCACCTCATCCTCGAGAACGGCGACATCCACTTCGAGCCGGAGGACGCCGGCTCGGGCGGTCACCGCCGCATCAACTTCGCGGACTTCGACTACGGCTTCGACATGAGCGG
>JASJCN010000171.1 GCA_030065975.1 Myxococcota bacterium
GTCTCGTCGTCCTCGGCGCCCTCGGTCACCGTGGCGGTGACGCCCCAGTTGAGTGAGAGCCGCCGCGCGACTTCGGGCGAGGTGGTGAACGCGAGGATCGGGCAGCGCGGGCGGTACTTCGAGATCTGGCGCGAGGTGAAGCCGCTCTCGGTCAGCGTGACGATGGCCCGCGCCACCAGGTGTCCGGCCATGGCGTAGGCCGCCTGGCTCACCGCCTCGACGACGATGGCCGTCGGGTGCGGCTGGATCTGCTGCAGGTAGCCGTACTCCCGCAGCGAGGGCTCGGCGCCCAGGGCGAGCTCGTTCATCACCTGGACGGCCTCGGCGGGGTAGCGGCCGCGGGCCGTCTCGCCCGAGAGCATCACCGCCGAGCTGCCGTCGAGGATCGCGTTGGCCACGTCCGAGGCCTCCGCCCGGGTCGGCTGCGGATTGCGCTCCATGGAGTCGAGCATCTCGGTGGCGGTGATGGTCGGCTTCCCGCTGCCGACCGTCTTGCGGATGATGCGCTTCTGGGCGACGGGCACGGCCGACGCTCCGATCTCCACCCCGAGGTCGCCGCGCGCGACCATCGTTCCGTCGGAGGCGGCCACGATCTCGTCCAGGTTCCGCAGCCCCTCCTGGTTCTCGATCTTGGAGATGATCGGGATGTGCTCTCCGCCGCGCTCGGAGAGGAAGCTGCGGATGGCCTCGACGTCCGTCGCCCGCTGCATGAACGAGGCGGCGATGTAGTCGATGCCGTGATCGATGGCGAACTGCAGGTCGGCCTGGTTGGCCTCGTTCAGGCCGTCGAGAAGCAGCGCCTTCTCGGGGACGTTCACGCCCTTGTGGTTCGAGAGCAGTCCGCCGCGCACGATGCGGCAGGAGAGGGCGTCGGGCTCGACCGACTCGACCGAGAGCACGATCCGGCCATCGTCGATCAGCACGCTGCTCCCGGGCTCGAGCTGGCGGATGAGGTCGGGGTAGGAGACGGAGACTCCGCTGGCGTCGCCCAGGGCATCGCCGGCGAGCAGCCGGAAGGGTTGCCCGGCCTCGAGCGTCACGGGCTCGAGCACGCTCCCGGTGCGGATCTCCGCGCCCTTCGTGTCCAGCATCGTCGCGACCTGGACGCCGACCGCAGCGGCGGCCTCGCGAACTCGCTCGAGACGCTTCGCGTGACGCTCGTGGTCCTCGTGGGAGAAGTTGAGACGCGCCACGTCCATGCCGGCCTGGATCATGCGCGTGAGGGTCGGCACGTCGTCGCAGGCCGGCCCCACCGTCGCCACGATCTTGGTCTTGCGCAGCGGCTTGCGCCGCCCAAAAGTCGGGCGCGCCGTGTCGCCTTCGTGGGCTCCCTGCGCTTCGTGGGCTCCCTGCGCTCCCTGCGCTCCCTGCGCTCGATTGGATTCCGGAATCGTCGGGTCCTCCCTGGAGCGCCAGAAGCTACACTCGCCCGATCCAGGAGGCACGGGATGCAGCAAGGGGCCGATCCGGTCCGCCCCGAAGAGTCCGAGCGGGTCGACGCCGTGGATGTGATCGTGGTGGGAGCCGGCTTCGCCGGCCTCTACATGCTGCACCGGCTGCGCGAGCAGGGTGCCTCGGCGCGCGTCTTCGAGCGCGGGAGCGGCATCGGCGGCACCTGGTTCTGGAACCGCTATCCCGGCGCGCGCTGTGACGTCGAGAGCATGGAGTACTCCTACCAGTTCTCCGAGGAGCTCCAGCAGGAGTGGGAGTGGACCGAGCGCTACGCCACCCAGCCGGAGATCCTGCGCTACGCCGAGCACGTGGCCGAGCGATTCGACCTGATGCGGGACATCCAGCTCGAGACGAGCGTGGTGTCGGCCACCTGGGACGAGGCGGCCTCGCGCTGGGAGATCCGCACCGACCGCGGGGATCGGGTCTCCGCCCGCTTCTGCGTGCTGGCGACGGGCTGCCTCTCCTCCACGAACCATCCCGCGTTCGAAGGGGCCGAGCGCTTCCGGGGCGACACCTACCACACCGGGCGCTGGCCCCACGAGGGCGTGGACTTCACGGGGAAGCGCGTCGGCGTGATCGGGACGGGCTCGTCGGCGATCCAGTCGATCCCCCACATCGCGGCCCAGGCCGAGCACCTCTTCGTCTTCCAGCGGACGCCCAACTACTCGATCCCGGCCAACAACCATCCCCTGGATCCGGAGTTCCAGCGCCGCATCAAGGCCGAGTATCCGGCCTTCCGCGCGCGCAATCGCGCGATGCCCGCCGGGCTCGACACCCATCCCAACGACGAGTCGGTGCTCGCGGTGTCCGCCGAGCGGCGCGAGGAGGTGTTCGAGTCGCGCTGGGAGCACGGGGGACTGCCCTTCATGGGGGCCTTCAACGATCTCGGCACCAGCCACGAGGCGAACGAGCTGGCCAAGGACTTCCTGCACCGGAAGATCCGCGCCCTCGTCGACGACCCGGCGACCGCGGACCTGCTCTGCCCCGACCAGGAGGTGGGCTGCAAGCGCATCTGCGTGGACACCGGCTACTTCGAGACCTTCAACCGCGAGAACGTGCGCCTCGTCGACGTGCGCACCGCACCCATCGAGGAGATCACCGAGACGGGTCTGCGCACCGCCGACGCCTCCTACGAGCTCGACGCCATCGTCTACGCGACGGGCTTCGACGCGATGACGGGCGCGATCCTCGGCATCGACATCCGCGGCCAGGGCGGTGAGTCCCTGCGCGACGCCTGGAGCGCCGGGCCCCGCACCTACCTGGGCCTCCAGTCCGCCGGTTTCCCCAACCTCTTCACGGTGACGGGGCCCGGCAGCCCCTCGGTGCTCTCCAACATGATCCCCTCGATCGAGCAGCACGTGGAGTGGATCGCCGACTGCATCGCCTATCTCGACGCCCACGGACACGAGAGCATCGAGGCCGAGCTCCCGGCCCAGGACGCCTGGGTCGACCACGTGAACGAGGTCGCCTCGGCGACGATCTACCTCGGCTGCAACTCGTGGTATCTCGGCGCCAACGTGCCCGGCAAGCCGCGCGTCTTCATGCCCTACATCGGCTTCCCCACCTACGTCGCCAAGTGCGAGGAGGTCGTGTCGAAGGGCTACGAGGGCTTCCAGCTCACCTAGCGCGGTCGTCGTCCGCCGGCCGGGCGAGCTGCTCGAGGTACTCCTCCAGTCGGGTCCAGCCATCCCCGTCCGGGTCTGCGTGGCGATCCCGCGGGTCCGTCGGGTCGAGCCCGTGCTCGAGCTCCCACGCGTCGGGCATGCCGTCGCCGTCCGAGTCTTCGCGGGGCTCGCCGGGGTCGAGGGGCGGCCAGCCTCCGACCTCGGCGGGCGTGTCCATGAAGTAGCCGTCCTGACGGCGCACCGAGGCCACGACGCGCCGGTCGACCGCGTCGCGCCGACGCGAGGCCCCGGCGTGGTCGAGCACGCGCTCGAGCGCGCGGGGCGCGGGCTCCACCGCGACCCCGAGCGGTCTGGCCGGGATCGGCGTGTAGTCGCCGCCGAAAGCCGACGCGTCGGCCGGGGCGCCGTCGATCGTCCCGTTCGGGACGAGGTCGATCCAGTTGCCGTCGCGGTGGATGCGGTTGCCGGGGCCGCCGGCCATGAACAGCTCGCGAAGCTCGGGCTCGGTATCGGGCCCGACGAGGCCGTAGTTGCCCACGTAGAGCAGGTCGAAAGACTCGGTGCCCGCGTAGCCGAACAGGGTGCCCGGGTTGTGGATCACGTTGTTGACGAAGTAGGCGCGGGTGCGCCCGGCGCGACCGCCCGGGCGCGGGTTGCGGCTCCGGTTGTGGGCGAACAGGACGTGGTGGAAGGTGATGTCGCCCCCGTCGATGAGCGTGCCGTACCCGTGGTTGCCCTTGTGGTGGCCCGCCTGGTGCAGGGCCTCGGTGACGAAGGACCACTGCACCGTCACCCGGTGGCTGTCGTGGGTGACCGGAAGCACCTCGTCGACCGCCCACGACGCGCTCACGTGGTCGATCATCACGTCGGTGCTGCGCACCACGCCCAGTGCGTCGGGCTCGCTACCGGCGGGCCCGGCCCCCGGCCGGAAGCGCAGGTAGCGCACGATCACGTCGTGGGTGTCGATCACGGAGACCGGGCGTCCCGCGAGCGTGATGCCTTCCCCGGGAGCCGTCTGGCCGGCCAGGGTGAGATGGGGGCGATCGATGCGCAGCGGACGCTCGAGCCAGATCGTTCCCGCCACGCCGAAGACGAGGGTGCGCGGCCCCGTTGCGGACTCGATGCCGTGGCGAAGGCTCCCGGGGCCCCCGTCCGCGAGGGTCGTCACCGTGTAGACGTCGCCGCAGCGCCCCCCGCGCGCCGAGGCGCCGGCGCCCTCGGCGCTGGGGAACGCCCGCACTGCCCGCTCGGGATCGCAGGGCGGGGCCGCAAAGGGCAGCGTGCAGGAGAGGCCGAGCGCGGCGAAGGCCAGGAGGAGCGCGCGCGCCGTGGAGCGCGTCGTCACGAGGCCTTCGGCTCGCCCTCCGCCGGGGCGCTCGCGCCGCGTCCCGTCGGCTCGAAGGGGTAGCGTGCGGGGTCGAGGCGGCGCGTGTCGAAGGAGCCCTTCCGGACGTTCACGAAGGCCAGCTCGGGAAGTGAGAAGAGCATGCCGCGCAGGCCGCGACGCAGGCGATGGCCCCCGTCGAAGGGCGCTGCGAATGCACCGAGCAGCGAGTCGCCGAGCCCGACCGTGAGGTTGGCCACGCCCAGCAGGGGCCGCAGCACCCGGCCCGCTCCCCGGGTCTGGCTCGTGAAGAGCAGGAAGCTCCCGTCGGCATCGCGCGGCGCATACAGCGCCGAGGTCACGACGTTCGACTCGCGCAGGCGCGTCGGGAGCCAGCCCGAGGCGCGCGCCTCTCGTGCGAGCGCCTCCTCCCGATGGGAGGGCGTTCGCTCGAGGCGGGCCTCGGGCAGCCGCCTCGCGGCGGCGTGGAAGACCCAGGGCGCGTAGCCGAGCGGCCGCCCGATCCGCAGCGGCCCGCCGAGGAGTGTGTCGGCCCGCTCGACTCCGCCGAGGCCCGACTGGATCGCGATCAAGAGCTCGGTGACGCAGTTGCGTTCGATCAGGTCGTAGGCGAAGCGTCGCTCGAGCTCCGCCTCGACGGCGCCGGCCTCTTCCCGGGCCTTCCTCCGGGCCTCCGCGAGGCCCGGGCCGGGCTCGGGCCAGGTCACGCGCACCGCTCCGGGCCGGGCGGGCCCCCCGACGCGGATCGCCGCGGCGCGCGGTGCGGCCCGGGTCGCGAGCTCCTCGAGCCGGCTCCACTCGAGCTCGCTCGGTGCGTCCCCGTCGAGCGCCCGGCTGCGCGCGTCCGCGAGGAGGCCTTCGGCGAAGGCGCGTGCGGCAAGGCGTTCGTCCGGCCCCGAGCCGCGTTCGGCTTCCGGCATCCTCTCCTTGGCCGGGATCCCGCGGTCGAGCAGCTGGAGCCGGCTCCCATCGAGAGAGGCCCGGACGGCCCGGTGGCGGGCGATGGCGACGAGCAGCGCCTCGGCGTGCCGTGGCTCTCCCGTCGCCAGCTCGGCGATCCGGCCCTCGAGCGCCCCGGCCAGCGCCTCGAGGCTGCTCCGCCAGGTGGGGTCGAGCTCCGCCGACGCGAAGGTGAGCGCCTCCGCTCGCAGCGGTCGCGACTCGTCGAGCACGCGCAGGGCGTGGGCGAAGGCGATGCGCTGACCGAGCCGTGTGGCGAAGCCCGGCTCCGATGCCGGGCCCGACGCCGGGCCCGACGCGAGTGCCTGCTCGGCGCGCGAGCGCAGCGCCAAGAGGTCGAGGCGTGCGTCGAGGCGGCGACGCAGGCCGTCGTCGTGAAGCGATCCCGAATCGGCGAAGGCGTACGCGCCGTTCACGAGGGTCGTGGCCGCGCCCGACGACCAGTCGTCGAGGAGCGCCCGGCCGCGGCGGGCGACCTCGCGCCGCCCCAGGGCGTGGAGCGCTTCGAGGTGGGTGGCGGTCAGGGTCTCCCGCAGGCGCCCGGCGTCGGCGGCCGGGATGCGCAGCGCCACCGCGTGGATGGGCCGATTCTGGAAGCCCGCGTACTCGAGGCGGAAGGACTCCCAGCCCTGGCGCATGAGGCGGAACACGTCCCCGTCGTGCTGGTAGTGGAAGACGACGTCGCCGACGCGCACCGCGGTGTGTCCCGCGGTGGCGCCGCCCACGTTGCCCTCCACGTGCAGCAGCCGCAGGTCCGCCTCGGCCGGCCGGGCGAGCTCGGCGCGCGTGGAGGTCGCGAGCGAGAGCGCCGCCGCGGCGAGCCACGCCGCGGTGAGCGCCAAGCGCGTGGGGGAGGAGCGCGCCGGCTTCAGCGGAGCGCGACCTCGAAGCCCTCGCGCACATGCGTGATCGAGGCGCCTTCGGTCACGCCGGCCTGGGCGAGCCAGCCCTCGAGGGCCTCTTCCGGAAGCTCGGACTGGGCGAGGCCAACGCCCACGCCGTGCCATACCGACGGGATCGCGCCGAAGTCCGTCACGCCGTGGGGAGCGCTCACGTGCGCGAGGCCCGGGAGGAGCTCCGCGGCGCGCTGCTCGCGTGCAAGGGAGAGGGTGAAGACGCGCACGTCCTCTCCGAGCGCGAGCTCCGAGGACGAGGCGCTGCGACCCGAGCACGAGGTCGAGATGCCGTCGCTCAGCGCCCCGAAGGAGCCGGCGATCACCTCGTACGAGCCGGAGATCGAGTCCGACGGCGAGGTGAGGGAGGCCGAGATCGACTTGCAGCCGAGACCCAGGAAGAGGCTCAGGAGCAGGGCGGTCGGGAGACGAAGCTTCGAGGCCATGGTTCCTCCTTCGAATGGCGTCTCGAACATACCGGCCGGGCCCGAGGGCGCGACCCGGGCGCGAGCCCGGCACGAGCTGGGCGCGAGCCCGGCACGACCGGGCACGAGCCCGCCACGAGCTGGGCGCGAGGTCACCCGGAGGGCACGCTCGGCGCCGCCTCCTCGTCGTCCCAGCCCATGGACTCGAAGAGCTCGGGGAGCTCCTGTCGGATCGCGTCCGCGGAGAGCCCGAACTCCTCGAGGCTGTAGCGGTGGCGGGTGCGATGGCCGCGCTCCTCACCGCCGCGGCGCGCGAGGGAGGCCCGGTGTCGCTCCGAGAGGGAGAGCCCGAGGGCCGAGTAGATGGCCTCGATGCTGCCGGCCGGATCGGCGACCAGCTCCCGGTAGTCGACCAGGGCGCGCGGCGTCTCGGGGTGCCGTTCGAGCACCTCGAGGGGATGGCGGTAGGTATGGAAGGACTGGGCGGCAAGTGCGGCGAGCCCTCGCTGCTGGCGCTGCTCGTCCCAGCCGAGACGCTTCCAGCCGCCGCGCACGAGCTTGAGCAGGCTCGGGATCGTCTCGCGCGGATCGCGCAGGGGCACCACGATGCGCGCGTCGGGGAAGGTCTCGATCAGTGCCGCCACGCGCCCGGCGAAGATCGGATTCTTGCTCAGGTGGGTCTTGTCGGTGCCGTTCAGCAGCAGCTGACGCTTCACGCAGTCGGCGTAGAAGCGCATCAAGCGGCGTCGCTTCGCTTCGGGCCACTCGTCCACCGCGTAGAAGTCGAGCTCGCCCATGTAGGGGAGCTTGGTCACCCAGTAGCCCGACGCGCACGAGTAGTAGAGGACGATGTCGTCCTCCTCGTACTCGGTGAGACCCATCGCGTGGACCTGCCGCGTGCGGGCGTAGTGGCGATCCTCCCACTGCCGGATGCGTCGCTCGAGCGCGCCCCCGAGCAAGCGCGCGTCGAGCCGCATGACGAAGCGGATCGCCTTCTTCTGGAGCAACGAGGGGAAGTAGAGCTCGTAGAGACGGAAGGCGCTGAAGCGCGCCTCGTCTTCGCTCATGAGGCGATGCACCAGCGTGGTGCCGCTGCGCGCGTGCCCGAGTACGAAGACGGGCGCCTCGACGCGTACCCGATGCAGCGCCGGGAAGAGGATCCCGTCGAGGAAGAAGCACAGGGCGTGGAAGCTCGACGCCAGCGGGATCCACACGAGCAGGATCGAGAGGAAGTAGAGGCGCACGATCCACTGCTTCTCTCCGGCCGCCAGCCGGACCATCCGGGCCCAGTTGGCGAAGTCGAAATGGAAGCGCACGGCGCGGGGCTCGAGGGGGCGGGGGTCAGGCCGTCCGGTAGAGGGGTCCGCGCTGGCGGACCTTCTCGAGGCTCGACAGGTCGCCTTCCTCGAGCGGGTAGCCCTCGGGATGGGGCGGACGGGCCTCGAGGCCGAGTGCAACGACGACGGCCGGATGCTCGTAGTAGGAGACGAAGGTCTGGAACACGAGGCCGCCGACGAGCCCCGCGAGCTCGGGATCGAGCTCCTTCACCACGCGGTCGCGCCCCGCGGCATCGAGCGCGGCGAACTCGTGGCGCTCGAGCTCGGCGATCACCGGATCGAGGACGGGGAGCAGTCCGGCGGCCCGCTCGGCGATCCGGGCGCCGAGGCCGAGGCCGCCAGCCCCGGCGAGCCCGTGCTCCAAGTGGGGCGGGACGAGGGTGTCGAGCAGGGCGACGAAGGTCGGGTGGTCGGGTGTGGTCATGGCTCGCTCGCTCTAGTCGAAGAGCGTGGTCAGGTTCTTCTGGATGCGATCGGCCACGTAGAGGGCCAGGGCCTGGATCGTGTTGGTGGGGTTCACGCCGCCCGACGTCACGAAGACGCTGCCGTCGACGATGAACAGGTTCTTCACGTCGTGGCTCCGACCCCAATCGTTCACCACCGAGCGTTCGGGGTCGGTGCCCATCCGGGCCGTGCCCATCAGGTGCCAGCCCGCCGGGGCCAGGGGTGCGTCCACCGCGAAGTCGACGGCGCCGGCGGCCGCCAGCACCTCCTTGCCGCGCTCGACGCTGTGATCCAGCATGCGCCGGCTGTTCTCCGAGAGGGTGTACTCGATCCGGGGTGCCGGGATGCCGTCCGCGTCCGTGAGCTCCGGGTCGAGCACGACGCGGTTGTGCTCCTCGGGGAGGTCCTCACAGATGATGACCATGCCCGCGGTCCGGTCGTGCAGGCGCGCGTACGCCTCGTGGTGTCCGGCTCCGAAGGGGATGCGGCCACCCGAGAGCCCGAAGAGCGCGGTCGAGACGGGGCCCATGCCACGCAGCATCTCGAAGGAGTAGCCGCGCACGAAGCCCCGCGATGGGTCGGTCTCGTAGAACTCCTGGCTGATGATCGAGCAGCCCGTCGGCCCCTTGTAGCCCTCGAGGGGCTCTTCGAAGATGCCCGTCACCATGCCGTAGGGGTGGAACATCAGGTTCCTGCCGACGAGGCCGCTCGAGTTCGCGAGGCCGTCGGGGAAGTGCTTCGACTTCGAGTTCAGCAGCAGCCGGGGCGTGCCCACGCCGTTGCAGGCGACGATCACGATCTCCGCCTCCTGCCTGTGCTCCACGCCCTTCTCGTCGACGTAGATCGCGCCGTCGGCCATGCCGTCCGGGCCGACGCTGATCTCGCGGACGCGACAGTGGGTCCGCAGCTCGACGCCCGCGCGCACCGCCGCCGGCCAATAGGTGACGTCCGTGCTGCCCTTGGCGCCCTGGGCGCAGCCCATGATGCACGGCCCGAGGTTGATGCACGGCGCGCGCCCGGCATGCTCGCGCGTGGCGATGGCGCTGTCCGAGGGCCACCAGTGCCAGCCCAGGCGATCGAAGCCCCGGGCCAGGGTCTCCCCGAGCTTGCCGAGCGGCACCGGCGGGAGCGTCGGCTCCTTCGGCGGGTAGGCGGGGTCGCCCGCGAGGCCCGCCACGCCCATCATGCGCGCATTCTCGTCGTAGTAGGGCTCGAGGGTCGCGTAGTCGATGGGCCAGTCGTCGGCCACGCCGTCCAGGCTCTTCACCCGGAAGTCCGACGGGTGGAGCCGCGGGAAGTGCGCGGCGTAGAGGATGGTGCTGCCGCCCACGGCATTGAAGTTCGAGATCTTGATCGGCGAGGCCTCGTCGTTCACGGGGTAGTCCTCGCGGCGGCCGCGCCCGTTCGGCGAGAGCCCGAAGGGCCCGAAGCGCTCCATCTCCCAGTCGTTCCTCGTGCTCGGATACTGGGCGGGATCCATCCAGCCGCCCTGCTCGAGGCACACGATGCGCATGCGGGTCTCGGCCAGGCGCCAGGCGATGGCCGCGCCGGCCGCGCCGGCACCGATGATCAGGACGTCGGCTTTCTCGGAAGCTTGGTCGGAAGGCATGGGACGCGGATTCTACCCCGCTCGAAGACGGGTCGCCGACGGACGGACATCGGGCGCGGTATGGTTCTTCCCCTGGAGGAGTGAGCCTTGAAGCAGTTCGCAGAGAAGATCGCGGTCCTGACCGGAGGGGGGACGGGCATGGGCCGCGAGCTGGCCCGCCAGCTGACGGCCGAGGGCTGCCATCTCGCCATGTGCGACGTGTCCGAGGAGAACATGGCGAAGACCCGGGCACTGTGTGAGGCGCACGCGCCGCCCGGTACGCGGGTCACGACCCATCTCTGCGACGTGTCCGTGGAGTCCGACCTCGTGGCCTTCCGCGACGCCGTCGTCCGGGAGCACGAGACGGACTACGTGAACCTCGTCTTCAACAACGCCGGGATCGGCGGCGGCGGCAGCCTGATCCTGAGCGAGCGCGAGGAGTGGGACAAGACCTTCGACGTCTGCTGGGGTGGCGTCTACCTGGGGACGCGCACCTTCCTGCCCCTGCTCCTCGCGAGCGAAGAGGGTCACCTGATCAACACCGCGAGCGTCAACGGATTCTGGGCCTCGATCGGGCCCTTCACCGCCCACACCTCCTACAGCGCGGCGAAGTTCGCGGTGAAGGGCTTCACCGAGGCGTTGGTGAACGACTTCCGCAACAACGCGCCCCACGTGAAGGTCTCGCTGGTGATGCCTGGCCACGTCGGGACGGACATCGTGATCAACTCCGGCAAGATCCTCGGCAACGATCCCAAGGAGCTCTCGGATGAGGAGCTCGGCCGGGCCCGGGAGACCATGACCCGCATGGGCATCCCGGTGGAGGGCGTGACCGACGACCAGATCCGCCAGGCGCTGATCGCCCAGGGCGAGAACTTCCGCGAGAACGCGCCGATGACGGCCGCGGCCGCGGCCAAGGTGATCCTCGACGGGGTGCGCGAGGAGCGCTGGCGCATCCTGGTCGGGGACGACGCCGTGATCATGGACGAGATGGTGCGCGAGACGCCCGAGGAGGCCTACGAGGTCTCGTTCATGGAGCGGCTGGTCGAGCGCACGGGCTGGGCGCTGCTGCAGGAGTAAGGGCTGGCCGCAGGGCTCAGCCGCACTCGCTGCGGATCAGGTCCATCGCCCATTCCAGGTGAGCGACGCGGTCCTTCCAGGTCTTGCCGTTCGGCGCGAGCCGGAGGCCGTTGATGCCGGCATCGCGGTAGGCGCGCAGGCGCTCTCGCACCCGCGCCTCGTCGCCGATCAGGTTGGCCTGCAGCAGCAGCTCGTCGGGGACGGCGGCCACCGCCTCGGCGCGCTTGCCCTCGACCCAGAGCGACTGCACCTCGCGCGCGGCGTCCTCGAAGCCCGCCCGCGCGTAGGCGGCGTTGTAGAAGTTGGTCTTGGCCGAGCCCATGGCGCCGAGGGTGAACGCCATGGCCGGGCGGAAGCGCTCGAGCAGCGCCCCCACGTCGTCGGCCACGACCAGGTTCGCGTTCACCTGGAGCTCGAGGTCGGCGAGGGTGCGCCCGGCGCGCTCGGCGCCGCGGCGGATGTGGCTCAGGTGGGCGTCGGCCGCCTCGGGGATGAAGGAGGTGCCGAGCCAGCCGTCCGCGGCCTCGCCCGTGTACTCGAGGGACTTCGGCGCGAGGGTCGCCAGATAGATGGGCAGGTCCGGGCGCGGCGGCAACGAGAGGCGCAGCGCCTTGCCTTCTCCTCCCGGGCGCGGG
>JASJCN010000172.1 GCA_030065975.1 Myxococcota bacterium
CGCGGCCTTTCTCGACCTGCTCCCGCCGGAGACGCCGGCGGCCTTCGAGTTCCGCCATCCTTCCTGGGTGGAGGAGGGCGCGCCCGAGGTGCTGGCCGAGCGCGGCTTCGCGGTGGTGGGCGTCCACGATGACGAGAGCGGCGCTTTGTCCGAGGCCGCGCCCGGCCTCGTCGGCCCGGGGCCCGGCTGCTACCTGCGCCTGCGCGCCGGGCACTACACCCCGGACGAGCTGCTCGAAGTGGCCCGGCAGCTGCTCGCCGGCCCGACCCGCCAGGCGCTCGTCTTCTTCAAGCACGAGGACGCCGGCGCCGGGCCCCGCCTCGCGGCGCAGCTCACCGAGCTGATCGATGCCGAGGCGGAGCGGCGCAAGCCGCTCCGGAAGGTCGCGCGGAGCGCGCGCGAGGCGCAGGAGAGCGCCTAGGGCCGGCGCAGGAGAGCGCCTAGTCGATGTAGCCGAGCGCCTTCAGCTGCTCGCGCTCCTCGTCGTCGACGACCCCGCGTGCGGGCGCGGCCGCGCGCTGTTCGCAGCGGGCCAGCCAGGCCTCGGCCTGCTCCCGCGCAGCGGCGGCGCGCTCGGGCTCCGCGTCGGCGCGGTCGTCGCGCTCTCCCGGATCCGAGCCCAGGTCGTAGAGCTCGACGCGCTCGACGTCCCGGTTCCAGATCGCCTTCCAGTCGCCCTCGATCCAGGCCACGTTCCGGTCGCCGCGCGCCTCGCGGTGGGGGCGGTAGAACTTCTTCTCGTTCTGCCGCAGGGCGACGACGGGGGCGCTCGTCTCACCCGTCGCATCGCCGCGCGACAGCGCGAGGAAACCGGACGAAGCGCCGTCGATTCCGGCCGCGGCGGCGAGGGTCGGCATCAGGTCGACCCCCGAGACCGGCACCGACACCCGGCGCCCACCCTCCTGGCCTTCCGGCAGCCGGATCAGCAGGGGCACGCGGATCAGCTCCTCGTAGAGGGACTGGTCGTGGGCCCAGCCGTCGTGCTCTCCGAACTCCTCGCCGTGATCCGACGTCACGGCCAGCACGGTGTCGTCGAGCCGGCCCCGGCTCTCGAGCAGGTCGAGGATGCGGGCCACGGCGTCGTCGGCGACGCGGATGTCGGCATCGTAGAGCGCGCGGATCTCGTCCTCCTCTTCGGCGAACCGATCGAGGAGGGCGCCCTGCAGCCGCGAGTTGTCCACGCTCTCCGGCGGCAGCCCGCGCGCCCAGCCCGCGCGGGTGAGGCTGCGGAAGCGGCCCAGGGACTTGTTGATGCGACGGACCCGATCCGGCGGCGGCGTCTCCGGGCGCGGCACGGCGTCGGTGCTCGTGCCCTCGGGTGCGGTGGCGCGGGGCTTGTACGGGTCGTGGGGCTCGATCGCGTGCAGGTAGAGGAAGAACGGACGCTCTTCCACCTCGTCGAGCCAGCGGCCGATGCGCTCGGCATCGAGCTCGGCCGCGAGCTCGACCACGTCGAACCCGCGATCCAGGCCGCTCGGCCGTCCCGCGTAGGGATTCGCGTGGAAGTTCGCCGTGGCGAAGCCGGCCTCGCCCAGGCGCTCGGCCCAGGTCGGAATCGTCTCCGAGAGGCGCTCCTCGTCCACCCATACCTGGTGCTCGCACGCCGGCCGCGAGGTCAGGATCGAGACGACCGAGGGCAGGGTCCAGGGGGCCGGCGCGTAGCTCCGCTCGAACACCACGCTCTCCTCCGCGAGCGCGTCCAGGCGGGGGCTCACCCGCTCCGAGTGGCCGTAGGCGCCGAGGTGGTCGGCCCGCAGGGTGTCGATCACGTACAGCACGATCGAGTTCGGACGATCGGAGGGCGAGCCCGTCGGCGTCTCGGGCGTGCAACCCAGCAGCAGGAAGGCGGCAGCGAGACCGAGCCGAAGGGTGTGGGTCGCCCGGCTCATGGACACTACTCTTGCGGGTCCCGATCTTCTCGCGGAGCTCAATTGAGCGACTCCCTGACGCAACCGCAACTCCAGAATCCTGGCGACGCTACCCGCGCTTCCACTGCCGATGCTCGCGACCGGGCGCCGGCCGAGCCGAGCGCCTCGCCCGAGCTCTCCATCGTGATGCCGTGCCTGGACGAGGCCGAGACCCTGGCGGGTTGCATCCAGGCGGCTCGGGAGTGCATCCAGGGTAACGACCTCGACGCCGAGATCATCGTCGCGGACAACGGGAGCCGCGACGGCTCCCAGGAGATCGCCGAGCGCGAGGGCGCGCGTCTGGTGCCGGTCAGCGAGCGCGGATACGGGAGCGCCCTGCGCGGCGGCTTCGCCGCGGCGCGCGGGCGCTACGTCCTGATGGGCGACGCCGACCTCTCCTACGACTTCGGCCAGGCCCACCTCTTCGTCGAGCGCCTGCGCGAAGGCGCCGATCTCGTGATGGGATCACGCTTCCGCGGTCGGATCGAGCCCGGAGCCATGCCCTGGCACCACCGCTGGATCGGAAACCCCGTGCTCTCGTTCGTCGGCCGCCTCTTCTTCCGCACCCGCGTCTCCGACTTCCACTGCGGCCTGAGGGCCATGCGTCGGGAGGCCTACGAGTCCCTCGGCCTGCGCACCACGGGCATGGAGTTCGCGTCCGAGATGGTGGTGAAGGCGAGCGTGCGGGGCCTGCGCATCGAGGAGGTGCCGATCACCCTGCGGCCCGACGGACGCTCGCGGCCGCCGCACCTGCGCAGCTGGCGAGACGGCTGGCGGCACCTGCGCTTCCTGATGCTGCTCTCGCCGCGCTGGACCCTGCTGCTGCCGGGCCTCGCGGCGCTCTTCCTCGGCCTCTTGCTCGGAGCCATCGTGGCCATCGGCCCCTTCGTCGTCGGCGGCATCACCCTCGACGTGCACACCCTCGTGGCGAGCAGCCTGCTCGTGCTGATCGGCTTTCAGGGGGTGACGACCAGTGTCGCCGTGCGCCTCTACGGCGTGGAGGAGGAGGTGGGCCCACCGGCGCCATGGATCGATCGGGTGTCGCGGGCGATCACCCTCGAGCGCGGGCTGATCCTGGGCTTCGCACTCACCTTGTCGGGCTTCGGCCTGGTCGGCTACACGCTCTGGTCGTGGGCGCAGGAGGGGTTCGGCCCGCTCGACGTGACGGTCACCCTGCGCCCCATGGTGATCGGAGCCACGCTCGTGGCGGTCGGCGTCCAGGCGCTCCTGATGTCGTTCGTCTACAGCATGCTCGGGCTGAAGCGGGAGGCCGGGCACGGGAGCCCGGCATCCCGTTAGAGGGCGGGGGTAGCGGGGAGTCGTGCGCGCTCTCGACCGCTGGCTCCAGCGCTGGCGCATCGCCAAGGCGACGCCCTTCATCCGCGACGGCGACCGCGTGCTCGACGTCGGCTGCTTCGACGCCACGCTGCTCGCGGGCGTCTCGGCGCGCATTGCGAGCGGCGTGGGCATCGATCCCGAGGCCGAGCCGCGACGCGAGGCCAACTACGCGCTCGAGCGCTCGAGCCTCGAGACGGCCGCGCTCGAGCCCCGGAGCTTCGATGCGCTGACGATGCTGGCCGTGCTCGAGCACGTCCCGTCGCCGGCCGAGACGGCTCGCCGTTGCTTCGAGCTGCTGGCGCCCGGAGGCCGCGCGATCCTCACCGTCCCCCACCCGCTGGTGGATCGGATCCTCGACGTGCTGATGGCGCTTCGACTCCTCGACGGCATGGAGACCGAGGCGCACCACGGCTACGACCCGGCCGAGACGCGCCCGGTCTTCGAGGCCGCGGGCTTCCGGCTCGCCCGGGAGCAGCGCTTCCAGCTCGGGCTGAATCGGCTCTACGTCTTCGAGAAGCCCACCGCGAGCTCCTGATCACGCTTCGGCCGGGGCCTCCTGGGCGAGCCGCGATCGCAGCGAGCGTACGAGTGCTGTGATTCCCGCGAGCCAGGCCAGGAAGAGGAACGCCGCCAGCACGGGAGCGGGGCGCACGCCGGGCCAGCCCTGGGCGATCCGGATGATCCAGAGGTCGTGGTAGGCGAGGTCGCCGAACACCTGCCAGGCGCCGGCGATGGGGCTCGTCTCGAGCTGGAAGAGGAAGCCCCACTTCGAGCCGTGCTCGGCCTCCCAGTCGTGCCAGCCCATGCGCTGGCCGACCCCGATCCACGAGGTGGTGAGCAGCACGACCTGGATGCCGGCACCGACGGCGGCGAGACCGAACGCGGCGGCGCGGCGCAGCGTCGCGAGACCGTCGTCCCGAAGCCAGTCGCCGAGGGGCAGCAGGAGCAGCACGCCGGCGCTCAGCAGGTAGCGCGGGCCCGGCGCGGACCAGAGCCCCGTCCAGCCGGTGTAGGCGGAGTAGAAGCCCACGCTCACCGCGAAGATCGCGAACACGAAGAGTGCCTCGGCCCGGGCGTCCTCGCGGCCCGATCGCCAGCTGCGCAGCCAGAAGAATGGCGCGAGCAGCAGGAGCGGGCTGTAGCTCGCGATGCCGATGCCTGGCGAGAGCAGGAAGCCGGTGAGGCTCTCGACCAGGTCCTGGTCGAGCTTGCCGCGCTCGTCGAGCATGGGGGAGTCGAAGAGGTGTCCCCACTTGGCGAGGCTCACGACGAAGTGGATCGCCGCCGCGACGAGCAGCGGAGCCCCGACGCGCCAAAGCAGCTTGGGCGTCAGGCGCTCGGGATGCTCCCGGCGCACGCGCAGGCCCGCGTACAGGAGGAAGGCGCCGAGCGGCGGGCCGAAGACCGCGGCCGGCAGGCGCAGGAGCGGGATCGCACAGGCCAGGATGCTCCCGTATAGCAGCGAGCGCGGACAGCCCGAGCCGGCGAAGCGCGCATAGAAGAAGAACGCGCCGAGCAGGGCCAGCGTCTCGGTCGTGTGGCGCAGGAAGACGTTCGCGTGGAACGCGACGTAGGTCCCGAGCGCGATCGCCAGCGCCGCGGCCACGGCGTGGCGTTCGGGGACGCCGCGATCGAGCTGGAAGAGGCAGAGCAGCGCGACCAGGAGGCCCGTCATCATCGGCGCGTAGAGCCCGATGGTGAAGGCCGCGACGCCGAAGTCCCGCGGCTTCCCGAGCATCACGAGGCCGGGGCCGGCGAGGAGGTCCGAGAGCCGCTTCGGGGCCAGGGTCTCGATGGCGTTGCCGAGGGCCAGGAAGGGCAGGCCCAGCACGCTCTGGCCGATGGCGTACTGCGAGTAGTAGCGGCCGTCGGCCCCCTTGTAGGTGTGCACGAAGGGCTCGACGGCCAGCTCCCCCTCGTTGAGCGCGCGGGTGCCGAGGAAGACGCCCGCCTCGTCGCTCCCGAGGAAGTGGCCGTGGTGGAAGATCAAGAGCACGAGCCCGGCGAGGAGCCCCGTGCGCCAGGCGAGCCGCTTCGGGTCGCGGTCGAAGAGCGCGCGCTCTCCCGGCGCGACGCTCACGGCTCGGCGCCCAGGTAGCCCAACGCTTCGAGCCGCTCGCGGGTCTCGGCGTCCATGGGGACGGCACTCGGCGAGGCGCCTTCCCACTCGGGAACGCCCGCGAGGAGCCGTTCGCGCAGCTCGGCCGGCACCCGGGCCTCGCCCAGATCGAGCCGCTCGCCCGGGTCGGCCCCGCGTTCGAAGACCGACCAGCGGGCCTCGCCCGCCTTCGCGTCGGGGCGGTGAACCACCCGATGGGTCGCGGTGACCAGGGCGCGGCGTCCGGGCTTGCCGATCACCGCCTCGCCGATTGCGAGGCCCCCGCTCCCCGGATCGCCCTGCCGCAGCAGCAGCGGCCGACCGTGGTCGTGCTCCGGGGTCTCGAGGCCGGCGTAGCGGGTCAACGTCGCCATCACGTCGAGCAGGCTCACCGGGCAGGACACTCGGCCGCTCGCGACGCCGGGCAGGCGCAGGGCGAGGGGGATGCCGAGCTCCTCGGGATAGAGCGAGTGGCCGTGTCCTCCGCGGCCGCGCTCGAAGAGCGACTCGCCGTGGTCGGACGTCACCACCACGGCCACGGGGCTCTCGCCGAGGCTCTCGTCGAGTCCGCGGAGCAGGTCGCCGAGCGCCCGGTCGAACTGCTCGACGCCGCCGTCGTAGGCGAGGGCGGCGAGGCCGGGGCTCGGCGGGATGCCCCGGCCGAGCAGGCTCTTGCCCGCCTCGTCCCGAGCGAGACGGGCGACGTTGCGCCGCGCCGCCGGGGTGAGTTCCGACGCCTCCGCCTCGAGGGTCTCCCGGACGGCCTCGATCCGCTCCTCGGTGATGGCCGGGTAGGGGCCGTGGGCGTCCATGTAGTGCAGGTACAAGAAGAAGGGCCGCGTCGCGTCGCGCTCGGCGAGCCAGGCGAGTGCGGCCTCGGTGATCCTCTCTCCGGGCGTGTCGTTGCCGGCGAAGCGGTGATCGTATGCGTCGAACCCCTGGGCGAAGCCGTAGTCCGGGCCGAGCCACGGGTTGGCGACGATGCCGGCGGTCGCGTAGCCCGCCCGTTGGAACAGCTCCGCCAGGGTCGTGAGCTCGCCGGCCAGCCCGTCGGTCATGGGCGTGTCCGACGCGTCCACGGCGCCGGCGGGCCGCGCGCGCAGGTCGGGATGGGTCAGGACGCCGTGCTGGCTCGGGTAGAGGCCGGTGAAGAGCGAGGCGATGGCGGGCTTGGTCCAGGGCGCCGCGCTGTGGGCATCGGTGAAGACCAGCGCCTCCGCGGCGAAGCCGTCGTAGGCGGGGGTGCGCGCCGGCCCGCCGGCGGCCCCCAGGCGATCGCCCCGCAGCGTGTCCGACATCACCAGCACGACCGGGACGCGCCGGGCCTCGCCGTCCCAGGGGACGCCGCAGCTCGCCAGGGTGGAGTCCCCGGCGGGCGCTTCGTCGGCGGCCGAACAGCCGAGCCACGCGAGCGCGCAAGCGAGGAGCGCGCCTCGCCAGACGGCTGTCGTCTTCCGGGCGATCACGAACGGCGCGGCGAGGGGAGGAGATCCGTGATGCTGCCGTGGGCGACCTCGGCGGCCATGCCGACGGTCTCGGACAGCGTGGGGTGGGGATGGATCGTGAGCGCCAGGTCCTCGGCGTCGGCTCCGAGCTCGATCGCGAGGGCGGCCTCGGCGATCAGGTCGCCGGCGTGGCTGCCCACGATGCCGGCGCCGAGCAGGCGGCCATCTTCCTTCGAGAACAGCAGCTTGGTCATCCCCTCCGAGCGTCCGACGCCGAGGGCGCGGCCGCTCGCCGTCCAGGGGAACACGGCCTTCTGCACGGCCACGCCGTCCGCCTTGGCGGCCTCTTCGGTGAGTCCCGTCCACGCCACTTCGGGGTCGGTATAGGCCACGCCGGGGACGGACGCCGGCTCGAAGGCCGAGGGGAGCCCGGCGGCGACCTCGGCCGCGGTCTTGCCCTGGTGCGTCGCGCGGTGGGCCAGCTGAGGCGGGCCGGTCACGTCTCCGATCGCGAAGACGTGGGGGACGTTGGTGCGCTGCTGCTCGTCGACGGGCAGGAAGCCCCGCTCGTCCACGTGCACACCGGCGCGCTCGGCTCCGATCTCGCGCCCGTTGGAGCGCCGGCCGACGGCGATCAGCACGCGATCGAAGCGCGCCGACTCGGGCGCCTTCTCGCCCTCGAAGCGTACCCAGATCCCGTCGTCGCGGGCCTCGACGTCCGTCACCTTGGACTCGAGCCAGATGCCCTCCAGGCGCGGGCGCAGGCGTCGCTCGAGGGGCCGGACGAGGTCGCGATCGGCCTCGAGCATCATGCGGTCGGCGACCTCGACGATCGAGACCTGCCAGCCGAGGGCGAGGTACACCGTCGCCATCTCGAGGCCGATGATGCCGGCGCCCACGACGAGCAGGTGCCCGGGCGGCGGGACCACCTCGAGGGCGCCGGTCGAGTCGACGATGCGCGGGTCGTTGGGAAGGCCCGGCAGGGTCGCGGGCTCGGAGCCTACGGCCACGATGGCGTGCTCGAAGCGAACGCTGCGGGTCCCTTCCTCGCCCTCGATCTCGATCTCGTGGGCTCCGGTGAAGCGCCCCGAGCCGCGCACCACCTCGACCCGGCGCTGCTCGGCCATGTGCCGGAGGCCGCCGGTGAGCTTGGCCACGACGGCGTCCTTGTGGGCGCGCAGGGCGTCGAAGTCGATCTCCGGCGAGGCGAAGTGCACGCCGGCCTCGACGAGGGCCTTGGATTCCTCGAGGGCGCCCGCCACGTGGAGCAGGGCCTTCGAGGGGATGCACCCGACGTTGAGGCAGACGCCGCCGAGCTCGGCCTCGCGCTCGACCAGCACGACTCGCTTGCCGAGGTCCGCGGCCCGGAAGGCCGCGGTGTAGCCGCCGGGGCCGGCGCCGAGCACCACGACGTCGGTCCGGCGGGCGTCGCCGGACGGCGCCGGAGCCGCTGGCTGGGCCTCCGCCTGCTCGCTCGATGCGGCCGGGGCCTCGTCGGGCACGGCGGCCACCGCCGCGCCTTCCACCTCGAGGGTGCAGATGGGGTCGCCCTCGCTGACCTGGTCGTCGACCGCGACACGCAGGGCGACGACGGTGCCGGCGAGCGGGGAGGGCACCTCCATGCTCGCCTTGTCGCTCTCGAGCACGATCAGCGACTGGCCCTCGGTGACGGTCTCGCCCTCGGAGACCAGGACCTCGACCACGTCGACGGCCTCGAAGTCGCCGATGTCCGGAACGGGAACGATCTGCTCTGCCACGTCGACCCCTAGACCAGCATCAGCCGCAGGTCGGAGAGCAGCTCCGCCAGGCGTCCGGTGAAGCGCACGGCGTCGGCGCCGTCGATCACGCGATGGTCGTAGGAGAGCGAGAGCGGCAGGATCAGCCGCGGCACGAACTCCCCGTCGTGGTGCACGGGCTTCCACTCCATGCGCGAGACGCCGAGGATCGCGACCTCGGGATGGTTCACGATGGGCGTGAAGAAGGTTCCGCCGATTCCGCCCAGGCTCGAGATGCTGAAGCTCCCGCCGGAGAGGTCCTCGGGGCGCAGGCGCCGGATGCGGGCGCGCTCGGAGAGGTCCATCAGCTCCCCGGCGATCTCGAAGAGACCCTTCTGGTCGGCGTTCTTCACCGTCGGTACGACGAGCCCGTGCTCCGTATCGACCGCCACGCCGATGTGGTAGTAGCCCTTGACCACCAGGCTCTCGCCCGTGGCGTCGAGCGAGGAGTTGAAGTGGGGGAACTCCTTCAGCGCCTTGGTCACCGCCTGGATCAGGAAGGGCAGGAAGGTGAGCTTCACCCCCGCCTTCTCCGCGGCGGGCTTCTGGGACTTGCGGAAGCTCTCGAGCTCCGTGATGTCCGCCTCGTCGAACTGGGTGACGTGGGGGACCGTGACCCAGCTGCGATGCAGGTTCGCCGAGGCCACGCGACGGATCTTGTTGAGCGGCTGGAGCTCGGTCTCGCCCCACTTGGTGAAGTCGACGTCCACCGGGGCCGCCACCTTCACGCCCGCGATGGGCACGCCGGGCGCTCCGCCCTGGGCCATGGAGGCCTTCACGTAGCCCTGGACGTCGTCCTTGGTGATGCGCCCCTTGCGCCCACTGGGCGGGACCAGCGTGAGGTCGACGCCGAGCTCCCTGGCGAGACGGCGGACGGAGGGGGAAGCATGTCCGGCGCCGGCCCGTCCCGCACCGGCCTTGGCCGGTGCGGAATCCGACGCATGCCCCGCGCCGGCCTTGGCCGGTGCGGAATCCGACGCGAGCTTCGCCTCCGCCCCCACCCCGACAGCCTGCGTCGAGGCCTCGACGGAAGGCGCCGCCGGCGTCGCCTCCGACAGCGCCGCCCCGGACTCGGGTGCAGGACTGGCCCCGGCCGTAGGCGTCTCGGACGGAGGTGCCTCGGCCTGCGGAGCATCCCCATCCACCGCCTCCAGCAGCGCGACCACGTCCCCCTGGCTCACCTGGTCGCCGACCGACATGCGCATCTCGCGCACCACCGCCGCGTAGGGCGCCGGCACCTCCATGCTGGCCTTGTCGCTCTCGAGGACGATCAGCGAGTCCTCCTTGGCCACGGTGTCGCCCGGCTTGACGAGCACCTCGACCACGTCGACCCCCTCGAAGTCGCCGATGTCCGGCAGCAGGAATTCCTTCGAGTCGGCCATGCTCAAGCCTTCGCCGGATCCGGGGTGTCCGGATCGATCTTGAAGCGTTCGATGGCCTGGCGGACGGTCTCGGGTGCGAGGCGTCCCTCCTCGGACAGCGCCTTGAGCGCCGCCACCACCACGTAGCGGCGGTCGACCTCGAAGTGGCTGCGCAGCTTCTCGCGGACGTCCGAGCGGCCGAAGCCGTCGGTGCCGAGCACGCGGTAGCGGCCCGGCACGAAGGGGCGGATCTGGTCGGCCACCACCTTCATGTAGTCGCTCGCCGCGATCGCCGGCCCGGGGCGGTCTCCCAGTCGCTCCTCGACGATGCTGCGCTGCTGGGGCTCGCCCGGATGCAGCAGGTTCGAGCGTTCGACGGCGAGGCCCTGGCGGCGCAGCTCGTTCCAGCTCGTGACGCTCCAGACCGTGGCCGACACGTCGAACTCCTCGGCGAGGACGTCCGAGGCGGCGAGCACCTCGCGCAGGATCGTGCCGCTTCCGAGCAGGTGCACGTGCTTCTCGCCCGGCTCTCCCGGCTCGTCGGCTCGGATCGGGTACATGCCCTCGAGGATTCCCTGCTTGAAGGCGTCGCCCTCGGGAAGCGGCGGGTGCACGTAGTTCTCGTTCATCACCGAGACGTAGTAGAAGACGTCCTCCTGCTCCACGAACATGCGGCGAAGCCCGTCGTGCAGGATCACGGCCAGCTCGTAGGCGTAGGTCGGGTCGTAGGAGACGCAGTTCGGGATCGTCGACATCAGCAGCTGGTGATGCCCGTCCTGGTGCTGCAGGCCCTCACCCGCGAGGGTCGTGCGCCCGGCGGTTCCGCCGAGCAGGAAGCCCCGTGCCCGCGAGTCGCCGGCCGCCCACATCAGGTCGCCGACGCGCTGGAAGCCGAACATCGAGTAGTAGATGTAGAAGGGGATCATCGGCACGCCGTGGGTGCTGTACGACGTGGCGGCGGCCAGCCAGGAGGACATGGCGCCGGCCTCGTTGATCCCCTCCTGCAGGATCTGGCCGCTCTTGTCCTCGCGATAGGACGCGATCGTGTCGGAGTCGACCGGCTGATAGAGCTGCCCCTCGGCAGCGTAGATGCCGAGCTGGCGGAAGAGCCCTTCCATGCCGAAGGTGCGCGACTCGTCCGGGACGATGGGCACGACGCGGCCGCCGATCCGCTTGTCGCGGGTGAGCGCCGTCAGCATGCGCACGAAGGCCATGGTGGTGGACATGTCGCGCTTGCCCGACCCCTTGAGCAGGGAGTCGAAGACGTCGAGGCCGGGGATCTCGAGCACCGGGGTCTCGCGTCGCCGCGTCGGGAGATAGCCGCCGAGCTGCTTGCGCCGCTCGTGCATGTACCTGAGCTCGGGGCTGTCCTCCGCCGGCTTGTAGAAGGGCGCCTCGGCGATGCGGTCGTCGGGGACCGGGATCCGGTAGCGATCCCGGAAGCGGATCAGCGACTCCTCGGCGAGCTTCTTCTGCTGGTGGCTGGTGTTCATCCCCTCTCCGGCCTCTCCCATGCCGTAGCCCTTGACCGTCTTGGCCAGGATCACGGTGGGCTGCCCGGGGTGGTTCACCGCGGCGTGATAGGCGGTGTAGACCTTCTTCGGGTCGTGGCCGCCGCGGTTCAGGTGCCAGATGTCGTCGTCGGTCAGGTTGGAGACCATCGCGAGGAGATCCGGATGGGCGCCGAAGAAGTGCTCCCGCGTGTACGCGCCGCCCTTGGCCTTGTAGGCCTGGTAGTCGCCATCGACGCACTCCTCCATGCGGTGGAGCAGCAGGCCGTCGTGGTCGCGGGCGAAGAGCCGGTCCCAGCGATCGCCCCAGATCACCTTGATCACGTTCCAGCCGGCGCC
>JASJCN010000173.1 GCA_030065975.1 Myxococcota bacterium
CACCGGACGACCTCGTCGAAGGAGAGCCGAACGCCCCGCAACCCCCTGTTCCCGGTGAACCTCTCGGACCTGCTGCTTCGCCACGGCAGTGCGAACCACAAGCGCGAGACGATCGCATTCTCGAAGCGGCGGCAGGGGGCGCTGTATCGGGCCGCCATCTGGGTGGTGTGGCGCAACTACATGAAGTCACGCTCGGAGAACCGGCGGGACGATCCGCCGGCCGTCTTCCTGGGCCTCATTCCCAAGCGCCTGGGCGTCAGGGAGATCCTTCGGGATCGCTGCTTCCCGTGGCGAGTCGAGCTCCGGGGGTGGCTCGCGGACTGCTACGCGGCCCGGATTCCGACCCGGAGGCTGGCCCGATGCCGGACTCACGACCTCGTGTATGCGTTCTAGCGTGGGTTCGTCTGGCGGGACGCGGGGTTCGGCCCGCAAAGACCCATTCTTCGCTCCACAACTCAGGCCGTCGGGCGGGCGAGCACCAGCGCCAGGGTCCGCCGGCGCGTGCTCCAGCGCGTGATGCTCACCTCGACGCGCAGCTCGTCTCCGGACGAGGCGCGCAGCGAGGCCGCCAGCCGGCGGGGCTCGGAGCCCTCGGCCATGGCGTCGAGCTCCGTCCACCAGCGGTCCTGCTCGCTCTCGGGGACGAAGCCCAGGGCGCTCTGTCCGAGCAGGGCCTCGCGCGTGGTGCCGAGCAGGGCCGCGGCGGCCGGATTCGCGTCCTCGATGGTGCCTCCGTCGGTATCGACGGCGAGGAACGCATCGGTCACGCGATCGATGGCCGAGGGGACGGCACGGCGGGCGCTGCGCGTCGGTGCGCCGCCGGCGCGTCGTGCGGGGGCGGTGCCGCGCAGGGCCAGCAGGAAGCGCTCGCGCAGGGGCTCGAGGGCGTCCTTCACCATGGGCCCGGCCGCACCGGCATGGGCGACGGCCGCGGCCGTCCACGCCGAGAGCAAGGGGGCCAGGCGGCGTTCGCGGGCGCGCAGGCCCTCGAGCGAGGGGGCGACCTCCGGGCCTTGGAGGAGGCCGCTCGTCACGAAGCTGCGGAAGCGCCGCAGGGCCTCGGCCTCGGGCGAGGAGGCCGGCGGGAGCGTCCTTCCCTGTGCGCCCAGGGCGGCCTCGATCGCGCCCCGCTCGCGAACGAGCCAGGTCGCAATTCGCCGCGCCTCGGGACCCCCCATGGCGCGAAGTCTACCGATCCGGAGCCGACCCTTCCCGGGCCCCCGTTCTACTTCGGGGCGCCTCCGACTCCCTTGAAGATCGGCAGGTTGGCCTCGGTCGCGACGTAGATGACGTTCGGGTTCTCGTTCAACGTCTGGATCCAGAGGTACTGGAGGTAGGAGTCGGAGAGGGTCTCGCGGATGATCCGCTGGGCCTTGGCGGCGCCCTCCGCGCGGGCCACCTCGATCTCGGCCTCCTTGCGCGCCTGCTCCAGCTCGAACTGCTTCTGCTGAACGCGCTGCTGGGCGGTGAGCTTGGCCTCGATGCTCTCGCGGAAGCGCTGGGGCAGCTGGACGTCGCGCAGCAGCACGTCGACGACCTCGATGCCGCGGGGCCCGAGGGTCTCGCGCAGGAAGTCGCGGACCTTCGAGGCGATCTCCTTGCGGCCGACCTCGGAGTAGATGCTCCGCACCTCGTAGCCCGAGACCACGTCGCGCAGCGCGTTTCGGAAGTAGGGCACGACCAGCAGCGTCATGTACTCACGGCCGATCGTCTTGCGGATCGTCGGTGCGCTCTCGGCGTTGACCTGGAAGAGCAGGGACACGTCGAGCCCCACGATCAGTCCCTCGGAGGAGGGGACGGTCGCCTTCTCCTTGATCTCCTGCAGCTTGATGTTCCAGGTCTCGATCTGGCGGGCGACCGGAAGCACGAAGGTCACGCCCTCGGCCACGGGCTCCGCGCTGATGGAACCGAAGCTCTTGGAGACGCCCACTTCGCCGTTCTCGATCACCACGCAGGCGCTGGCCAGGCTCGCGACGAGTGCGAGGGTGACGAGGCGTCCGATGCTGCTGAGTCCAAGTCGGCGGTTCATGCGATTCTCCTCCAGTGAGCGCCCTTGCGAGCGGTCGCCCGAGCTTAGCCGCTCCTGGGCGAACCATGGGGCAGCCCGATACCATCGCCGCCCATGCCCCAGACCCTACGCGAAGAGACCCGCGCCGGCGTGAGACACGTGATCCTGTGCCGAGCGGGCGAGTACAACACCATCACGCCCGCGCTGCGCGACGAGCTCGCCGCGGCCATCGACGCCGCCGACGCCGACCGGGACGTGCGCGTCATCCTGCTGCGGGCCGAAGGACGGGCCTTCTGCGCGGGCTACGGGCTCGACTGGTCCACCGCCGCGCAGTCCGAGGAATCCAGCGAGAAGGCCGCTCCCGAGCCCGTTTCCGGCACGAAGGCGCCCTGGATGCCCGACGCTCGCAGCGGCCCCCGAGCCTGGGACTCGATGGCCGACCACCGGATGATGAGCCGCTTCGTCGAGACGTACATGAAGCTCTGGTACGCGCGGAAGCCCACGATCGCGGCCGTGCAGGGCTGGTGCATCGGCGGCGGGACGGACATGGTGCTGTGCGCCGACCTCATCGTCGCGAGCGACGACGCCCGTTTCGGATACCCGCCGTCGCGGGTGTGGGGCACGCCCACCACGGCCATGTGGGTCCACCGCATGGGGCTCGAACGCGCCAAGCGCTACCTGCTCACCGGCGACGAGATCGGGGCCGAAGAGGCCGCCCGCATGGGGCTGATCCTCGAGACGGTTCCCGTTGACGAGCTCGAGTCGCACGCGACGGCCCTGGCCGAGCGCATGGCGCGCGTGCCCCTCAACCAGCTCGAGATGCTGAAGCTCCTGTGCAACCAGGGCGTCGAGAACCAGGGCTTCGCCACCACGCGCATGCTCGGGACGCTCTTCGACGGCATCGCCCGCCATACCCAGGAGGGGCTCGACTTCGTCTCCCGCGCCGGCGAGATCGGATTCCGCGATGCGGTGCGCGAGCGCGACGATCCCTTCGGCGACTACGGCAGCCGCGGCGTCAAAGGGAAGTAGGCGCCGGTCCGTCTAGAGGACGGGCAGGGTGTAGTTGAGGATGACGCGGCCCTGGTAGGCGCGAGAGGGCGCGCCGTCGCGGTGGAGGACGGAGCCGCGCACGCGCAGCCAAAGGCCCCGGAAGCGGCCTTCTTCGATCCGGTAGTCGACGGTCAGGTCGAACTCGCGCTCGTCGTCCCCGGGGGCCCCGGCGAAGACGCGTCCTCCGTTGCCCTGGGCGTATTGCACGAAGCCGCTCCAGCGCGGCGCGATCTTCGGCGCGTAGGAGGCTCCGACGACCCAGGCCGCCTCGTCGGCGCGGTTGAAGTCGCTCTGCATCAGCGAGACGTAGCCCGGATAGCTTCCGAAGGGGGTCTGGATACCGGCGTCGTCGGAGACCCGGCTGAATGCCACCCAGGCGGTCACGTCGCGGAAGCTGCCCGCCACGCGGAGGCCAGCCATCCACGTGTCGAAGTCGCCGATCTGCTCGTCGCCGACGCTGGCCTGATAGGTGCCCTGGCCCTGGAAGCGCAGGGCCCAGTCGGCCGAGAGCTTCCAGTTGTAGTCGATCTCGACGTAACCCGTATCCAGCGTGTTGGGCACGTAGTAGTCGTAGGCGCCGATCTTGAGGCGCTCGGAGAGCCGGAGCTGGACGCCGATGACCGCCATCCCCTCGTTGCCGTCGAGGGCCCCCGCACGCTCGGCCAGGGAGAGGAAGTCGTTCTCGTTGCGCGGACGGATGTCCGTGAGGTAGCCCGCCACCCAGTCGACCCGGTTCAGGTATGGAACGCCACGGCCCACGCCCTCGGCGAAGATCCCCTGGAAGGTGTTGGGCGACATGCGGCTGTCGCTCCGGTTCACGTAGGGCAGGTCGATCTCGAAGCGGCCGAGGGTCAGCTCGTTGTCGCGCCAGCGCCCGCGGACGAAGGCCTCGCCGAACACGGCGAAGCCCTTGTCGCCCTCGCGCAGCAGGTCGGTGCGGGCCTCGGGGTCGTCGGAGACGATCGGCTGGGAGAGGAAGAGGCCGGCTCCCAGCTGGAACGAGTCTCGCCACCAGCCGCTGCGATACAGGAGCTTGCCTCCCGCCGTCCAGGCGTACGCGGTCTCCGAGTCGAGGGAGCGGAGGGGAAAGCCGTAGGTGCGGAACTCGAGCAGGATCTCCGTGTCGGCGATGTAGCGCGGGTACTGCCCCATGAAGCGCTTGAGTCGCGGGAACAGCGTCTCGAGCCGCTCTCGCTCCTCGACGGCGCGGCCGAGAGCGCCCTCGAGCCCGTCGACGGATTCGGTGACCGCGCGATCCTCGAAGCTCGACTCCGCAGCGGTCGCGCGTTCGGCTCCCCCGACGAGGGCTCCCACGACGAGGAGCAGGACGGCGGCGATCCACGCGCACGGCCTGCTTCGGCTAGCGCGCCTCGAGCTGCTCGCCATGCCCCAGGACCACGACCTCGACGCGCCGGTTCTGCGCGCGTCCCGTCGCGACGGCGTTGGTCGCCACGGGATACACGGGTCCGTAGCCCACCGTGGTGACGCGCTCGGGCGGCACGCCGGCTTCCACGAGCTCGGCCTTCACCGCCTCGGCCCGGCGCCGCGAGAGATCGAAGTTGTACTCGAGCACGCCGCTGTCGTCCGTGTGGCCCTCGACCAGCAGCGAGCGTGCCGGGTGGGTCAGCAGGAACTCCGCCAGGAGCGCGATGGCCTCGTCGGCGCCGGGCCGCAGCACGGCGCTGTCGAACCCGAACAGCACGTCGCCCAGGGTGAGCACCCCGCGCTCCTCCGGGGTCGCGTCGAGCTGCTCCAACAGCGCCGAGAGATCTTCGACGCTCGAGAGGTGCATCGCCAGCCGCCGGGCCGTCTGCTGCGAGGCCGCCGTCTGCTCGCGTACCCCGAGCGCACGATTGACGATCTGCTGGGGGAACTCCGTCATCTCGTCGGAGAGCTCGCGGCGCTCGGCGGCGAGCCAGGCCAGCTCGACGCGGCGTGTGGCGAGGTAGGCGAGGTGGACGGCCTCGTCGTAGTTGCCGTTGTCGTGCCAGACCCGCTCCGCCTCCTTCACCGCGAGCTCGGCATCGTGGATCTCGACGCCGGCGTGCTCCTGCACGCGGCCGTTTGCGGCCATCTGCTCGTAGGCGGTGCGCACCTGCGAGAGCTCCCCAGGCTCGGTGGCGCAGGCGACCGTGAGCGCCGCGACGGCGGCCCAGGCCAGGGGGAAGCGGTGGAGCCGCCCGTTCATTGCGGCCCCACGGCATCCGCGGCCTTGCGGATCTCCTCGATGGCGATGTGCAACCGGTTGGCGCCCGCCCGCGCCGCGGCGACCTCCGCGTCCACCGCGGCCTTCTCGGCCAGGCGGCGGGCCTCGATCCAGTCGGCTCGGTTCGAACGGGCTCTCTCGGCCTTGCGGAGAGCATCGTTGGCGCGGGCCAGATCCTGGGCCGCGTAGCGCCGCGCATCGAGGTCTTCGGCGCGCTCGATCGCCTGGCGCGCGATGGCGATCGAGGGCTCGGGAGAGGGCGTCGCGCACGCCACACCGCCCCCACAGCAGGCCAGGAGGATGGCGACCATCGCGAGGGGGCCAGTCGCAGGTCTTGCCGCTCGCGGGCTTCGAGGCGGACGGCCCCCGGCCGTCCTCGCGTTCGCCGACATCGCCCGGAGTATGCAGGACAAGTCGGCGGGAAGCCCGGCTCTCACTCCGGAAGCTGACCGGCGAGAAAGGCGCGTGCCTCCGCGCTCTTCGGCCCTTCGAAGAACTCGCCGGACCCGGCCTGCTCCAGCACACGTCCCTCGTGGATGAACAGGATCTCGTCCGCCAGGCGCCGAGCCTGTCCCAGATCGTGGGTCGCGAGCACCACCTTTCGCCCCTCTTCGTGGAGGCGCCGGACCGCCTCCTCGAGGGCGCGGGTCGAAGGGGGATCCAGCGGTGCGGCCGGCTCGTCGAGCAGGACGAGGTCGGGCTCGAGCGCCCACGCGCGCGCGATGGCGAGACGCTGCTGCTCCCCCACCGAGAGCCGCCGCGCGGGCCGCTGCTCGAAGCCGAGGAGCCCCGTGGCCTCGAGCACCCGGCGCACTCGTTGGTCCCGCTCGGGGCCGTCGATTCCGCGCAGGCGCAGGGCGTACTCGACGTTGGCCAGGACGCTGCGCCGCAAGAGCACCGGCCGCTGCAGCACGATGGCCGAGCCTTCGCCCGGTCGGCGCGCGGGCTCGAGCGTCCCGGCGCTCGGTTGCAAGAGCCCCGCGAGCAGACGCAGCAGCACGCTCTTGCCCGCCCCGTTGGGGCCGAGCAGCACCGAGAGAGGGCCCGCCTCGAGCCGGAGGGTGAGGTCGTGCACGAGCGTCCGCCGGCCGCGCTCGACGCGCACGCCCTCGAGCCGGATCGGAAGGCCGCCGCGCTCAGGCACCGGCGCGCTCCGCGGCGTTCTGGACGAGCTGCGCCGTGGCGTTCACCGCGACGGCCAGCGCGACCAGCAGGATCCCGAGCCCGAGGGCCAGGTGCAGCTCGCCGCGGCTCGTCTCGAGTGCGATGGCCGTGGTCATCACCCTCGTCACGTGGGCGATGTTGCCGCCGACGATCAGCACGGCGCCCACCTCGGCGATGGCGCGGCCGAAGCCGGCCAGGATCGCGGTGGCCAGGGAGAAGCGTCCTTCGAAGAGCAGGGTCGGGACCGAGCGCAGCCGCGAGGCGCCGAGCGCGCGCAGCTCGTCCTCGTACTCGCTCCACAGGTCCTCCATCACCTGGCGGGAGAGGGCGGCCACGATCGGAAGGATCAGGAGGGTCTGGGCGATGATCATGGCGGTGGGCGTGAACAGCAGCCCGAGCGTGCCGAGGGGCCCCGAGCGCGAGAGCACGAGGTAGACCACGAGTCCCACGACGACCGGCGGCAGCCCCATCAGCGCGTTGAGCAGCACCACCACCGCGCGGCGGCCCCGGAAGCGCGCGATGCCGAGCCAGGCGCCGAGGGGCAGGGCGAGGGCCGAGGCGAGCACCAGCGCGACGAGGCTCACCCGCAGCGAGAGCCCCACGATCTCCATGAGGTCGGCGTCCGCGGTCGCGATCAGCTGGAAGGCGGCGGCGAAGGCACCGCCGAGCTCGCTCATGGCCCGGTGGAATAGCGGATCGCCCGGCTCACGCGCCCATGCCGGCTGGGTGCGCTCACGCGCTCTCGAGCGGCACGAGCGAGGCCGGGTCCGTCACCGGGAGCGAGCAGGTGACGCCGCGGCACACGTAGGCCGTGGCCCGGCCGTCGACGGCGTCGCGCCCGCGGACGAGGTCGGGGTCGATGCCCGGCGGCGGCCCCGCGACCGGGTCCACGAGGAGGACCGCGTCCTCCGGTGCCAGGACGCAGCGGGCGCGGTGGGCGAGGGCCCGGGTCGTCGGGTCGTCGGCCGTGCCGAAGACGATCGCGGTCGAGAGGCCGCGGCTCGCCACGTGGGCGGCCCGCAGCAGCGTGGGCAGGGCCATCGGCGAGCGCTCGAGCACGAAGGCGTGGGTGCGGATCACCTGATCGGCGCGCTTGCGCAGCGTCTCGTCGCCGGTCAGCGCCGCGACGCGCAGCAGGCCCAGGGTGGCGAGCCCCGTCGACTGGGGCGTGGCCCCGTCGCTGTCCGATCGGGGACGGTGGGGAAGGCGCTGTGCATCGCCCGGCACCAGGAAGAGGTCGGACTCGGTCTCGTCGAAGAAGCGCGTGGCCACGTCCTGGGCGAGCGCGATGGCGGCCTCCAGATAGCGGGGCGAGCCGTCGGCGCGCACGAGGTCGAGACAGGCCGAGAGCATCCCGGCCACGTCGTCGAGGAAGGCCGGAATGCGGGCCTGGCCTCCGGCGTAGACGCGCAGCAGGCGGCCCTCGCCGTCGCGCATGCCCTCGAGGACGAAGTCGGCCGCGGTGCGCGCCTGAGCCACGAGATCGGGCCACTCGAGCAGGCTCCCGGCGTGGGCCAGGCCCGAGATCGCGAGCCCGTTCCAGGCGGCCACCCGCTTCTCGTCGGTGGCCGGCGGGACCCGCGTGCTCCGCTCCCGCAAGAGCGCCTCGCGGTCGGCCGCGTGCTCCGCCCGGGGCCCCTCGGCACGGTCCCAAAGCACGCTGGTGCCGCCCTCGAAGTTGCCGCCCGACGTGACTCCGTAGGTCCGGCAGAAGGCGGCACCGGCCTCGGCACCGAGCACGGCCTCGACCTGCTCGGGCTTCCAGACGTAGAAGATGCCTTCCTCGCCCTCGCTGTCCGCATCCTGGCTCGCGAAGAACGCGCCTTCCTCGCCGGTCATCTCGCGGGCCAGCCAGCTCGCCGTCTCGCGGATCGGCCAGGTCCACTCGTCGCTTCCGTCGCGGCGCCACATCTCGGTGTAGAAGCGCAGCAGCTGGCCCTGGTCGTACAGCATCTTCTCGAAGTGCGGGACGGCCCACTCCCCGTCGACGCAGTAGCGGTGGAAGCCGCCTCCCAGGTGGTCGTAGCACCCGCGTCTGGCCATCGCGCGCGCGGTGAGCGCGAGGAAGCTCTCGACCTCGGCCCGGGCCTCGGCGGGAAGCAGCGGAAGCGCATGGAGCAGGAGGTCGAGGGAGCTCGGCGTCGGGAACTTGGGGCCGGGGCCGAAGCCGCCGTGCTGGCGGTCGGCGCGCTCCATCAAGCTCGCGGCGCCGGCCAGGACCGTCGCTTCGCCCGGCAAGGACTCGGCGACACCGCGCGGCTGCTGAGCGAGCGCCTGGATCACCTGCCCGGCCGAGGACTCGACCTGGTCGCGCTCGCTCGTCCAGACCTGATGGATGCGCTGGAGCAGATCGCGAAACGCCGGCAGCCCGTGGCGGGGCTCGGGCGGAAAGTAGGTCCCCGCGTAGAAGGGTCGCCCGTCCGGCGTGCAGAACGCGGTCAGCGGCCAGCCGCCATGGCCCGTCATGCGCACCACGGTGTCCATGTAGATCTGGTCGACGTCCGGCCGCTCCTCGCGATCCACCTTGATCGGGACGAAGAGCCGGTTCATCAGCTCCGCGGTCTCCGGATCCTCGAACGACTCGCGCTCCATCACGTGGCACCAGTGGCAGGCGCTGTAGCCGATCGAGACGAGCAGGGGCTTGTCCTCGGAGGCGGCGAGCGCGAGCGCCTCCTCGCCCCAGGGATGCCAGTCGACCGGGTTGTACATGTGCTGCCGGAGGTAGAGGCTGGTCTCCGAGCCGAGCCGGTTCGGGGGGCGTCCGGTGTCGTTCTCCGCGGCTTCCGGGTCCTTCTGCATGGGCGAAGCCTACCCGACGATGGGCCGCGCGGCGGAGCCGCTATCGTGCGGCCCATGACGGATCCCGAGTCGAGAGCCCCGGCCGGCCAGGGCGGCGCGACCCCCGCATTCGAGCGCGCGCGGGGCTTCGTGGAGGCGCACGCCGGCGCGCAGGAGCAGGCGATGGCGCGCGCTCTGTGTGGCCTGGCCACGGCCGTCGAGGTCGCGGCGAGCATCGAGGCCGAGCTCGAGCCCGACGGCGGCCTGCCCGGACCCGATCCCGAGGCGCGCCTCGAGGCCACGACCCGGGCGCTCCGCTGCATCGATCAGCTGGGCCTCCTGGCCCACCCCGTGGTCGAGTCCATGGCCCGCTTCCTGGTGGCGGCCCAGCACGACGACGGCTCCTTCGGAGCCGCGGCCGACGCCCAGGCGAGGGTCTGGCTCACGGCGGCGGTCGGGGCGGCGCTGTCGCGGGTGCCCTCCGTACGCCTCTCGGTGCTGCGTGCGGCCGAGGGCTTCGCGATGGGCCAGTGGGACGTGGAGAAGGTGCAGGGCGGCGGCGACGCCGCGCGGGCGACCATCCTGGCCACCTTCGAGCTGCTGGCCGCGATGCCCTCGGAGCTCTCCGACGAAGCGCTGCAGTGGTGCGGGCGCGAGCTCGAGCGGGGCTTTCGCACGGGCGCGTTCAGCGCGCTCGAGGCGGCCCGGGTCTTCGTGCGCTGCGGAGCCGACGCGCTCCCGGGCACGCGCCTCGGAGCGGCCGACGTGATGCCCCCGCTGCTCGCGAGTCAGCTCGAGGACGGGAGCTTCGGCGACGCCGAGCGCGCCCCGGACGAGCGCGTGCACGACACCCTCGACGCCCTCGTGGCGCTCTCGCGCATGGCCGGCGAGTGAGCGCATGCTGAACCTCGCCGTCATCCACGAGGCCATCGGACGTGCGCTCCCCGACGAGGAGTGCCTGGTCTTCCGCGATCGCCGCTTCACCTGGAGCGAGTTCGGCGATCGCACGCGTCGGCTCGCCCGGGTGTTCCAGCAGGCGGGCCTAGGCTGCCACCGCGAGCGCGCGGAGCTCGCGAACCACGAGTCGGGGCAGGACCACGTCGCCGTCTACCTGCTCAACGGCAACGAGTACCTCGAGACCCTGTACGGCGCGATGAAGGCGCGCGCCGTCGGCTTCAACGTCAACTACCGCTATGTGGACGAGGAGCTCGCCTATCTCTTCGGGGACGCCGACGCGCGGGCGGTGGTGTTCCACCGGCGCTTCGCCCCGACCCTGGCCCGGATTCGCGAGCAGCTCTCGGGCGTGGCCCTGTGGCTCCAGGTCGAGGACGGCTCGGGTGCAGAGCCCTTTCCGGGCGCCGTCGACTACGAACAGGCGATCCGCGAGGCCGAGCCTCTCGAGCCCGAGGGCCTGTCTCCGGACGATCTCTATCTGCTCTACACCGGCGGGACCACGGGCATGCCCAAGGGGGTGCTCTGGCGCCAGGAGGAGATCCTGCGCGCCGCGCTGATCCCGCCCCGCACCGAGGCCGAGCTCGACGCCCTGGTGGCGCGCGCCACGCGCAGCCCGGGGGCGGTCCGCGCACTCCCGACGCCGCCCTTCATGCACGGGGCCGCCCAGTGGGCCGCCTTCTCGAGCTGGCACGCCGGCGCGACGGTGGTGGTGCAGTCGAACCCCGAGCGTCTGGATCCGAACGACGTGTGGTCGACCGTCGAGCGGGAGCGCGTGAGCATCATGACCCTGGTGGGCGACGCGTTCGCCCGCCCGCTCCTGGCCGCGCTGGACGAGAAGTCCTACGACCTCTCGAGCCTGCGCACGATCACGTCGGGGGGTGCGATCCTCACGGCCGCCACCAAGGACGCGCTGCTCGAAGCCGTGCCGACGGCGCGCATCCTCGACACGCTCGGCTCGTCGGAGAGCGGCCAGCAGGCCGTCCAGATCTCGAAGCCCGGCGAGAAGGCGTCGACCGGGGACTTCGATCTGGTGGATGAGAACCAGGTGCTGCGCGAAGACCTCTCGGGCCTGGTCGCACCGGGCTCCGGCGAGACGGGCTGGCTCGCCCGCACCGGGCCGATGCCCCTCGGCTACCTCGGCGACGCCGACAAGACGGCGCGCACCTTCCCGGTGATCGAGGGCGTGCGCTACTCCGTGCCCGGCGACCGCGCCGTGGCCGAGCCCGGGGGCAGGCTGCGACTGCTCGGGCGCGACTCGGTCACGATCAACTCGGGCGGCGAGAAGATCTTCGCCGAGGAGGTCGAGCACGCGCTCAAGCACCACCCCGCGGTCTACGACGCCGTCGTCACGGGCACCCCGCACGAGCGCTTCGGGCAGCAGGTCACGGCCATCGTGAGGCTGCGCGAAGGCGCGCGCGTCGACGAGCAGGAGCTCCGCGAGAGCTGCGTGAGCCACATCGCGCGCTACAAGCTGCCGCGCGCATTCGTCTTCGTCGACGAGATCGTCCGCGCGCCGTCGGGCAAGGCCGACTACCGCTGGGCCAGGGCCACGGCCGAAGCCGCCCTCTGACACGACACAGTGCCGCGTTCGTTGTCGCCTTG
>JASJCN010000001.1 GCA_030065975.1 Myxococcota bacterium
GGAAGAACCAGGGCGAGTAGGGTCCGGCGTGGGCCTCGCGCTGGGTCAGGTAGCGGGGCTCGCCGAGCGCCCCGCTGCGGAATGTGTCGCGCGCGTGGCGGAAGCGCGGCACGAAGGGCAGCTCCTCGGCGTATGCGAGGCCCACCCCGGCCGCGCGGCAGGCCTCGATGATCGCCTCGCACTCCTCGAGGGAGACGGCCAGGGGCTTCTCGACGATCACGTGGCAGCCGGCCTCGGCCGCCGCGATGGCGTGCTCGGCGTGCAGCGCGTTGGGCGAGTTGATGCAGGCGACGTCGACGGCGGCGAGGAGCTCGCCCACGTCGTCGGTCGCGAGCGCGACGTCGAAGTCGCGGGCCAGGCGCTCGGCGTGGGCGCGCTGGCGCGACCAGACTCCGGCCAGGCGTCCTTCGGGCACGAAGGCCAGGGCCGCGGCGTAGGTCCGCGAGATCATCCCGCTTCCCACGAGGCCGATCGCGAAGGGCTCCGTCACCGGGCCGCCGATCCCGCGCTCTGGCCGGCGCCATGGCGGAGCGTCTCCGCCTGCTGCTGGATCCTGGCGAAGGCCGCGACCACGTCGTCCACGGCGGCGTCGCCCCCGAGGAAGATCTCGTGGGGAAGCCAGATCGCCTCGTGATAGGCGGCCTGCGCCGTCACCGGGAAGCGCCCTCCCTCGAAGCGCGCGCCGGCGCGGACGGCGGGATTCGTGAGCGGGTCCTCGGCGAAGAGCGGATCCTCCGAGAGCGGCACGTAGAAGCGTCCTGAGCAGGGGATCCCCTCGGCATGCAACGCCTCGAGCACGCGGTCGCGATGCACGCCGGCGAAGGCCTCGGCGTCGTAGCGGAGGATCCACTGGTAGTGGGTCCGGCGCGTGATGCGCGGGTCTTCGGGCAGGCAGCGCAGCCCCGGCACCTCGGCTTCGAGCCGTGCGGTGAGCCTCGTGATCGCTGCCGTGCGCCGCTCGTGCTGCTCGGGCAGGCGCCGCAGCTGCTCGCGCAGGATGGCGGCCTGCCACTCGGTGATGCGCAGGTTGTGGCCGAGCATCCGTTCCGGGAATCCGTCGTAGCCCGGCTCCTTGCGGCCGCAGTTCGCGAGCGACAAGAGGCGCTGCTGCAGCACGTCGTCGTCCGTGGTGACGGCGCCGCCCTCACCGGCGGTCAGGAGCTTCGTGCTCTGCATCGAGAAGGTGCCGAGGTCGCCGATGCTCCCCGCACCGCGGTCGCGGAAGCGCGCGCCATGGGCGTGGGCGCAGTCCTCGACCAGCAGGAGCCCGCGGCGCCGCGCGATCTCCTCGATGCGATCCATGTCCGCCATCGAGCACGCGAGGTGGACCACCACGATGGCTTCGGTGCGCTCGGTGAGGGCGGCCTCGAGGGCGTCGGGATCGATGCAGTAGCTGTCGGGCTCTACGTCGACGAAGACCGGGATCATCCCCCCGGCCGCCGGCGCCGCGGCAGTCGCGACGAAGGTGTAGGCCGGCACCACGACCTCGGCGCCCGGTGACACCCGGGCCGCCTGCAGGGCCAGCTGGATCGCCACCGTCCCGTTGGCACACAGGGCGGTGTGACGCGTGCCGACGTAGGCGGCGAACTCCTCGGCGAACGCGCGCGCCTCGACGTTGGGGCTCGGGAAGCCGCCCCAGCTGTGGCTCTCGAGCACGCGCTCGAGCGCCCGGGCCTCGGGCTCGCCGGACTCGGGCCAGGGGCCGAAAGGAGTGGTGCGAACCGGGCTTCCGCCGAGGAGGGCCAGGCGCTCGGCCATGGCGCGCCCGTCACTTCCCGTCGAGGGCCTGTCGGGCCTCGAGCACCGGCAGGGCCGGCTCGCCCACGCTCGTGAGCCAGAGCTGGTGGATGGCGCGGGTCGCCCCCACGTGGAGGAGCCGGCGCGCGCGGGCGTCGCCCGCGAAGAACTCGCGGCTCGCCTCGACCAGGATCACGTAGTCGAACTCGAGACCCTTCACGGCCTCGAGCTCGCAGATCTCGATGCCCGGGCTGAAGCGGAAGTCCTGGGCCGTCACCTGGTGAAGGCGCGGCACCTCGCACTCGGCGAGCCCGCCGGTGTAGAGGTCCGAGATCTCCCGATTGGGTGTGAGGATGGCGACCGACGCCAGGGGCTCGCTCGAAGCCAGCTGGGTGAGCGCGTCGGCCAGGGCCGCGATGCAGGCGCCGTGGTCCGTGTAGTGGAAGAGCTCGACCGGGGGCCCGCTGCGCGGCGCCTCGACCTCCTCGTCCTCGCGCAGGTCGCCCAGCAGGCCGAGGGCGAAGTCCATGATCTCGCGCGAGGAGCGGTAGCTCACGCGCAGGGTCTCGACTTCGGTGCCGGGGATCCCGAGGTGGGAGAAGAACTCCGACCACGAGGAGAAGCCGGCCTCCTGCATCACGTGCTGCTGGGTGTCGCCGGCGAGCGTCAGGCTGCGTCGCTCGTCCAGGCAGTCGATCAGGACCCGCACCTCGAGGGGCGAGAAGTCCTGCACCTCGTCGATCGCCAGGTGCCGGAAGCGCAGGGGAACGCCCGGGCTCGCGGGGAGCTGCCCGTCGCGAAGCTGCCAGGCGCGCAGGAAGATGGCGTCGTCCTCGGGGTCGAGGGCGGCGTCCGCGTCCTTCTCGCCCTCGAGATAGGCGCCGAGCTCGTCGTTGCGGGCGCGACACCAGGCGGCCACGTCCTCCAGCTGCTCGCGCGTGAAGCCGCCCGGGTCCGCCGCGGCGAACACCTTCTCGAGGCGCTCGGGCTGGGTCAGGACGCTGGCCCAGTCGTCGAGCACCCGGGCCGGCGTGGCCGGGCCCGGCTCCTCGGCGACGCGTTGCTCGAGGGCGAGGCTGATGGCCGGGTGGAGCTTGAGCCGCTGCACGCGCGCCGGGGTGTCCTCGCGGTGCTTGTCCGGCACCGCGGGCAGGATGCGGCGCCGCTGCTCCGCGGCCCAGTCGTGGAAGGTGCGCACCTGGACGTTCGAGACGCCGAGTGAAGGCAGGACGTGACTCACGTAGTCGCGCAGCGCCGGCGAGAACACCAGGAAGAGGCTCTTCGGCGAGTCGAACTCCGGCTCCTCGTAGGCGAGCCAGGCGATCCGATGCAGCGCGACGGTGGTCTTGCCCGATCCGGCGGCTCCGCGGATCACGACGAAGCCCGCCGAGGGCCGCGCGATCAGGGCGAACTGCTCGGGGTCGATCAGCCCCGCGATGTCCGGCAGGTGCTTGTCGGCCCGGTGCGACGAGCCGCCCGGGTCGGTGCCCAGCCGGCGCTCGCCGGCCTCACCGCCCTCGTGCACCCGCAGCGCCGAGCCCTGGCCGCCGGACAGGCGCGCGGCGTGCTCGCTGCGCACCCAGTCGCCCTTCTCGGGGTCCGAGCGGAAGACGCCTTCGGGGGATTCGATGCGTTGGAGCTGGCTGTCGCGGATCGTGACCGCGCGCCGCGCCACCACGCGTCCCTCGTGGTTGCGCCCCGACAGCTCCTCCTCGTACTCCTCGTCCTGCTGGTAGCGGTAGTAGAGACGGGCGATCGGTGCGTGGCGCCAGTCGACGATGCGCAGGCCGTTCTCGAGACACGTGGCCCGGCCCAGGCACAGATCGCGCTCCCGCCCGTTCTCCTCGAGGCGCAGGTGGGCGAAGTAGGGCGAGGAGGGGTCGACCTGGGGCCCGCTCCGGGAGCGTCGCAGCTGATCGAGCAGGGCGGACTGGGTGTTCCAGCGCGTGTTCAGGGCCGAGCGCTCGAAGAAGTCCATCTCGCCCTGGACCAGCTGCTCGCGGATCTTCTCCAGGTCCTCGATCAGCGAGGCCTCTGGAGCGACCTCGCTCTGGGCACGCCGCCCGAGCGCACTCACCACCCGATCGAGCAGTGCGATCTCTTCCTCGACGATGGGATCCAGCACATCTCTCCGGCCTGCGCGCAGCACGAGACCTTCGAAGGGGAAGGAAACTTGTGTACGCCAGTTCCGAGCCGAAGAAAAGGGGGAATCCACTTCCCGCCGGGAATCACCTATGCCCCGCGGGCATCCGCCTCGCCGTCGATGGCTTCGTCGTCGTCTTCGGCGTCTTCCACCGGGAAGAGGCCGCGCGATGCCAGCGCCTCGAGGGCCATCGGCTCCTCGGCCGAGTGGATCACCGCCACGACCTCGTCGCCGTCGGTGAGGCTCGCGTTCGCCGACATGGGCAGCCAGGCACCCTTTCGGGCGAGCGCCAGGATCAGGAAGGGATCGGTGCGCCCCTCCACCGAGGGCACGGGCTCCGGCGCATCGGCGCCGGGATCCGCATAGCGGAGCTTCTGCACGTGGGTGGCACCATGCCTCACCCGAACGTGCCAGCGCTCGACGTCCTTCGGCCCGTCGAACAGGACCCGGCTGTCCTGCTTCTCGACGATGCGCTCGGTGACCCGGCTACCGGCGCGGTCCACCGCCACGTAGCTCTCGCGTACGCCCCACTGGTCGCGCGCCTCGCCGGCGAAGTGGTGGTTGACCTCGGAGTTCGGCGTGAGGCCGATCACCCCCCGCGCCCGCTCGAGGCGCGCCCGGGCCAGGGTGCGTTCGGAGAGGGCGTCTCCGAACACCACGGCGAAGCCCGCCTGCTCGGCGTCGCGGCAGTGTGTGGGATTGCTGTCGACGAAGACCACGCGCGTGTCGTTTCGCCGCAGCCAGTCGCCGAGCAGGAGCGAGAGCGACTCGGCTCCGAGGATCACCCACGAGTGGCGACCTGGCGCGCGGACCCCGAGCGCGCGGGCCACCAGCGGGGCCGTGCCGCCCTGGATCACCACGGTCATGGCGATGGTCAGGAACACGAGGGCGCGCATCTCGGCGGCCTCTTCCGGCTGGCTCTGGGCGAGGAACGCGGCCGAGATCGAGGCGATGGCCGCGGCCACCACGCCGCGGGGCCCCATCCAGGAGAGGAACACCTTCTCGCGGAAGTTCAGGTCCGACTTCGGCGTCGAGATCCACACGTTGATGGGCCGGACGACCAGCGCCAGCGTGACGACGGTCATCAGTCCCGGGAGCCCCAGGGAGAACACCTCGGACAGGCGCACGTCGGCCGCGAGCAGGACGAAGAGCACGCCGATCAGGCCGACGGTCAGGTGCTCCTGGAACTCCCCGAGCTCCTGGGCCACGTGGCGCTCGAAGTTCCCGACCACCACGCCGGCCACGGTCACCGCCAGGATGCCGCTCTCGCCGAGCACCGCCTCGCAGCTGGCGAAGAGCACGAGGGCGCCGGCGAGGGCCACCAGGTTCTCGAGGCCCTCGGGGACGGCGCGGGGGACGCGCAGCAGGCCGACCAGGAAGAAGCCCCCGACCAGCCCGGCGATCAGTCCGAAGCCACCGCGCTGCAGCAGGCCGAGCGCACCCGTGGCCGCCGCGTCGACACCGGGCGACACCGTGTACTGCAGCACGACCGCGGCCAGGATGGCTCCGACCGGATCGATGAGTAGGCCCTCGCCTTCGAGCACCGTCGCGAGCCGCGGGCGCAACGGCACGTTGCGCAGCAGCGGCTTGATGACGGTCGGGCCCGTCACCACGACGAGGCTGCCGAAGAGCGCGGCGACGCCGGGCGGCCATCCCATCCAGAACCAGGCGGCCAGTCCGGCACCGATGAAGGTGACGACGGCGCCCACGGTGACGAGCCTGCGGATGGAGCTCGCCTCGTGGCGCAGGCGTGAGAGGTCGAGGTTGAGGCCGCCCTCGAAGAGGATGATCGCCACCGCGAGGGAGACGAGGGCGAAGAGCCCGTCCCCGAGCTCCCTCGGCATGACGACGCCGAGCCCGTCCGGGCCGAGCGCCACGCCCACCCCCAGGAGGACGACGATCGAGGGGACGCGCAGGTGTCGCGCGGCGAGCTGCGCCGCGACGGCGGCGCCCAGCGCGATGGCGAAGGTGAAGCTCGCGTGGGGGGTGTGCGCTTCCACCGTCTCGGCGATCCGCGGCGACTAGAGGAGGCGCACGCGCGCGCTACTGGCTCGCGCCGGGGGCTTCGGCCTCGGGCACCGGCTCTGCTGCCGGAGCCGGCGCGGACGCGCCCGGGGGCAGACGGATGTTGGAGACCACCTCGCGCACGCCGAGGATTCCGGAGGCCACCTCCGAGGCGTGGGCTCGCGTCTCCTCGTCCGGAGCGGACCCGGTCAGGGTGACGATGCCGTCGTCCACCTCGGCCGAGATCGCCGTGGCCGCGAGCTCGCGGTCGTCGAGCAGGGCGGACTGCACCTTGCGGAAGAGCAGGTCGTCGGTGGCGAGCTGCTGGATCATGCGCTCGAGCTCCTCGACCTTGGCCTGGGCGTCGGCCGCTCGCGTCTTGGCGGCCTCGAGGGCATCGTTGGCCGCGTCGAGCTCGGTCTGGCGTCGCTCCTGGGCGTCGAGCGCGCGGTCACGCAGGTCTTCGGCGGCCCGCAGCGTCTCTTCGGCCGAGGCCAGCTTCTCCTCGGCGGTGGGCTCGGAGCAGGCGACCCCGAAGAGGGTCACGAAGATCGCCAGAAGGATGGGCGCCAGAACGGAACGGGGGGTCAGCATCGTCAGGGGTCCTCCGGAAGCCAGGTTGGTAGCAGTTTCGGGAGGAGCCCACAGTCGAGCCCAGCACCGGGCATGCGCCGGGCCTCGATGCTTGGCGGAGGCTGCCGAGCCGTGTCAAGTTCGCGGCATGCCGGACGCTGCGATCTACGAGAAGCTGGGTGCCTTCTACCTCGGGCGCCATCTGGAGCTGACTCCCTCCGGTGAGGCCCGGGCCACCGACGAGCCGGTCCTGTACGACGCCAAGGACCTGACCACCCACGGTGTCTGCCTCGGCATGACCGGCAGCGGAAAGACCGGCCTGTGCATCACCCTGCTCGAAGAGGCGGCGCTCGACGGCATTCCGGCCATCGCGATCGATCCCAAGGGTGATCTCGGCAACCTGCTGCTGACCTTCCCCGATCTCGCCCCCAAGAGCTTCCGGCCCTGGATCGACGAGGGCGAGGCGGCGCGTGCCGGGCGCACGCCCGACGAGCACGCCCGGGCCATGGCCGAGCTGTGGCGCAAGGGGCTGGCCGGGGACGGCCAGGATCCCGCCCGCATCCAGCGCCTGCGCGACGCCGTCGAGACCACCATCTACACGCCGGGGAGCGATGCCGGTCGTCAGCTCACGGTGCTGCGCTCCTTCGACGCGCCGCCCGCAGCCCTGCGAAGCGACGGCGACGCCATGCGGGAGCGGGTGCAGTCGGCGGTGTCGGGGCTCCTCACCCTGCTCGGGATCGACGCCGATCCGCTGAAGAGCCGCGAGCACATCCTTCTGTCCAACGTGGTCGAGCAGGCCTGGATGGCGGGGCGCAGCCTCGATCTGCCCTCGCTGATCCGCGAGGTCCAGAGCCCGCCCTTCGACAGCGTCGGGGTGTTCGACCTCGAGACCTTCTTCCCGGCCGGCGACCGCATGGGCCTGGCCATGACGCTCAACAACGTGCTGGCGTCGCCTTCCTTCGGAGCCTGGCGCGAAGGCGAGCCCCTCGACATCGCGCGCCTGCTCTACACCGAGAGCGGGAAGCCGCGCCTCTCGATCGTCTCGATCGCGCATCTCTCCGAGTCCGAGCGGATGTTCTTCGTGACGCTGCTGCTCTCGGAGCTCGTCGCCTGGATGCGCACCCAGCCCGGCACGAGGAGCCTGCGCGCCCTCCTCTACATGGACGAGGTGTTCGGCTACCTGCCGCCGACCGCGAATCCGCCGTCGAAGGTGCCGCTGCTCACGCTCCTGAAGCAGGCCCGGGCCTACGGGCTCGGCTGCATGCTGGCGACCCAGAACCCGGTCGACCTCGACTACAAGGCGCTCTCCAACACGGGCACCTGGCTGCTCGGACGCCTGCAGACGGAGCGCGACAAGGCGCGGGTGCTCGACGGGCTGGAAGGCGCGGCTTCGGCCACCGGCGGCGGCTTCGACCGCCAGCGCATGGATGCCCTGCTCGCGGGTCTCGGGAGCCGGCAGTTCCTGCTGCACAACGTCCACGAGGACGAGCCCATCCTGATCCAGAGCCGCTTCGCGCTCTCGTACCTGCGCGGGCCCCTCACCCGAGCGCAGATCGAGCGGCTGACGCAGGAGTCCGACGCGCGCGCCGAGCCGCGCACGGAGCCCGCCCCGAGCCCTGCGCTCGCGGTGCCCGACGCGGCGAAGGCCCCGGCCGCGGCGGCCGCGGCGGCCGAGGAGGAGGCGGAGAAGCCGGCGCGTCCGGTGCTGCCGGCGGCGGTGGACGAGGCCTTCGCCCTGCCCCGCGGTGCGCGGCCGAGTGGCGTGCGCCTCCACTATCGGCCGACGCTCGTGGCCGCCGTGCATCTCCACTACGCCCAGGCCCGCGCCCAGGTGGACCACTGGGAGACGGTGGCGTTCCAGGTGACCCTCGAGCAGGATCCGAGCGGCTCGCCGTGGGACGAAGGAGGCGAGATCGACTGGTCGCGCCTCGATCTCGTGGAGGATCCCGAGGACGACTCCGGCTTCGCGGAGCTGTGTGGCTCGGGGCGCCTCGCGAAGAGCTATCCGCGCTGGGGCAAGATGATCAAGGCCCACGTGTACCGCGAGCGTCCGCTGCGGCTCTTCAAGTGCCGGGAGCTGAAGCTCGTGGCCGAGCCGGGAGAGCAGGAGGGCGACTTCCGCGTGCGCGTGCGCCAGGCCCTGCGCGAGAAGCGCGACCTCGCGATCGAGAAGCTCCGCAAGCGCCACGCGCCGAAGCTCGCGCGCCTGCAGGAGCGCATCCGCAAGGCCGACGCGCGCATCGAGAAGGAGCGCGAGCAGTACGAGGCCAAGAAGCGCGACACCCTGATCTCCGTCGGGGCCACCGTGATCGGCGCGCTGTTCGGGCGCAAGCTCGCGAGCGCCCGGACCGTCGGCCGCGCGACGACCACGGCGCGGGGTGCCCAGCGCGCGATGCGCGAGCGGGGAGACATCGAGCGCGCCGAGGAGACGGCCGAGGCCCTGCGCGAGGAGCTCGAGAGCCTCGAGGCACGGTTCGCGGAGGACACGGCCGAGGTCGAGGCGGAGATCGACGACGCGGGGATCGAGCTCGAGGAGGTCGTCGTGCGCCCGCGCAAGACGGACGTCGAGGTCGAGCGGCTCGCCCTGGTGTGGATGCCGTGGTGGAAGAAGAGCGACGGAGGGCTGATCCCGGGCTTCGAGTAGCCGCCTAGCTCCCCTTCTTCCCGGAAGCTCGGAACGCGGTCTCGACGGATCGCTCGAGGGTCTCGATCACCGATTCCGGGAGCCCGTCGGGAAGGTGCGCCCGGTACACGTGGTTGCGGCGGAACTCCACCTCCGCGTCGCGCAGCTTGCGGCCGAGGTTGCGGGCCAGGATGCCGGGCATGTCCGCGCGGTCCGGCAGCCACTGCATGGGGGCGAGGGCGAGCTGGAGGGGGCTCGTGCCTGCTCGGGCCACGTCCCGGAGCTCGGCCACGGAGTGGCGCAGGTTCGAGTCGCCCACGTAGGTCACCGGAGTGTCGGCGATCCGGCCGTAGGCGTTGACCATCCCGGGCACCTCCTCGTCGAGGTCCTCGGCGGTCATGCGCAGGCTCGGGTTGTGCCAGGCGAACACGGGCTGGAGCTCGGGAAGCGCCTCCCGGGTGCGTTCGTAGTCGGCGAGGATCAGGGCGGCGCGCTCGCCGCGGTCGATGGGCTCCTCGGGGAGGGTCACGTGGAAGGCCAGCCACTGCTCCGCGTCGAGCAGCCTTCGCGCCGCCTCGAGGTTCTCGAACGAGAGCAGGTTGTAGAGCGGGGAGCGCAGCTGCAGGAAGAAGGTGCCGCGCACGCCCAGGCCTCGATTGCGCTCGGCGAGCTCCACGGCCCACGACAGCGAGTAGTCGATGTCGTGCCGCAGGTAGACGCAGCGCTCGGGGACCGGGGGCTCGAGGTAGGAGAGGAAGCGGTAGCCCTCGGCCAGGAAGGTCTCGATCAGGCCGTCGTAGGCCTCCGGGGAGTAGCCCGCGTGGGCCGGGGCTCCCGTCTCAGGCACCCCGGGATTCCGGCGCGGGCTCCAGGAAGTCGCCGGGACGCAGGCGGCTGTACTCGAAGCCCCCGTCGGGCGTCCGCGTCCACACGTCGGTGTAGGCGTCCCACAGGTCGCAGGTGGAGCAGACCGGGTACTTCTCGAAGTCGAGGCGGCGGTGGGCGTCGCGGAACTCCGCGAAGCGGTCGCTGGCCCAGATCTCCTCGAGCGTGGCGTCGTTGATGTTGCCGACGACGAGGTCCTTCGCCTCTTCGTACCAGTGGAACATGTAGCAGGGCAGCACGTCGCCGTTGGAGCGGATGGCCGTCGAGTACCACGGCGTGATGCAGGGGTAGCGTTCGGCGCTGGGCGTGGCCTCGAAGAGCGGGGTCAGGCCCTCCACCTCGCGACCGAGGTTGTAGATGGGCCGTACGAAGGCCTGGTCGACGTACTGCGACCACGTCTCGATGAAGCGCTCGGTGGTCTCGTGGGTCTCCTTCGAGTCCATCATGAACGCCTGGAGGTAGGGCGTCTCCGAGCCCATCTCGCGTCGCACCTCGCTGGCCCGGCGCACGTTCTCGCAGACGCGATCGAAGGAGCGCGTCTTGGTGATCATCTGGTGGTCCTCTGCGTTCTCGGCGTACATGCTGAGCTGCATGGCGTCGAGCCCGCTCGAGACCAGCGCGCGCATCACGTCCTCGCTGAGCAGCAGCGCGTTGGTCGAGATGATCGTGTTGACGAGCGGCCGGTGCTTCTTGGCGTAGGCGATGAAGTCGGCCACCGGCTTGAACTGGAGGGTCTCGCCGATCGAGGAGATGTCGAAGCTGTAGAAGGGATCGTTCGGGATGCTGTGAACGATGGCCTTGAAGGTGTCGAAGTCCATCTCCGAGCCGCCGCGGTACATCTCGCGGACGTGGTCCTCGGCGTAGGGGCACATCGAGCACGAGAACATGCAGGTCTTCTCGTTGAACGAGATGTTGATCACGCGCGGCAGCCGCTCGTTCATCAGGAAGAGCTTCTGTCCCGCCATGCTGTTCAGCAGGAAGTGCGCGGCGAAGCTCTTGATCGAGCGCGTCGTGAAGAGCTTCTCGATCGCGGTCTTGGTGCGGCTGTGGGACACGTCCCTCTCCGGCGCGAAAGCGCGGTTCCCTGGGGGATTCGCGGATCCAGCATAGGCACCGGCTTCCGCGGCTGGCAAGCGAGGCTCAGCGGCGGGTCGCCAGCATCTCGTACACGCCTCGATCGCCGTCGAACTCGCCCGCGAAGAAGGGCGCGACCGGCTCACCGAGGCCGCGCGCCGAGAGCTCGGCCTCGGCCCCGAGGGCGATGTCCTGGAAGCCGAGCTTCTCGAGCTCGGCGCGCAGCTCCTCGGGCTCGATCAGCACGCCGTAGCCCTCCTGGATCGACTGCCCGCCCGCGTAGCGCCAGGTGTTGTCGAACACCCGGGCGACGTGCTCCCGCGGCTCGTAGTCCGCGGTGCGGTTGGGCTGCGCGTACCACATGTGCCGGTACCAGCCGAAGCCGTTGGCGTTCACGTAGAGCCGGCCGCCCGGACGCAGCACCCGCGCGAGATCGGCCAGCGCCTCCCGCCAGCGCGTCAGGAAGAGTACGCCGTAGCAGAAGACACCGTCGAAGTGCTTCGCCTCGAAGGGCAGGGAGTCGAGCCGGGCCACCTGCGCCTCGAGCTGTGCGAGCCCGAGCTCCGCGGCGAGCTCCTGCACGAACGCGACGCGCGCCTCTCCCACGTCGATCGACCGGACCTCGGAGTTCGTGCGGGCCAGGGCGGCGCTCCACTGTCCGAAGCCGCAGCCGGCATCCAGCACCCGCCCGAGTCCGGCGAAGCCCCAGCCCGAGAGCCGCCGCGCGTAGTCGTCGACCGGGCGGCCGTAGACCCGGGCGAGGAAGGCGGCGTCGTTCTCGCCGAGTCCTCCGCGGGTGCGGGCGATCAGCGCGGAGAGCGTCTCGGGGTCCATGCCGGACTCCATTCCGGATTCCATGGGCCGGCAGTCTCGCAACTTCGCCTCACGAGACCAGAAGCGCGTCCACGCGTCCTTCACCCGCCTTCCCCCGACCACCGCTGCCCCCGAGGGGGTGTGCATCGGGCCCGGAGGACCGTTACCTCCCTTCCTCATGGACGGGCCCCAGCTCTGGAAGCGGGCGATCGAGCGCTTCGAGCTCGATCTGCGCGGGGACGTCGTCCTGACCGAGGCCGCCACCGGCGCCTTCGTGTGCACGCCCCTGGTGGCCGCCCTGGCGGGCGCCGAGCGCGTCATCGCCCTCGGCGCCGACTCGCGCTTCGGCCCCTTCGCCGAGGTCCGTGAGGGCCTCGCCTCTCTGGCGTCGCGCCTCGGCGTGGCCGACCGGCTGGAGATCCGGAAGGGCCGCCCGCGCGAGGCCTACGCCGCGGCGGACCTCGTCACGAACCTGGGCTTCGTGCGTCCCCTCGATGCCGAGACGGTCGGTGCGCTCCGACCCGGAACGGTGATCGCGCTCATGTGGGAGCCCTGGGAGCTGCGTCCCGAGGAGCTCGACGTCCCGGCCTGCCGCGAGCGGGGCATTGCCGTGATCGGCACCAACGAGCGCGAGCCGCGACTGCGGACCTTCGAGGCCGTCGCGCAAAGTGTGGCCAAGCTGCTTCTGGATCACGGCATCGGCCTCTCCGAGGCGCGCGTCCTGGTCCTCGGCCGCGGCGTCTTCCCCGACGCCACGCTGCCGGCCCTCCGCGCCGCCGGAGCCCGGGCCGAGGCGTACGCCGGGGAGGGCGCGCCGCCCTCGGGCGCCTACGACGCCATCGTGTGTCTCGAGCATCACGACTGGGAGACGCCGCTGGTGGGAGCGGGAGGCTGGATCGACTCCGACACGGAGGTGGCGACGGAGCTCCTGCTGCACGTCTGTGGGCGACTCGATCCGGACGCCGTCAGCGGCCGGGGGTGGCGCCTGGTGCCGGCCGAGCCCGCGCCGCCCGGGCGCATGTCCTTCACGACCGCGGTGCTCGGCCCCGAGCCCGTGGTCGACCTGCACACGGCCGGCCTGCGCGTCGCCTCGGCGTACCGTCGGGGCGAGACCGCCGTGCTCGAGCAGCTGGCCCTTCCGGTGTGGCCCGAGCGGTTCGAGGAGCGGCTCGCATGAAGACGGAGGGATTCCTCGGCGCGATCGCGGCACGGCTCCACCACTACCGGGCCCGCCGCCTGGGCCTGCGCGGCGACGTCGAGGCGGCGCTCCGCTGCACGCGCCAGGCCATGGAGGCGGAGCCCCTCGGTACGGATCCCTTCGGCGTGATGGCCCGCCTCGATCCGACCCTGCCCGACTGGCAGCAGGCCTTGACGCTGCCGGGCTGCGACGACCTTCCGGCCTCGCTCCGCGAGGAGGCGCGCCGCTACTTCGCGCTCGAGTCCGAAGAGGCCCAGGAGGCCCTCGACGCTCCGCTCCCCGACGGCTGGAACGCCGACGCCTACGACGAGCAGCAGGTGCAGGATCTCTTCGCTCGAGACCCCGCCTTCCTCTTCGCCAACCTGCGCGTCGCCGGCACCGACCCCCACGTCCCCGCCCGGCTGGCGGCCGCCCAGGTCTTCCTCGCCCAAGGCGCGCGGCACGTGCTCGACTACGGGGCGGGCGTGGGCAACATGGGGCTGTACTTCGCGGCTGCCGGCATCGAGCGGGTCTCCCTCGCGGATCTGTCCAAGCCGATCCTCGACCTGGCGAGCTGGCGCTTCGGCGAGCGCGGCCTCGCGCTCCCGGGCTGCCACGTGCTCTCCGGCGAGGCGCTGCCCGAGGGGCGCTTCGATGGCATCGCCATCTTCGACGTGTTCGAGGTCGTGCCCGACCCGGCCTCCATTCTCGAGGAGTGCCATCGGGCGCTCTCGGAGGGCGGGACGCTGATCATCGCGATCGGGCTGCCGCCGCCGCTCTCCGGTCGCTCGTGGCTGATCGGCCAGCCCGCCGAGGTCGCGCTGGGCGAGGCCTGCGCACGCTTCGGGGCGCCCTTCGAGGTGGGGCGGATCCGCCGCCGGGCGCTCTGGATGTTCCGCAAGCCGTGAGTGGGTGCAGACCGGCCGTTGGAAGGGGAGCTGATATGCTGGCCGGGGTGAGTGACGGCATCCCGCTCGATCTCCCGTTCAAGGGAGGCCGGGACTACCTCCACGGAACCGACCTGTTCCAGAGCCTGGTCGACGTCACCGGGGCCAGGGGCCCACTCGCCCTGCGGATCCGCCGGATGATGCGAACCGGCGTGCGCGCGGTCGCGTGCGACGATGCTGCGCGCCTCAAGCGGGCCGCCGCCCAGTTCCGCTTCGAAGAGGAGGGCGTCGTGCGGCGCCTGGCCGTCGAGGAGGATGGTCGCGCCGTCCTGGGGCGCACCGAGTACGACGAGGACGGCATCACCGAGAAGGCGCGCTTCGGGTCCGGCTTCGTCGAGCTCGAGCCCCCGGCCGGGCACAGCTGGATCGAGCGGGTGGTGTCCCACCACAAGCAGCTCGTGCGCCGCGAGGTCGCCCCCGTGGCGTGGCTCTTCACCGGGATCGAGCTCGAACGCTGGCCGGTCGGCGACGATCCCCTGCGCATCGAGCTGGCCCAGAAGCTCGGCACGCGCACGGCCCGCTCGGACATCCGCCACGCCGGCCAGGTGGTCGGGCGCATCACCTTCACGGTGCGTCAGTGATCGGCATCGGCGAGATCCGATCGGAGATCCCCGAGCGCCGGCTGGACAACCGGGAGCGCATGGAGGCGCTGGGCGTCGACGCGACCCTGCTCGAGTCGAAGATGGGCGTCGAGCGCGTGGCGAGGCTCCCCGCCGGCGCCGACACCTCCGACCTGGCGATCGCGGCGGTGGAGCGGCTCTTCGCCACGGGAAGCGTCCGGCCCGAGGAGGTCGAGAGCCTCTTCCTCGTCACCCAGAATCCGGATGGCCACGGGCTCCCCCACACCTCCGCCATCCTCCACGAGCGGCTCTCGCTTCCGCCCTCGTGCGTGTGCCTCGATCTCTCCCTCGGCTGCTCCGGATTCGTGGTCGGCGCCTCGGTCCTGCGCGGATTCATGGAGAGCCACGGCCAGACCCGCGGGCTGCTCGTCACGAGCGACCCCTACTCGAAGGTCCTCGACGAGAGCGATCGCAACACCGCGCTGATCTTCGGCGACGCCGCGGCCGCGACCCTGCTCAGCGATCGGCCGCGCTGGTGGGTGCGCGCCACGGATTTCGGCAGCGACGGCTCGCGGCGGGACGCCCTCGAGGTGCGCAAGGACGGGCGGCTCTTCATGAATGGCCGGGCCGTGTTCAACTTCTCCGCGACCGTGGTGCCGCGCAGCATCGAGAGCGCTCTCGAGCGCGCGGGGCTCGGCGTCGACGACGTCGACCGCTTCCTGCTACACCAGGGCAGCCGCTACATCGTGGAGCGGATCGCCCAGCGCGTGGGAGCCGGGGACCGGGCCGCGTTCGCGGCCGGCGACTACGGCAACACGGTCTCGTCCTCGGTGCCGATCCTGCTCGAGCGCGAGACGAAGGACAGCGATCGCGTGGTGGTGGTCAGCGGCTTCGGCGTGGGCCTGAGCTGGGGAACCGCGGTCTTGGAGAGGGCAGATGCTGACTGAAGACGCCGTCCGCGCGGCCATGGCCGAGCTCGAGACGGACATCGAGGTGGCCGAGGTGGGCGCCGAAGAGGATCTCTTCGACGCGGGGTTCGACTCCCTCGACCTGGCCGACCTGCTGCTCTCGCTGCAGGAGTCCCACGGGCTCGAGGTCCCCGACGAAGATCTCGAGCTGTGCCGCTCGATCCGCGCCATCGTCGCCTACGCCGGCCGCGCCGAGGCCAGCTGAGCCGCGCCTCTGGTCTCCGTCGTCGTCGACTGCCTGTCGCTCACGCTCTTCGCGGTCGCTCTGCGGCTGGTCGCGACCCTGCGCCCCTCTTCCGACAACTGGGGCGTGATGACGAAGATCGCGAACCAGCGGAAGAGCCGCTGGATCACCTACGAGCTCGGGGACGCGATCCAGCACGGGAACTTCCCGTACCCGATGCTCCCCCACTACCTGATCTCGCGCCTTCCCAAGAAGCGCTGGCCCCTGGCCGCGGTGGCGCTCAACCTGGCATCGGACGTCTCGATCGGGCTCGCTCTCTACGCGCTCTTCCGCTGGCCGGTGCTGCCGACCCTCGAGCTGGCCGGCGGCGACCCGACCCTCCAGCGCGCCCTTGCCCTCGCAGTCGGCGCCGTGTTCGTGAGCACGCCCCTCCTGGTTCCCCTCACGGCCCGGGTCCGCGCCACCAACGGCCGCGCCCCCTCGCTGCCGCTCGCGACCGCCGTCTTCGCCGGGATCGCCTGGATCGAGGCGGGAGGCGGCGGGCTCGCGTGGGGCGGAAGCGCCTTCGCCCTCTTCTGCCTGGCGCTCACCTCCTTCTTCGGGCTCCAGGCCGTCGTGTTCTCGGCCCCGCTGATCGCGCTCTTCACGGGATCCTTCGTGCCGCTGATCCTGGTCGCGGGCGTCGGCGTGCTGGGCTGGCTCGTGCCGCCGCTGGGCATCCGCGACCTGCTGGTCTTCAAGGTGAACCACTGGGTCTGGTACGCGGGGAACCGCATGCGCCTCGAGAACGTGGCGAAGCGCAACCTGATCGCGAACACCCTGCGCCTGCCCGCGCTGTTCTTCCGCGACGGCGCCGAGGCCCGCAAGCTCCTCTTCCAGCAGTCGCCGGTGTGGATCGCGGCGTACTCGCTTCCGGTGCTCTGGCTCGTGGGCTTTGCCGCCTTCGACGCCGACTTCCGCGAGTCGGTCGCGAGCGCTCCGCTGATGGCGGTGTCGGGTGCGTGCGTGCTCGCCGCAGCCATCCTCTTCGTCGCTACCAGCATCGACCCCCTGACGATCTTCGGCCAGGCCGAGCGCTACTTCGAGTACGCGACGCCGGCGATGGCGCTGCTCGCCGGCGCCTGGGCCGCCCAGCACGGCGCCGAAGGGGTCCTGGCCGTGGCGGCGCTCGTGCTTCCCAACGTGAGCGTCCTGCTCCTGATCCATCTCCTGTCGGAGACGGCGAACCTGCGACGGCTGACGCGAGGACAGGGGCGCGACCAGCCGGAGAAGGATCTCGCACGACACCTGGCGCAGATCGAAGGCGAGCTCCGGGTCGCGACCGTCCCGATCAAGCTGCCGGCGCTGCTCTCGTACTACACCAAGCCGAAGCTCAAGGGTCGGCTCCGCTACTACTACCGCTTCATCCAGCACCCCGAGCGTCCGCTCGACGCCTTCGACTACTTCACGCAGGACACGGAGGAGCTCGACGTCTTTCGCGGCAGCGTGGACGCCCTGGCCGAGCGCTACCGCCTGGGCTGGATCATCGCGGACCGATCCTTCGTCGAGAATCGGAAGGCGAGCTCCGAGTTCGTGGCCTCCCTGGCCAAGCGCTCGCCTTGCTACGAGAACGAACGCTACGCGCTCTACGCGCTCGATGGGGCGGACGCGTCCGAGGAGCCGCGATGAAGTCCTCGTTCCCGCGCGCGCTGCCCCGCCCGCTGACCGTGGCCGAGTGCCTGGCCCTCGGCGAGGCCGAAGACGTCGCGCTCCACGGGGACGCGGACCACTCGCTCGTGTCCGTCGCTTCGCCCGACGAGGCGGACGCGGGCTCGATCTGCTTCCTGCGCGGACGCGGCCCCGGCGTCGCCAAGGCGGCGGCGCCGCTGCGTGCCGGCCTGTTGTTGGCCGAGACGCCCGTCGAGGCGCCCGGCGTGGCCGCCGTGGCGATCGTCTCGGATGCCTGCCGCTTCATGGCGTCGGTGCTGACTGCGCTCCTCCCCGAGGAGGAGGCGGCCACGGAGCACGACGTCCACCCGGACGCCCGCATCGACGCGAGCGCGCGGCTCGGCCGTCACGTCGTCGTCGAGGCGGACGTCGAGGTCGGCCCCGGCTGCCGCATCGACGCCCACGCCGTATTGCATGCCGGAACGCGCCTGGGCCGAGGCTGTCGGATCGGAGCCGGAAGCGTGATCGGGCGCAGCGACGACAGCCCGTATCGGAGCGCCTATGGCCCCTATCGCCTCCCGAGCGTGGGGCAGACCCGGCTCGAGGACGAGGTGACCGTCGGGGCGCACACCACGATCGTGCGCGGCGTGCTGAGCGACACCTGGCTCGGATCCCGGGTGCTGGTGGGCAACCAGGTGAACGTGGGGCGCAACTGTCGCCTCGGCGAAGGCGCGGCCGTCTACGTGGGCGCCATGCTCTGCGGCAGTGCCGAGCTCGGCGAGAACGCCTCGGTCGGCGCCGGGGCGTGCCTGAACAACGGCGTGCGGGTGGGAGCCGGCGCGCAGATCGGGCTCGGCGCGGTCGTGACGCGCCACGTCCGAGCGGGCGAGCGCGTGTTCGGCAACCCGGCGCGGAGGCGCTAGGCCGCCGGCCGCCGGAGGTTCTAGGGCGCGGCCGTGAAGGTCACGTCCCGCGAGTGCCAGCCGCTTCCGTTCTCGAACCAGAGCCGCGCGTGGATCGTGCTTCCGTCCGTCGGCAGGCCGCTCACCAGGAGGGAGGTGGTGCCTCCGCCCAGGCGTCCGCTGTTCAGTAGGTCGTAGCCGCCGTTCGAGGTGCCCAGGTTCAGCCACCAGTCCGTGACGCTGGCGGTCGGGTCGGACCACTGGAAGGTCACCGTGGCGCCCGGGAGCGTGCTGCCGGGCGTGGGTGCGGTGACCGAGGGGCCCGGAGTCGTGAAGGTGAAGTCCTCGCTCGCCCACGAGCCAGAGGCCTTGTACCACAGGCGCGCATGGACGTTGCCGCCACCGACCGGGAGGTCGTTCACCGCGATCGACGTCGTGGCGCCCAGGTTGCCGCTGTTGAGGATGTCGTGACCGCCCTGGCTCGTGCCCAGGTTGAGCCACCACTCCGTGACCGCGCCGCTCGGATCCGACCACGAGAAGGTCTCGCTGGCGCCGATCTGGCTGCCGGGCGTGGGCGACACGAGCGAAGGAGGCGGAGGCGCGGCCACCGTGGCGGCCGTGAAGCTGAAGTCCTCGGAGCGCCAGGACCCGCTGCCCGAGCGATACCAGAGCCGCGCGTGCACGGTGCTCCCGTCGGTCGGCAGGCCGGCCACGGCGAGGCTGGTGGAGGCGCCGAGGTTGCCGCTGTTCAGGACGTCGTGGCCCCCAGCCGTCGTTCCCAGGTTGAGCCACCAGTTGGTGGTGGCACCGCTCGGATCCGACCACTGGAAGGTCGTGGCGGCCCCGGGCAGCGTCGCTCCCGGCGAAGGGGTCACCATCACCGGAGTGGCAGCGGCGATGGTGGCGGCCGTCAAGGAGTAGTCGACGGAGAGCCACTCCCCACCGGACCGTCGGAAGAAGAGTCGGATGAAGAGCTGCCGTCCGTCCGTCGGGAGGCCATCGACGTCGACGCTGCTGGCACCGCTGATCCGGCCGCTGTTGAACAGGTCGTTGCCGCCGGACGAGCTCCCGATGTGCACCCAGGCCTCGTCGACGAGGCCGCTGACGTCGTTCCACGAGAGGGTCGTCGAGGCGGCGGTGAGCGTGCTGTCCGCAGCCGGAGACACGAGGTTCGGCGGGAGCAGGACGGTCGCCGCGGTCACGGAGAAGTCGACGGAGCTCCAGGGGTCGCCCGTCATGCGGTGGAAGATCCGCACGTACAGCGTGCGCCCGTCGGTGGGAAGCCCGGTGACGGTCACGGAGCCGCTCGAGCCGAGGGGTCCGCTGTCGAAGACGTCGTTCGCGGCCAGGCTCGAGCCGACCTGGATCCACCACTCGTCGGCCAGCCCGTTCAGGTCCGACCACTCGAAGGTGAGGTCGCCGGGCGGCAGGACCGAGCCCGGGAGCGGGAAGATCAGCATGGGCTGCGAGACCGGTGCGTCGTACGCCTGGTAGGAGACGTCCTGGCTGGTCCAGCTGCCGTTCATGTAGGCCCACAGGCGCACGTGGAGGGTGCGCCCGTCGGACGGGAGCGACGGCACCACCACCGACCGCGTCCCCGCGGCGAGGGAGCCGCTGTTGAAGAGATCGTCCGCACCGGGCTCGGTGCCGACGTAGACCCACCAGTCCGAGACGGCGTTCCCATTGTCCACCCAGCCCAGGGTGGCGTCGCTGGCCGGGAGCATGGTGCCCGCGGGCGGCGAGTTGAGATCGGGCGGCGGAGTCGAGGAGACCTGCGCAGCCCGCCAGCTCGCGATGGTCGGAACCGTCTCGCTCAGCACTCGCCGCACGTCCGCCGAGCTGCTGCCCGTGGCGCGGCCGGTGTAGGTCGAGTTCGGGTTCGAGATGCGGCCCAGGCGCAGGCAGTATCCGCAGCTCGAGGGGTAGGCCATCAGGGTGTGGAAGCGGTTGGAGGGCTCGATGTAGCCGAACGCGTAGGGCCGCGTGCGGGCCGCGGCGCTCGAGGTGCTGCCGCCCGAGCTCGTGATCGTGCGGGCGTCGTGGTTGTTGCCCTGGTTGTGGCCCAGCTCGTGGGCGAGCACCGTCGGGTCGTCGAAGGCCTGCACCGCGACGGCGGAGAAGCCGATGTAGTCGGAGTACGGCATGTAGTCGACGTTCGGGACCCAGGCGATGCCCGCCGTTCCCGAGTAGGGGTTCGGGCGCACGATGAAGGTCACGAGGTCGGCCCCGTACTGGTTCCGCAGGCCGTGGACGCCGCTCACGACGCCGTCGGTCACGTCGCGGAGCGCCGCGTCCATGGGATCGCCGCTGCGCTCCGTGTAGGAGACCTCGGCGCTGTGGACGACGCGGACGCGCGCCGTGGAGCCGCTCTCGCTGTAGAAGCGGTTGATCGAAGCGGCATTGAGGGAGATCAGCGAGTCCATGCCGGAGACGCCGCCCGCCGCCGCGCGTGCGGCGGGGGAGTAGACGACCAGGAGGTCGAGGGTGTCGCCGGACTGCGAGGCGGCGGCCACGTCGCCGCCACCGCTGCCCGTGTCGCTCCCTCCGCTGCCCGTATCGAAGGCCGCGGCCTCGACGTGGTGATCGTGCTCGTCGTTGACGCAGTCGCCGATCGCCTCGCGGTCCACCTCCTTCACCCGCACGAGCCCGTTCTCGATGGCGCGGACCTGGTACAGCTCGCCGGTCGGGAGCAGCACGTTCGCCGCGAGGGTGTCGCCGTCGAGGACGGCCACGACGTCGCTGTCCTCGACGCCGACCACGCGTCCGGACGCGACCAGCGAGATCCCGGCCGGGTCGTTGCGCTCGACGCGGTCGAAGACGACGGGGAATCCCACGTCGTCGAAGAGGTTCAGCAGCAGCGAACGGCGCGCGCCGTCGCGGCCGCGCAGGGTGCGCGCCAGCTCGTCGGTGTCGAGTAGTATGCGCTCGCGGCGCGCGTTGTGGAGGGCATCGGGCGCGACGCGCGAGGTGGCGTCGCGAGGGGCCGCGGCGAAGGCCGGCGGCAGGTCTCCGTCGTCGACCCGCGGCACGGCGGCGCGCTCGACGGGAGCCGGGGTGACAGCGGGGATCGGCGCCTCTGCGGGTGCGGTCTCGTCGAGGGAGGCCGGCGCCCCCTCCGGGATCCGATCCCCGGTCTCGGGCAAGGGCGTCGGCGAGCTCGCGAGCTCGATGGCCGCGGGCTCGTTCGGCGCGTCGACGCCCGCCAGTGCGAAGAAGCCGGCGGCGAGCAGGCAGGGGACGAGGATGAGTAAAGGGCGGAGGGGCATGGGGGCTCGGGGATGGGGGGTCGATGGGGGACATCGGCCCCACATCCGGGTCCTTTAGCCCTCACCTTGGGGGCCCCTGAGCTGCCGACTTGCGTATCGTCGATCACGGCAGAATCGCTTCCCGCCGCGGCAACGCGCCGGCAGGATCCCAGGAGGCCGCTCGGTGCGCTGTGTATTCTCCTCGACGGAGGAGAGGGCTTTGGGCGGAGAGGGGTCCCGCGGGGCGATCGTGCTGGGTGAGGTGCCGGAGGCACTGCTGGCCGACTTCGAGGCGGCGGTGGGCGACGGACACGACTGGCCGGACAACGGGCGCTCGTCCCGCTTCCGGGCCCAGCGGAACACGCGTTCGCTCGCCTTCCGCGAGGACCCGACCGCGTTCGAGTCGCGCTATGCGAAGGCCAGCGCGGCGCCTCGGATCGAGGACACCGAGTGGCGGACGCGCTTCCCCGAGGTCGAGCCGCTGCTCGAGCTCGTCCAGCAGACCGGGATCGGGAGCGAGTTCGGCAAGGTGCTCGCCGTCTGGCTGAAGGCGCATCGCGGCGTGGGCGTGCACGTCGACGACGGGCCCTACTACGACGCGCACCACCGCGTGCACGTACCGGTGGTGACCGACCCCGGCGCGACCATGAAGCTCGCCGGCGAGTCGGTGCACCTCGAGCGCGGCAAGATCTACAAGATCGCGAACACCGAGCCCCACGGCGCCACGAACCGCTCGGATCGGGATCGCCTCCACCTGATCGTCGACGTCTGCCGATGAGCCCGCGCGCTCGGCCGAGGGCGCCTCGTGCACACCAGTGAGCAGCTCCTCACGCTGGTGATCCTGATCGGCGCGGCCGCCCTGGGGGCCGCGCTCTTCGAACGGCTGCGCCTGCCCGCCGTCGTCGGCTTCCTCTTCGCCGGCGCCCTGATCGGGCCCGGCGCACTCGGCCTCGTGTCCGACCCGGAGGTGGTCCTCACCCTGGCCGAGATCGGCGTCGTGTTCCTGCTCTTCGAGGTCGGGCTCGAGCTGCCCCTCGACCAGCTGCGCCGTCGCTGGTCGTCGCTGCTCCTGGCCGGGGGCATCCAGGTGGGCGCGACCCTCGGTCTGACCGCCGTCTTCTCGGTGGTGCTCGGCACTTCGTGGCAGACGGGGCTCGTGCTCGGCGCGATGGTGGCGCTCTCGAGCACCGCGGTCGTGATGCGCCTGCTGGCCGAGCGCGGTGAGCTGGACGCTCCCCACGGCCAGATCTCCGTCGGCATCCTGATCTTCCAGGACCTGTGCATCGTGCCTTTCCTGCTGGCGCTGCCGCTCCTGGCCGCGGGATCCGATCTGGGCCTCGCGCCGGTCGGCATGGCCGTGGGCCAGGCCGTGCTGGCCCTGGTGATCTTCACGGGGGCCGCCCGCTTCGTGCTGCCGCCGCTGCTCGACCGCGTCACGCGCGTGGGCTCGCGCGAGGTCTTCACCCTGGTCGCCGTGGTGGTCGTCCTGGGCGGCGCGCTGGTGGCCCAGGCCATGGGCCTGACCCTGGCGGTCGGCGCCTTCCTGGCCGGCATCATCCTGTCCTCGACGCTCTACGGCACCCAGCTGATCGCGGAGCTGGTCCCGCTCCGCGGCATCCTGCTCGGAGCCTTCTTCACCGCCGTGGGCATGCTGCTCGAGCCGGACATCCTGGTGTCCCAGACCGACGAGGTGCTGCTCTTCTTCGTCGCGTCGGTGGCGCTCAAGGCCGCGATCGTGTTCGTGACGGTCTGGGTGCTCGGCAACGGCTCGCGAGTCGCCGTGCTCTCCGCGCTGGCCCTCGCCCAGACCGGCGAGTTCTCGTTCGTGCTCGCGCGCGCGGCCGGCTCGGCGGGCCTGCTCGACGAAGAGCTCGCCGAGTCCTTCGTCGCGGCTTCGGTGCTCTCGCTGGTGGCGACGCCGCTCCTCATGCGCCTCGGCCCGACGATCGCCGCGAGGCTGCGGGGAGACGGGGGAGAGTCGGTCTCGGACGACGACGAGGAGGATCGGATCGTGCTGATCGGCTACGGCATGAGCGGCCAGACCCTGGGCCGCGTGCTGACCGGCATCGGCGTGCCGTGGATCGCGGTCGAGTCCAACGCCGGAAGCGTGCGCGAGGCGCGGGCGAAGGGCGAGAACGTGGTCTTCGGAGACGCCACTCGCGAGGACCTGCTGCGCCACGTGGGCGTGCCTCGCGCCCGGGCGGCCGTGATCGCCATCAACGATCCGACGGCCACGCGCCAGGTGGTGACCCTCACCCGGCGCATCAATCCGACGGCCGCGATCTTCGCGCGCACCCGTTGGGTGCGCGAGGTCGACCGGCTGGCCATGTCGGGCGCCAACCACGTCGTCGCCGACGAGATGGAGGGCATCTTCGACCTGCTGGCCCAGGTGCTGCGCCGGGAGGGCATCCCCACGGGCTCGATCGAGCGCTTCCTCGAGGAGTTCCGCGAGGAGGGCTACGGCCTGGTCCAGGCGCTCCCCGATCTCGGCATCGACCCATGGCTGCTCGAGCTGCTCGAGAGCGTGACCACGGACTGGATCGACGCCGGGCCCCAGGTCGAGGGCCAGACCCTGCTGGGCCTCTCGGTGCGCGCCCGCACCGGGGCCGCGGTCCTGGCCGTCGAGCGCCGCGGGGCCACCACGCCCAACCCCGAGGCCGAGATGGCGCTCCGCGACGGGGATCGACTGCTCGTGTTCGGCTCCCGTTCGGCCGTATCAGAGGCGAGGGCATTGCTCGGGACGCCCGAGCCCGATGGGCCTGGAGACCCGGGATCGGGCCATTGAAGGAGGAGCCGGCATGGGTTCGTTGATCTTCTTGGGAGTCCTCGCCGCGATCGCGGTCTGGGGCGTCGGGATGTACAACCGGCTGGTGCGCCTGCGAAACGGGAGCGAGGGCGCGTGGAGCGACGTCGACGTCCAGCTCAAGCGCCGCTGGGACCTGATCCCGAACCTGGTCGAGACGGTGAAGGGCTACGCCCAGCACGAGAGCCAGACCTTCGAGGAGGTGACGAAGGCGCGGGCCCGGGCGATGGACGCGGGCGACGCCGCCTCGAAGTCCGAGGCCGAGGGGGCGCTCTCGCGCGTGCTGGGCAACCTGTTCGCCGTGGCCGAGGCCTACCCCGAGCTGCGCGCCAACGAGAACTTCCTCTCGCTCCAGGGCGAGCTCACGAAGATCGAAGAGGCGATCCAGAACGCGCGCCGGTACTACAACGCCATCGTGCGCGACCTGAATACGGCCTGCGAGGAGTTCCCGAGCAACGTCGTGGCCGGGGTGACGGGCTTCGTGAAGAAGGACTACTTCGAGCTCGACACCGAGGCCGAGCGCTCCGCGCCCCAGGTCTCCTTCTCGTAGGCCGCGACGTGCGTCTGCGTGTCGCCGCCTGTCTGTGCGGGCTGCTCTGGCTGGCCGGAGGAGCCGCAGCGGAGCGCATCGAGCGCTTCGACGTCGAGATCCGCGCCGACGGGAGCGATGCCTTCGAGGTGCTCGAGAAGATCCGTTACGACTTCGAGAGCGCGAGCCGCCACGGCATCTACCGCACCATCCCCGTGCGCTACGGCCGCGGGCGCGCGGCCGACTACCGCATCGCCCTCGACGTGCTCGAGGTGACCGATGCCGCGGGAGCCTCGCGCCCCTACCGCGTCCGGAAGGCCGGCTCGGATCTCGAGATCCGCATCGGGAGCGCGGACCGGAAGGTCTCCGGCGTCCAGGACTACTGGGTCCGCTACCGGATCCGCCGCGCCGTGCTTTGGTTCGAGGAGCACGACGAGATCTACTGGAACGTCACCGGCAACGCCTGGGGCATCCCCATCGACTCCGCCTCGGCGCTGGTGATCCTGCCCGAGATCCCGCAGTGGACCGAGACGGCCTGCTTCACGGGAAGGCAGGGGTCGGTGGCTTCTGCCTGCACCACCGCTCCCTCCGGCGCGCTGGTCGCCTTCGAGTCCGACGTGCCTCTCGGGCCGGGCGAGGGGCTGACCCTGGTGCTCGGGCTGCCGAAGGGGCTCCTGGCCGAGCCGTCGGAGCTCTCCCGCTTCCTCGATCGCGTCTCCGACTACGTGAGCGGGTTCAGCCTGATCCCCGTCGCCGTTTTCGCGGCGATGTTCGCCTTCTGGCGGCGTCACGGCCGCGACGTCGGCGTCGGCGACGCACTGCCGGTGCGCTACGAGCCGCCCGACGGGCTCTCGCCGGCGGAGGTGGGCACCGTCGTCGACGAGAAGGTCGACCTCCCCGACATCACTTCCACCATCCTCGACCTCGCGATCCGCGGCTTCCTGCGCATCGAAGAGGAGGAGAGCAGCGGCTTCCTCTTCCTCGAGACGAAGGACGTGCGCCTGCGCAAGCTGCGCGAGGGAAAGGACCTGAAGCGCCACGAGGCGATCCTCTTCAACCGGCTCTTCTCGGGCGGCATGGACTCGGTGCTGGTCTCGTCGCTGAAGGACAAGTTCTACACCAACCTTCCCGAGATCCGCGAAGCGCTGTACCTCGAGGTCAGCCACACGAAGGGCTTCTTCCCCTCGTCGCCGGATAAGGTGCGTCGCAACTGGGGGGCGGGCGGCGTCGTCCTCGGCGTCCTCGCGGTGCTCGCCTTCGTGATGCTGCAGCGGCTCGACGCGGCGATCGCGCTCGGGGCGGCCGGTGCCATCGTGCTCGCGTTCTCGCGCTCGATGCCGCGCCGCACGCGGCGGGGCCGCAAGGCGTACGAGGAGATCCTGGGCTTCCGCGAGTTCCTGCAGCGGGTCGAGGCGGATCGCCTCGAGCGCAGTGGCGGGCGGACCGCGGGCCGCTTCGAGGCCATCCTTCCCCACGCGATCGTGCTCGGGGCGGCCGACGAGTGGGCCAACGCCTTCTCGGACGTCTACAGCGAGCCGCCGGACTGGTACGTGAGCCGCCACCGCGGCCCCTTCAATCCGGTGATCCTCGTGAACGACGTGGGAAGCTCGCTCTCGACCATCGGCAAGAGCGTCTCCTCCCAGCCGGCGCCAAAGGGCGGCTCCGGGAGCAGCGGGCTCGGCGGCGGGGGCTTCAGCGGGGGCGGCTTCGGCGGTGGAGGCGGAGGCAGCTGGTAGGGCCTCTTGCTCGCCCCGCGCCCCCGGGCTAGTTTCCAACTAATCGGTTGGGAATCCTGATGGCGCGACCCCGCTCATTCGAGCCGGACGAGGTCCTCGATCTGGCCATGCAGCTCTTCTGGCAGAAGGGCTACGAGGCCACGTCCGTCCAGGACCTCGAGGCCGCCATGGGGATCAACCGCTACTCGCTCTACAACACGTTCGGCGACAAGCACCAGCTCTACCTGGCATGTCTCGACCGCTACCGCGACCGCATGGTCGCGGAGATGACCTGCGGCCTGGAGCACGGAAGCGAGGGGCTCCAGGCGATTCGCGACTTCATGAACGCCTTTCGCGGCAAGGCGCCCGATGCGATGGGCCGCGGCTGCTTCATGGTCAACTGCGCCGTCGAGCAGTCCCACGACGATCCCGAGGCGGCCTCGCGCATCCTGGCCCACGCCGAGCGTCTCGAGGCCGCGTTCCTCGCGGCCCTCACCCGCGCCCGCGCGTCGGGCGAGCTCGGCAGCGAGCACGACCTCGACGACCTGGCCCGCTACCTGGTCGTGGCCACGAACGGAATCCTGGTGGGCGTCCGGATGCGCCAGCCGCTCGACGCCCTGGACGCCGGCCTGCGCATGATCGTCTCCCAGGTCGATTCGTGGGAGCAGGTGGCATGACGCCGGAGCGCCGGCGATCCCGGGCCCGACGGGGCCCTTTTCTTTGGCCCAGTTTCCAACCGTTTGGTTGGAAACTGGTCGATTCCCGCTGGCCTCGTTCGTCCCCTGGACGAGACCGTCCACCGCTTCACCCGCTTCACCCGGTTCCATGTGCGCCCACACGAGGAGTCCAAGATGCTTCGATTCACCACCATCCCGTTGGCCGCCCTGCTGCTCTCGCTCGCGGTTCCCACCGGCTCGTGGGCCCAGCCCGGAGACGCGGCGCTGGCTGCCGTTCGACCCGGCGGCTCACGCATCGAGCTCGCCAACGAAGGGCCGACCCCCGCGCGCGCGGAGGTTCCCCGAGGTGATCGCTTCACGCTGGTGAACGCCTCGGAGACGTCGGCGCGCGTGGTCTTCGACAAGAAGGCGGTCAAGCGCGTCACGTGCATGGAGCCCGACGCCCAGACCGGCCGCCGCGGCCAGTACCTGGTTCGCTCGGGCCAGGTGCTCTCGTGCAGCCTCGAGGGCGGCGACGCCCGCTACTCGGTGTACCGCCAGCTGCCCGGCGGCTCACTCGACGTCACGAAGGGACGCGTCGATCTCGGGAGCTAGCAGGATGCTGAAGAAGTCTCCCGTCGCCTCGCACGCGCCTGGAACCCGATCTCTGCGTTGCGAAACCATCGCCGTAGCGCCGCTACGGCTCCGGTGTCGCGCCTTGATCTCGGGCCCCATTCGCGCACGAGGCTCGGTCCGACGTTCTTCAGCAGCCTGCTAGCGCTGTCCCCGAAACGGCCGCTCCCAGCGGGCCGGTCGCCACCGCGGCCGGCCCGCATCGCGCCTCAGCGCGACGCCATGCTGCGCAGCGCGTCCCGGGTCGGGACCGGCTCGCCCTCCAGCAGGAACTCCACGCGTGCACCCGAGATCAGCTCGAACTGCTCCCCCACCGGGAGCCCCAGCCACTCGGCCGCAGCGAGGAGGTTGTGGCCCGATCCCATCCGGATCGCCACCTGGTCGAACGCGAGCTCGCTCTTCATCGACGCGCGGCCTCGCCCAGCAGGGCGCGCAGCTCGTCGGGATCGAGTCCCGTCGGTGCCGAGTTCGCCGCTTCTTCCTCTCCCGAGAACCCCAGGTGGATGCCCGCGCGCTCCTCTGCAGGGGAGACGCGCAGGCCCACGCTGCGCCGGACGGCCTGGAAGACCAGCCAGCCGACGGCACCCGCCCAGGCCACGCAGACGCCCGCACCCAGAGCCTGCACCCCCAGCTGGGTGAGTCGGTCGTGGGGAAGCAGATCGGCCCGCCCGAAGATCGCGACGCAGAGCACGCCCCAGACTCCGCACACGGCGTGGACCGGGACGGCACCCACCGGGTCATCGATCCGGGCCCGACGCAGGAGCCACTCCGACGCCAGGTTGTGGAGCACACCGGCGCTCGCACCCACCGCGAGCGCGCCCAAGGGCGATACCACGTTGGCGCAGGCGGTGATGGCCACGAGGCCGCTCAGGAGGCCACCGACGAGCTTGATCTCGATCTCGCGATTGGCCTGGAAGCGTCGTGCGTGGGCGAAGCCCACGAGCGATCCGGCGCAGGCGGCGAGGTTCGTGTTCACGATGATGCCACCGACCGAGCCGTCGAAGGCGAGGGCGCTGCCCCCGTTGAAGCCCCACCAACCCACCCACAAGACGGTTACGCCGAGCAGGCTCAGGGAGAAGCTGTGAGTGTCCAGGTTTCGCGTCGATCCGTCGGCAGCGAATCGCCCGAGGCGCGGGCCCATGATCCAGGCTCCGACGAGACCCACGACGCCACCCACGGCATGGACCACGCTCGAGCCCGCGAAGTCGCGGTAGCCGATCGCCTCGAGCCAACCGGGGCTACCGGTCAACGCACCTCCCCAGACCCAGTGGCCGAAGACGGGATAGATCAGCAGCGCCATCAACGACGACGCGACCAGGTAGGAGACGATGCTCGCCCGACCCGCGATGGCACCCGACACGATGGTCGCGGCCGTTGCGGCGAAGCCGAGCTGGAAGAGGAAGAAGAGGGAGTCCCGGCCGCCGACGCCGATGCCGAGCAGTGCGGGCCCACTGCCGATCCAGCCGCCTGCACTCGCTCCGAACATCAGCCCGAAGCCGACGAGGCTGAACGCGACCCCCACGACCACCCAGTCGAGGGTGTTCTTCATCGCGGTGGCCGTCGCGTGACGGGTCTGCACCAGGCCGACCTCGAGGCAGAGGAACCCGGCCTGCATCAGGAACACGAGCCCGGCCGCCACCAACAGCCAGAGCTCGTCGGCTCCGAAGGGACCCTCTTGCACGCGGACACTCCCGGGATCTGAACGGCGCTCAGATCGATCGGTACGTCGGAGTGTCCGCTTGAGCTACAGACCGCCCAATCGTGCCCCAATGAAAGCCCCGGAGTGCGCGGATATACGCACACTCCGGGGGGGCAGACTCAGGCTGCGCGCACCTCGATGCTGCGCGGCTTCCGGGCCTCGCTCTTCGGGAGCCGGAGCTCGAGTACGCCGTTTCGCAGCTCCGCCGTCACCGCGGCGGCGTCGATGCCCTCGGAGATCCGGAACTCGCGGTGGTAGCCACCGGGTCGGTACTCGGTGTGCAGCGGAGTGGTCACCGCCCCGTCGGGCGCCGGCGCGGGGACGTCGAGGCGCAGCACACCGTCCTCGAGCCGGACGTCCAAGGCCTTCTCGTCGACGCCCGGGAGGTCCACGTGGATGAGGTAGCCGTCGCGGCTCTCGAGGATGTCCACGTCGGGCCGGTACACGGGGCCGGGACGCGTGCCCTCACCGGCCACGGGCTGCTTCTCGCTCGCAGTGAGCTCCTGCGTCGCTTCTCGGTCGGTCATCACGTCCTCCTCTAGCTGGCCTGCACGTTGATCTGTCGCGGCTGGAACTCGGGCGCCTTGGGCAGCCGGAGCTCGAGCACGCCGTTGCGGTGGAAGGCCTCGACCTTCTCCGCATCGATGGTCGCCGGCAGCTCGAACGCGCGGCGGAAGCTCCCGGTGCGACGCTCCCGGCGGTGCACGGCGTGCTCCTCCGGGGTCGCGGGGTGGGGCTTGCGCTCGCCCTGGATCATCACGGTGGCGCCTTCCAGCGAGACCTGGATGTCCGCGGGGGCCACGCCAGGCAGCTCGGCCGTCAGCACGAAGCCCTCGCTCGTCTCCTCGAGGTTCACCGGCGGGAACACGCCCCGCGAGCTCGCCACCGGGCGGCCTGCGCCGTAGTGATCGAAGAGCCCGTCCAGGTCGCGACGCAGCTCGTCGAAGAGGCTTCCCCACGGGCGATGGGTTCGGGTCAAGGTCATCACACGTCTCCTCTTGCCAGGCGGTCCTTCGCCGCCGTTGGAAGAGGGCTCGTCACCCCGGCGCGGCTGTCAAACGCCGGGCACCGCACGGAGCTGCGCTTGACAGCCCCGGAGGCGTGCACAGACATAGGGGTCGAGCGCTAGTCGGGGATCGCGGCCAGCGAATCCCAGTCGATCGCGTGAGCGCAGTGCCGAGACGCCATGGCCATGAACATGTCGTCGCCACGTTTGCTCTGCCCGACGATCATCGACGCGACGACGGCCATCACCACGCCTCCGAAGGCGAAGGTGCGATAGTCGGCGTGCAACGTCTCGAGGTCGTAGCCCGAGACCCCCCGCTTCTCGAGCTCCCGATGGTAGTGAGCGAGCAGGGCGCGTTCGTGCTCGCGGCGATCTTCCGGCAAGAGACCCGCACCGAGGAAGTACGACGCGTCTCCCGCCGGATGCCCGAGGCCCGGCGTCTGCCAGTCGACGACGGCGAGCGGTGCGGCTCCCGAGCCTTCCCCGAAGAGCATGTTGTCGAGCCGGTAGTCGCCATGGGTCACGGCGCGCGGGCCCTTGAATCCCGCGCGCACGAAGGCACCGGCCTTGGGTGCGAAGTCCTGGATCAGCGCGATCGCCTCGGCGTCGAGGCGCGCCTCGTAGCGCTCGCGGAAGCCCCCGAGGACGCTGCCGTAGAGCACCTGGAGCAGATTCGCCGAATCCTCGCTGCCGCGTTGCAGCCACGCGATCTCGCCGAGCGCGGGATCGTTCCAGCGCGGCGCATGCAGCGCCGCCAGCTCCGAGAGCGCGAGCGCGGCCTGGTCGACGTCACAGCCGCGGATCTGGTCGCCCTGGACGGCGGGCGCCATGTCCTCCATCACGAGCACGAAGTTCGACGTGTCGGGATCGAAGGCCGCGTAGTGGCAGGCGGGCGTGCGGATGTCCACGGTGTGGACGAGCTCTCGATAGAAGCGCACCTCGCGCAGGTAGTTCCCCTGGGCCACGCCCGTGGCGCGGCTCACCGGATCGTCCGAGGGGAACTTCGCGACCAGGGATCCGGGGGTCGCCTCGCTCGCTCCTTCGAGCTGGAGCGCGAAGCGCACGTTGCGGCCCACCTGTCCGGTGCCCACGTCCGTGGCGTCGAAGTCGACGACGCGGGCCGCGGGGTCACCGCCGTGGCGCAGGCAGGCCGTGAGCCAGTCGGCGTCGACGGCGTCGGGGGAAGCGGGGATGCCGGGCTCGCTCATCCCTCGACCGGCTCGGGCTCGGCGCCCTTCGCGACCTGCTCGTCGTGGACGCGCTTCGCCTCCACCAGCTTCGGCATCAGCTCGTCGAGCTGGTCGAGGCGAAAGACATCCTCGCTCTTGAAGGCCCGGATCACGGCCGGCTGCTGCATGATGCCGAGCTCGCCCCGCATGATGTTGAAGATCTGCCCGGTCACCTCCTGGGCGGCCGGGCTCGCGAGCCAGGCGACCACCGGTGCCACCTGCTGGGGGCCACGCTTCGGGTCGTTCGGGTCCACGGTCTCGCCGCGTCCCTCGGCGAGGGGGATGGTCATGCGCGTCGCCGCGCCCGGGGAGATGGTGTTGACGGTGCAGCCGTACTTCTCGAGCTCGAGGGCGAGCACCCGGCTGAAGCCGGCGATGCCGGCCTTGGCGGCGCCGTAGTTGCTCTGGCCGAAGTTGCCGAGGAGCCCCGAGACCGAGGAGAAGTTGATGATCCGGCAGCCCGGGCGGCTCGTCTCGCGGATGTACTGGGCGAAGGGGCGGCTGCAGCAGTAGTGCCCCTTCAGGTGCACGTCCTGCACGAGGTCCCAGTCCTCCTCCTCCATCTTGAAGAGCGTGCGGTCGCGCAGGATGCCGGCGTTGTTGACCAGGACGTCGAGCCCGCCGAAGGCATCGAGAGCCGTCTGGAAGATCGCGCGCCCGCCCTCGACGGTGGCGACACTGTCCAGGTTCGCAACGGCGCGTCCGCCCGCGGCCTCGATCTCGGCCACGACGTCGTGGGCCACGCCCCCCGAGCCGCTGCCGTCGAAGTCGCCGCCCAGGTCGTTCACCACCACCTGGGCGCCCTCGCGGGCGAAGAGGAGGGCGATCTCGCGGCCGATCCCGCGGCCGGCTCCCGTGACGGCCGCGATCCGGCCTTCCAGTGCGCTCATGGCGTCTCCTTCATGGGGATCGCCATGCTACCGCGGATCCCGCCGGCTAGAATGCCGCGCCTCGCGCGCGCCGGCCCGATGCGGCCGCGCCGAACTCCGGAGGATCCGTGGAGAGGCTGCGAAGCCTGGCATTGAATCTGCTGCTCGCGGGCATGGCCGTGCTGCTGACGATCGGGCTCTTCGAGCTCGGGGCGCGTCTGCTCGTGCCCGAGTGGACCCCGAAGCACGCGGCCCGGAACTTCTGGACCCACGACGCGCTGCTCGGCTGGGTGCACGTGCCCGGAGCGTCGGGCGTCCAGGACCATCGCGACTTCAGCGTGCGGATCGAGAACAACGACCACGGTCTGCGCGACGACGACTACTCCTTCGAGCGCGTCCCCGGCAAGCGCCGCCTGCTGCTGCTCGGCGACTCCTTCGGCTGGGGCTTCGGGGTCGAGTTCGAAGAGAACATGATCGAGATCCTGGACGAGCGTCATCCCGACTGGGAGATGATCAACGCGTCGGTGGCGGGCTACGGCACCGACCAGCAGCTGCTCTACTACCGGGAGACGGGCCACCGCTACCAGCCCGACGTCGTCCTGCTGCTCTTCCATCCCAACGACATCGAAGACAACAACGACGACTACCGTTACCGCTACTACAAGCCGCACTTCGAGCTCGGCCCCGAGGGCGAGCTCGTCCTCACCAAGGTGCCGGTTCGCGAGCTGACCCGACGACAGACGATCGAGCGCTTCCTGCACCAGCGCACCTTCGTGCTGATCCGCATCTGGGAGCTCTTCGAGGACGTCGAGGGCGCGCTGCGCGACGCCCTCCGCGGCGGCGCGGCGAACGCGGCCGCGCTCGACGGGGAGCCTTCCTCCGATCGCTCGGGCGAGCTGGTGCTCGTGCCGCCGGAGCTGCCGCCCCCGCCGCCGGCCGAGGAGCTCCCCAAGGGCCGCGAGGGGCGTGACGTGGATCTGCGTCGGACTCGGGCCCTGGTGTCGCTGCTCGCCGAGGAGGTGCGCGACGATGGCGCCGAGTTCGCCGTCATAACGATCCCGGGCTGGCCCGACCCGGAGCGTGCGCTCTCGGACGTGCTCGAACAGCAGGGCATTCCCTACCTGAGCCTCGCCCCCTCGTTCCGCGGCGTGCCGCGTGAGGAGTCGAAGTTCGAGCACGACCCGCACTGGAACGCGGGAGGGCACGCGATCGCCGCCGAGGCGGTGGACGACTTCCTCGAGGAGCGCGGTCTGCTCGACTGAACTGCGTTCTCCAGAAACCCGCGACCCTCCGCGAACGTAGGCGCATCCAACCCGAAGGGGGGCACGCCTGCCCCGCGTTGAGGAGCCCGTGAGATGGCGTGGTTGCTGGTGTGTTCCGCGTTGCTGCTCGCCTTCGTGAACGGCGCCAACGACAACCTGAAGGGCGTCGCGACGCTGTATGGCTCGGGCACGCTGAGCTACCGGCAGTCCCTGTGGCTCGCCACGGTCTCGACGGCGCTGGGGTCGCTGCTCTCGGTGGTGCTCGCCACGGCTCTGGTCGCGGCCTTCTCCGCCAAGGGCGTGGTCCCGACCGAATGGCTCGACACGAGCTTCCTGGCCAGCGTGGCCACGGCCGCGGCCGCCACGGTGCTGGTGGCCACGGCGATCGGCATGCCCATCTCCACCACCCACGCACTGCTCGGTGGCATCGTCGGTGCCGGAGTGATCACGGCGGGTTCGGCGGTCGACTTCGCGGCGCTGGCATCGGGCTTCGCCCTCCCTCTCCTGGCAAGCCCCTTCCTCTCGGTGGCCCTGGCGTTCGCGCTGCATCGCGGGGGGACGTCCGTGGGACGCCAGACCGGCGTGCACGAGGACACCTGCGTCTGCGTCGCGTCGGGCGCGACCCCCGCGCCCCAGCCGGGTGCGTTGGCGGGCGGAGCGCTGGCGCGCTCGGTGCTCGAGGGGCCCGAGTGGGTCCTCGATCGCGCCGAGGCTTGTCGGGTTCACGGCCATCGTGGCGTCCAGGTGCGCCAGGCCGTTGCCGCCGGGCACCTGCTCAGCGGAAGCCTGCTCGGCTTCGCGCGGGGTCTGAACGACACCCCGAAGATCGTGGGCCTGCTGGTCGGCGCCTCCCTCGTGGCGCCGTTGCCGGCGGCCATCGGGGTCGGCGCCTGCATGGCGCTGGGCGGCCTGCTCGCGGCAAGGCGGGTGACGCACACCATCGCCAAGCGGCTCACGAAGATGACGCCCGGCGAGGGCCTGGCCGGAAACCTGACGGCGTCGTTCCTGGTGATCGGGGCGTCGAACCTGGGGCTTCCGGTCTCGACGACCCACGTCTCCGTCGGCGGGGTCTTCGGTGTGGGGGCGGCGAACGGGGGCCTCCAGCGGAGGGCCACCGGCGAGGTCCTGGGCGCCTGGCTGGTGACGCTGCCCTGCTCCGGGCTGCTGGCCGCCGCGCTGGCCTGGGCACTCGGGGCCCACGCCTAGCTTCGATCCACGCGCGCCTGGATGCGGCCCATCTCGCCGGCGGCGCCCCGCGCGCTGGCGCGCGCCGCCACGCCGATCGCCTCGCGCAGGGCTGCCGCCGCGGGAGTGGGCGTCCGGCCCTGCAGGCTCAACACGGCGTAGGCGGTCTCCAAGGGGAACGGGAAGGGGATGAGCGAGACCCCGCCGCGGGCCTCGGCCCGGCTCCCGACCGAGAGAGGCGCCCCCGACAGGACGTCGCTCTCTTCGACCAGCTGGATGCAGGCGGACAGGCTCTCGAGCCGGAGCTGCGGGATCCCGCGTCTTCGCATCTCTCCGGCAAAGGGCTCTGGGAAGCGCGCGTACGCGTCACTTGCGAGACGCGGCGCCGCCCAGGGGAAGTCGAGCCAGGCCTCCGACGGGGCATCGGAGACGACCAGCGGGTGGTCCGTCCGCGCGAGGATCACCGCGGGCTCGGCGGGCAGGCGCTGGATCGCGATCTCGTCGACGAAGGGGATCTCGTCGAAGGCGACGCCGCCGATCACCGCGAAGTCGAGCCGCCGGGAGAGCAGATCCTCCACGAGGCCCTCCTGGGGTCCGGACCGCGCCTCGACTCCCACGCCGGGGTTCGAGGTGGCGAAGGCGATGAGCGCCGGCGCGACCAGGGAGTCGAGGGGGAGCGGCGAGGCGCCGACCGCGACCGTCCCGGACTCGGCCCCGCCCAGGAGCCGGGCCTCCCGCGCCAGCGCGTCGGCCTGGCCGAGGAGCGAGAGGGCCGGGCCCAGCAGCGCATCGCCCGCGGGCGTGGGGGACACGGAGCGGGTGGTGCGGTCGAAGAGCCGCAGCCCCAGCTGCTCTTCCAGGCGCTGCACGCTGCGGGTGATCGCGGACTGGGTGATGGCCTGCTCCTCTGCCGCCCGTCGGAACGAGCGCAGCCGGTGGACGGCCTCGAAGTGGCGCAGCGGGCGGAGCTCCAGGGTCACTCTGCGATCATGAACTCATTCTCATAAATCATCAATACTGCACGAAAAATTCTCGATACTGATCGCACTTCGAAGGAGCGATCCATGAACCCGACCGACCTGCCCGACGTCTCCGTGCTCGCCGCCCCGCTCTACCTGGCGCTCATCGGCCTCGAGGCCCTGCGCATCCGGGCCGGCCGCTGGAAGGGCCGCTACGAGGCCCGCGATACCGCCACCAGCCTGACCATGGGGGCCGGCAGCGTCGTCGCGGGCGGGCTCTTCGGCGGGATCGCGGCGTCGGTGCTCTTCGCCGCCTGGGAGGCCCGCCTCGCCACGATCCCGGTGAGCATCGGGTCGCTGCTCGCGGCGTTCGTGCTCGGCGACCTCGTCTACTACTGGCAGCATCGCCTGGGGCACCGGGTGCGCTGGTTCTGGGCCGCCCACGTGACCCACCACTCGAGCACCCACTACAACCTCGGCACGGCGCTGCGCCAGAGCTGGATGGGCCCGCTCACCGGGCTCTTCGCGCTCAACCTGCCCCTGGTCTGGATCGGCTTCCACCCGGGCATGCTGGCCTTCGTCTCCGGCCTGAACCTCGTCTACCAGTTCTGGATCCACACCGAGGCGATCGATCGCCTGCCGCGCTGGTTCGAGGCCGTGTTCAACACGCCCTCCCACCACCGCGTGCACCACGCGAAGAACCCCCGCTACCTGGACGCCAACTACGCGGGGACGCTGATCGTGTGGGATCGCTGGTTCGGCACCTTCGTTCCGGAGCAGGAAGCGGAGCCCGTCTGCTACGGGCTCGTGCACGACCTCGATTCGTACAACCCGCTCTGGGTGGCGTACCACGAGGTCATCGCGATCGCGCGCGATCTCGTTCGCCCGGGGCTCATGCCGGGCGAGCGCCTCCGCTACCTGCTCGCACCGCCGGGGTGGAGCCACGACGGCTCGCGCCAGACCAGCGACGAGCTGAAGCGCGCCTCTGGTATCGTCGCGCCGTGTCCGACCCCACTCCGACCGTCACCCGCCACTACCTGAACCACCACCTGGACTCGAAGCGCTGGCGGGTGTTCGAGCCGCGCGACGGCGACGTCGTCGTCACCACGTCGTACAAGTCCGGCACGACCTGGATGCAGGGGATCCTGCACGCGCTGATCTACGACGGGGATCCCGAAGCACCGGCGGTACGCGAGGTCTCGCCCTGGCTCGACGCGCGCTACCACGCGCCCCTAGAGGACGTCGAGGCGCTGCTGCGGGCCCAGACCCATCGCCGCTTCATCAAGTCCCACCTGCCCCTCGACGGGCTCCCCTGGTACCCGAACGTCCACTACGTGATCGTCGGCCGCGACGCGCGCGACGTCTTCATGTCGTTCTGGAACCACTACTCGAACTACACCGACGCGATGTACGCGCGGCTCAACGACCGGCCCCCCGAGGCCGGGCCGGAGCTGCCCCGCGCCGACGGCGATCTCGAGGGTACGTTCCGGCGCTGGATGACCCGGGGCTGGTTCCCCTGGGAGAGCGAGGGCTGGCCCTTCTGGAGCAACCTCCACCACACCCAGAGCTACTGGGAGTTTCGGCAGCTCCCGAACCTCTTCTTCGTCCACTACGCGGACCTCCTGCGGGATCCCCACGGACAGGTGCGCCGCCTGGCCGACGCGCTCTCGATGGAGGCCGACGACGCCCTCGTCGATCGCGTGGTCGAGGCGACGCGCTTCACCACCATGCAGCAGAGGAACAAGGCCGCCTTCGACGAGCACATCCGCGAATCGTTCCAGGGCGGAGCCGAGGCGTTCTTCTTCAAGGGCACGAACGGCCGCTGGCGCGACGTGCTCGGCGAGGAGGAGCTCGCGCTCTACGAAGAGGCCAAGCGTCGGGTGCTGGATCCCGACTGCGCGGACTGGCTCGAGAACGGCTGGCTCCCGGCTTCCGGCTCCGGGAGCAGCACGGCCCGGTAGCGCGCCACCGCGGACGCCAGCGAGAAGTGCGCCGCACGGGCACGCTGCCGTTCCGGATCGGCCGGCGCGTCCAGGCTCGCGGCGAGGGCCCTGCCGAGGGCCGCGGGGTCGTTCGTCGGCACCAGCCGGCCATGGCGTCCGCCCTCGAGGATCTCGGCGGGGCCGCTCGGGCAGTCGGTGGCGACGATGGTGGCACCACATGCGAGCGCCTCGATCAGCACGTTGGGAAGCCCCTCCCGTTCCGAGGGAAGGGCGAAGGCCGACGCCCGGGCCATGAAGGGCATGGGGTTCTCGACGAATCCCGGAAGCCCGACGTCCGCGGCGATGCCGAGCTCCGCCGCAAGCGCCTCGAGCTCGCCGCGTTCGGGGCCCTCGCCGAGGATCAGCAGTCGTGCGGGCCGCTCCGCACGCAGCCGCGAGAAGGCGCGGAGCAGGACGTCGAATCCCTTGCGCGCCTTGAGCTTGCCGACGGCGAGGACCACCGGCGGCGCGCCTCGGCGAAGCCACGGGTGGTCGATCGGCGCGCGCGCCTGGAGTGCCAGGTGGGCGCCGTCGATCGGGTTGTAGATCGTCTGGATGCGCCCGCTCTCGATGCCGACCACGTCGCCGAGGTCGCCCGCCACGCCTTCGGAGACGGCGACGAACGCGTCGGCGTCCGCGTAGAGCCGGCGGGCCATGCGGAGCTTCCAGTGCTTCGAGCGTCGCTCGACCTTGGCCGAGAGATGCGTGCGCTGGCTCAGCACCAGGCGGAACGCGTGCGGAGAAGCCCGCCTTCCGAGGACGCCCAGGTAGTTGGCGTAGCTCGCGGCGCACAAGACGGCGTCGGGACGGCGCCGCTCGAGGTAGGAGAGCAGGGCCGGCAGCGCGCGCGCGTAGTGGAAGCGGTGCCAGGGGGCCTTCGGGTCGCGGAGCAGCCCGTGGCGGATCAGCGGAGTGGGCCAGCGCGCGCCCCACGGCAGGGTGTGGAGTGCAACGTCGCGGGGGATCTCGGCGGCGTGCTCCCCGCCGCCGAGGGTCACCACCACGTCGACGTCGACCCCGCTGCGCCGGAGCCCGCCGGCCAGGCGCAGCGTGGCGCGGGCGACGCCGCTCGCGGCCAGGGAGGTCAGGAACAGCGAGATGCGCGGCCGGGGCGGCATGGAGGGACCATGCTACGGGCGCGAGCCGCCCGGCGCAGGGGGCCGCGCTCGAAAACCCGGGAATATCAGCGTTCGGTGCCGAGGGGATCGAAGCCGTAGTGGACGGCGACCCGCCCCGCCGCCGAGTGCGCGAGCTCGTCTGGGAGGATCTCCCAGATCAGGCCGGTGCGAAGCTCGCCGTCGACGCCCGGGCGGTGGTTCGGGCGCGTCTCGCGCAGGCGATAGCCGAGCTTCCTCGGAACGGCCGCGCTGGCTGCGTTGCGCGGATCGCAGTGGATCTCGATCCGGCTCGCCGCCTCGCACTCGAAGCCCATGCGCGTGAGCGCGGCGGAGAGCTCGGTCGCGAGCCCCCGGTTCACGAAGCCGACGTCGATCCAGTAGCCGATCTCGCGCACGCCCGGCTCTTCGCCGCGATCGTGGAGCCCGCAGGCGCCGAGCATGCGCCCGCTCTCGCGCTCGAAGACGCCGTAGCGGAGGTCGGTCCCGGACTCGAACTCGCGGCGGCCGGCGCGGATCCGGTCGAGCTTCTTCTCCGCTCCTTCGGGCTCGTGCAGTGCCCAGGGCAGCCAGCGCCGCAGGTGCTCGAGGTTGTCCACGACGAGCCGCTGCAACGCCTCCGCCTCGTCCTCGCGGAAGGGTCGCAGGACGAGGCGCGGGGTCTCGATTCGCGTCGCGCGTCCCAGATCGGCCAGTCCCGGTCGAGCCGGACCTCAGCGGCCCGAGTAGCGCGGCGCGCGCTTCTCGAGGAAGGCGCGCACGCCCTCGCGGTGGTCCTCGGTGCGGAACAGCTCGGCCAGCGAGCCCGAGACCCACGCGCCGAGCTGCTGCCAGTCGGGGTCGAGGGCCTCGCGCAGGCCGGCCTTCAGGCGCTGCACGGCGAGGGGCGGGTTCGCAGCGATGCGCTCGGCCAGGGCCATCGCTTCGGCGAGCAGCTCCTCGTGCGCCACCACGCGCGAGACGAGGCCGATTCGTCGGGCCTCGGCGGCGTCGATGACGTCGCCGGTGAAGAGCAGCTCGGCCGCCTTCTCCCGCCCGACCAGCGAGGCCAGCCGCGCCAGGCCCGGCACGTCGCAACACAGCCCGCGCAGCACGAAGAGCTCGCCGAAGCGCGCGCGCTCGGATGCGACGCGCAGGTCGGCCATGAGGCAGAGCTCCATTCCCCAGCCGACGGCGGCGCCGTTGATCGCGGCGATCACGGGGACGTCGGTGTGCAGCAGCGCATCCGCGGCCGGCGTGAGTCGCGGCTTCGCCGCGAGGCTCTCGGCGGGCGGCCCCTTCGGTCCCGCCATGATCTGCTTCACGTCGTCGCCGGAGCAGAAGGCCGGGTCGTCGCCCGTGATCACGAGGCAGCGCGCCCCGGTCTTCCGGACGGCCTCCTCGAGCTCGCGATAGGTCTGCCAGGTGAGGGCGTTGCGCGCCTCCGGCCGCGCCAGGGTCAGGAGCTCGACGTCCCCGCGGCGCTCGACCCGGATCTCGGCGGGGGCGTCGCTCAATCGAAGACCCGGAACCAGAAGATGGCGCCGAGCGCCTTCACGCCGTCGCGCCAGCCGATCTTCTTGCCCTCTTCGTAGGTGCGGCCGCTGTAGCTGATCGGCACCTCGTAGATCCGCAGCCTGCGCCTGGCCATCTTGGCGGTGATCTCGGGCTCGAAGCCGAAGCGGTTCGATCGCAGCCGGACGCCTTCGAGGGCCTCCCGCCGGAACACCTTGTAGCCCGTCTCCATGTCGGTGAGGTTCAGGTTGTTCAACGCGTTCGAGAGCAGGGTCAGGAAGCGGTTGACCACGTAGTGCCAGAAGTAGAGCACGCGGTGGGGGCCGCCCAGGAAGCGCGAGCCGTAGACCACGTCGGCGCGTCCATCCAGGATGGGGCGCAGCAGGTCGGGGTAGTCGACGGGGTCGTACTCGAGATCGGCGTCCTGTACGAGGATCACGTCGCCCGTGGCGGCCGCGAAACCCGTGCGCAGGGCGGCGCCCTTCCCCTGGTTCTGCTCGTGGCACAGCACCCGGATCATCGCATCGCCCGCCGCGATCTCCCGGAGCTTCTCGGCGGTCCCATCCTTGGAGTGGTCGTCGACCACGACGATCTCGTGGATCAGGCCGGACGCGCGCACGCGATTGAGCAGCTCTTCGATGGTCGAGAGCTCGTCATAGGCCGGCACGACGACGCTGATCCGCACGCGGGCAGGGTAGCGCAGCGACCCATTCGGAAGCGCGAGGGTCGAGGATCTCCCATGGGCTCCGAAGGCCTGTGGCGGAACCTGCGCGCCAGTGAGCCGTGTACCATGGCGGCGGGTGGCTCTCGGAACCTTGGGGGATGCATGTCGGATTGGGAGCGCTGGGTCCAGGTCGCCACCCTGATCGTCCTGCTGGCGATGTTCGTGGTGCCGCCTGCCTTCCTGTTCTTCCTGTATTGGCGCGACCGCGGACAGCAGCAGCACGCCGTGCTGCGCAACTTCCCGATCCTCGGGCGCGTGCGCTACGCGCTCGAGCACATCGGCCCCGAGCTGCGCCAGTACCTCTTCGACGCCGACCGGAGCGGCAAGCCCTACTCGCGGGACGAGTACCGGAACCTCGTCTTCGCCCAGAAGTACCTGAAGACGCTGATCTCCTTCGGGTCCAAGCGCGACTACCAGAAGCCGGGCTGGTACCTGCGCAACGCCCTCCTGCCCACCTTGATGTCCGACATGCGCGTGGACTCGGCGCCCTCCATCACCAGCATGCGCTACAAGGTCGCCCACGAAGGGCTGTTCCGGCGCGAAGAGGCACGGGAGCCCGTGCAGGTGGCTCCTTGGACGCTGCTTCCGGGTGCCCGGCCCGTGATCGGCCCGGGACTCGCCGAGCCCTGGGAGCTCTCGGGGCTGATCGGGATGAGCGCCATGTCCTACGGCGCGCTCGGGCGTCACGCCATCCGCGCGCTCTCCGAGGGGCTCGCGATCGCCACGGGCAGCTGGGTCAACACCGGCGAGGGCGGGCTCTCCGAGCACCACCAGGTGGGAGGGGGCGACGTCGTGTTCCAGATCGGCCCCGGGCTCTTCGGCGTGCGCGACGAGTCCGGGGCGTTCTGCTGGGATCGCTTCCAGGAGCATGCTCGCAATCCCCTCGTGCGCGCTTTCGAGCTCAAGTTCCACCAGGGCGCGAAGATCCGGGGCGGTCACGTCGAGGGCGTCAAGGTGACGCCGGAGATCGCCGCGATTCGCGGCGTGCCGGTCGGCAAGCCGATCGACTCACCCAACCGCTTTCCCATGTTCTCGACGCTGGACCAGGCCTTCGACCACGTGGCACGCATGCGGGAGCTGGGCGGCAAGCCGGTCGGCATCAAGATCGTGGTCGGTGCTCCGGGATCCGTGGATCCCCTGGCCGAGGCCCTGGCGCGCCGCGGCGATGGCCCGGACTTCCTGACGATCGACGGAGGCGAGGGCGGCTCGGGAGCGACCTATCAGGAGATGGCGGACTCCATGGGGCTTCCCATCGAGAGCGCCATCGTCCTGGTCGACGATGCACTGCGCCGCGCGGGTGTGCGCGATCACGTCAAGCTGATGGCATCGGGCAAGCTGTCGTCGGCGGACCGCGTGGCGGTGGCCCTGGCGCTCGGGGCCGACGCCGTGAACGTGGCTCGAGGGCTGATGATCTCCGTGGGCTGCATCCAGGCCCAGAAGTGCCACACCAACGAGTGTCCCGTGGGCGTCGCGACGACCGACGAGGAGCTGATGAAGGCGCTGGTCGTGGAGGAGAAGCGCCACCGGGTCGCCAACTACGTCATCACGCTCCGGGCGGGCCTCACCTCCCTCTCGGCCGCGGCCGGGCTGACGGCCCCGACCCAGCTCGAGCGCCAGCACGCGGTCTGGCGCGACGCCATGGGCCGGGTCATCCGGGCCGATCAGCTGTTCCCACTGCCCGAGCCTCGCGGGTCCTCCTAGTCTCCTACCGATGTCGAGCTGGACCCGCTGGTGCCTGCGTTCGCCGCGAGTCGCAACGGCGTGTCTGCTACTGGCGACCATCGCGTTCGCGGCCGGCATTCCCCGGGTCCGGAGCGAGGCCGGCTACCGCGCCTTCCTCGGCCCGGATCATCCCGCGATCGAGCGCCTCGACGCGCTCACCGAGCGCTTCGGCGGCGGGCTGCCCTTCGCCGCGGTCTTTAGCTGCGTCGAGTCCACCGCCTGCGACAGCGCCCTCGATCCCGTCTCCCTCGCCATGGCCTACGACGTGGCGCGCAAGCTCGAAGCCGTCCCCGGCGTCACCCGGGTGGACGGGCCCGCGACCAGTCCACTGCTGGTGCAGCCGGCGCTCGGGCTCCCCGAGGCGCGGTTCCTGGCTCCCGACGGCGAGCCGGCCCGCGACCTGGCCGCGCTCGCGCGTCGCGCGGTGAAGGACGCGACCTGGGTCGGGCAGATCCTCTCCGCCGACGCCCGGGCCGGGGCGCTCGTGATCTCCCTCGAGAGCTCGGACCCCGACCTCGGCGTCCGCGCGCTCGAGACCTTGCGCTCCGCCCTGCGTCCCGCCGAGGCGCGCGGGTTCGTCTTCCATCTGGTGGGAGGCCCCGTCGAGTTCGTCGTGGCCGGCGGGGAGCTCGAGCGCGCGACCGCGCAGATGGTGCCCGTGATGGTGGCGCTCGCCGGGCTCGTGCTGGCGCTCCTGTTCCGAAGGCCCGCTCCCGCACTGGCCTCGCTGCTCGGCGTGGGCGTGGCGGTCGTCTGGACCCAGGGAGCTCTCGGGTGGTTCGGCTTCGCGCAGAACAGCCTGACCCAGGTGCTGCCTCCCCTCGTCCTGGTGATCGGAGTCTGCGACACGATCCACCTGCTCACGGCCTACACGGCCCGGGTCGGCGACGACGCCGATCGCGCCGGGCGCGAGGACGCGCTCGTCGCCGCCGCAAGGGCGGTCGGGCGCCCGTGTCTCTTCACCACCCTCACGACCGTGGCCGGCTTCCTCTCCTTCCTCGCGAGCGATCTCGAGAGCTTCGCCCGCTTCGGGGTGATCGCGGCGTTCGGCGTCTCCGCCGCCCTGGTCGCGAGCTTCAGCGCGGTCCCGCTGCTCGTCGCGGCCGTGCCCGCGCGCTGGATCCGCTGGGCGGAGGGCGAAGCGCGCTTCGCCGCCGTGCTCGGGCGCGTCGCCACCCTCTCGCCGCGGGCGGCGCTCGGGATCGTCGGGACGGCGGTCGTGGTGGCGGGGCTCGGCGGGGTCGGGATGGCGCGACTCGAGGTCGACGCGCGCTTCGAGGATCTCTACGGCGAGCAGTCCCAGGTGGTGCAGTGGGTCCGCGGCGCCGCGCGCCACCTGCGCGAGGCCGAGACCCTGGAGATCGCCCTCGAGCTTCCCGAAGGCGTCGGCGTCGACGACGCCCGAGCGCTCGCGGTGCTCTCGCGGCTCGAGCCGCTCGCCGAGGTTCCGGGCCTGGGAGCGAGCCTCTCGATCCTCGACCCCATGCGCGACCTGAACCGGATGCTCCACGGCGACGAGCTCCGCTTCGACGACGGGCTCGACCCGCGTCGCCCGGGGCAGCTGTTCCGGCTGCTGCGCGCCCAGGCTCCGGGCTTCACGGCCCTTCTCGCGGACGGCGAAGGCGGTGCGCTGCGGCTCTCGCTCCAGGCTGGCAAGAGCCCGATGGAGCGCCTGCGGGAGATCTTGCGCGAGGTGGACACGCATCTCGAGCGGGAGCTACCCGAGGGCTACCGGGCGGTGGTCACGGGCCCGCTGGCCACGGTGACCGTCATGATCGAGGACATCCGCGCCACCCAGCTCTCGAGCTTCGCCGTGGCGGCGGGGCTGATCCTGCTGCTGGTCATGGTCTTCTTCCGCTCCGCGACGATCGGGGCGTTGGCCCTGGTTCCCACCGCATTGCCGGTGATCGGGACCCTCGGCGCCATGGGCTGGCTCGGCCTCGCCCTCGACGTCGGCAGCGCGATGGTGGCCGCCGTGGTGCTCGGCCTCGCCGTCGACGACGCCATCCACCTGCTCGACGCCGTGGACCGGCGCCGGAAGGACGGCGAGACCCTCGAGCAGGCGTTGGGTCATGCCGTGGGTGACGTCGGCCGCGCGCTGGTGACCACCTCGCTGGCGCTCACCGTCGGGTTCACGGCGCTGTCGCTCTCGCCCTGGAATACGGTGGCGAGCTTCGGTCAGGTGACGGCGATCGCGATCCTCGGCGCCCTCGCCTCGGTGCTGCTCGTGCTCCCCGCGCTGCTCAAGGTCGGGGCGGGGCCGGGTCGTCGAAGCGAAGCGCCCCCTCGGCCGTGAAGGTCACGCGCAGCGTGTCGTCGACCCGCAGCACGAAGTTCGAGAGGTCGCGCATGCCCCACGCGACGTAGGGGACGTCGAAGGCGCCGCTCACCCGCCCGCGCCCCGGCCCCGTGCGGACGGCCTCCAGGGGGAAGCGCAGACCCTGGCGACCCCCGTGGATCTCGATCGCTCCCACGAGCTCGCCCGCGAGCCGATCCTCTTCGCGCTCGCTGATCACGATGCGTTCGGGGAGCAGGACGATCTCGGGATGACGTTCGCTCTCGAGCACCTGCTCGTGCATGTTGGCGTCGCGGGTGCCGTTGCCCGTGTCTCCGCTGCGGGCATCGACGACCACCCGTCCCGTGAGCGCTCCCGTCTCGAGGTCGAGGGCGAGCTCGGCCCGGTCCAGCTCGAAGCGGCCTCGGACGGTGTGCAGGGTGGCACCCAGCTCGAACTCGATTCGCGTGGTCGCGGGCTTGAGCTCGAGGTGCACGGTCTCGGCGGCCGAAGCCACCGGGAGCCAGAGCGCGCTCAGGAGGAGCCCGATCCACGCCCCGAGGTCACCCCCTCGACGCCCCGTCATCTGCGTTACGATCACCATGCGCTCACAATGTATTGGAGAAAGCATGTCGGCTGCGCCCTTCGAGGGTCTCAACATGATCCATCCCGAGACCTATGCCAAGCACGGCTATCCCCACGAGCTGTGGAAGTGGCTGCGGCACAACGATCCCGTCCACTTCGTCGAGCAGCCCGAGGGCGCGGGCCCCTCCTACTGGGCGATCACCCGCCACGCCGACATCACCGAGATCTCGAAGCAGCCCGACAAGTTCCTGAACAACCCTCGGCTCACGATCGGGCACCTGCCCGAGGATCGCACCGACGAGTTCCCCGACACGCTGATCCAGATGGACAACCCGCGTCACCGGGTCTTTCGTCGGCTGATCGCCCATCGCTTCCAGCCCGCCGCCCTGCGGCGCATGCACGCGGACATCGAGGACATCGGCAAGGAGATCGTCGACGCCCTGGTGCAGAACGACTACGGCGAGTGCGACTTCGTCGAGAAGGTGAGCGCCCCGCTTCCCATCGCGGTGCTCGGCTGGCTCCTCGGCGCGCCCAAGTCCGACTGGCCGCTGCTCTTCGACTGGACCAATCGCATCATCGGAGCCGGGGATCCGGACTTCCAGGCCGAGGGGTCGACCCCGGTCGAGGCGGCGCGGGCCACCATGGTCGAGCTCTTCACCTACTTCGCCAAGCAGCTCGAGGAGAAGAAGAAGAACCCGGCCGACGACCTGATGACGCTCTTCACGCAGATGGAGGTCGACGGCAAGAAGCTCGAGCTGATGGACCAGCTGGCCTGGTGCCTGATCATCGTGGTGGCCGGCAACGAGACGACCCGCAACGGGACGAGCGGCGGCATGCTCGCCTTCGTCGAGAACCCCGACCAGATCCGCCGGCTGCAGGAGGACCCGTCGCTCCTGGCCCCCGCCGTCGAGGAGTGCGTGCGCTGGAGCACGCCGATCATCCACTTCGCCCGCACGGCGGCCTGCGACTACGAGCTGCGCGGCAAGCAGATCCGGGAAGGCGACCCGCTCGCGCTCTTCTACGGCTCGGGCAACCGGGACGAGGACGTCTTCGACGATCCCTACTCCTTCCGCATCGACCGCAATCCCAACCGGCACCTGGGCTTCGGCGTTGGCGAGCATTTCTGCGTGGGCTCCCACCTCGCTCGACTCGAGATGCAGATCGCCTACAAGAACCTGCTGCCGCGAATCGAGGAGGTGGAGCTCGCCGGCCCCGTCGAGCGACTCCACTCGAGCCTGGTCGGCGGCGTGAAGAAGCTGCCGATCCGCTACAAGCTGAAGCCGATCGCCTGAACACCGTCGGGGTCGCTGCCCCGATGCCGGCCTCGAGCGCGCGTGCGCGATGACGTGTGAAGTTGATTCGCGCGCAAGAATCACACCGGCCAAGGGTGGCAAGTACCTCCAACAGATCCCGAGCGCGACAATGCGGGCGGTCAATCAGAATCTCCGATCGCGGAGACTGCCAGGCAGCTCCTGGCGCGTTCAAGATCCCGGCCACCTTCACATTCGGCGGTAGACGCATGATTCGGGAGCTGGCAGAGCGGCTCGATGATACAGAGAGGGCAGTGGTCCAGGCGGTCTTCGACATCTCGCCTGAGACAATCGACGGCGCGCGGTCAAGCTGTGAGGAGCGAAACAATTTCCTGATCTGCAGGGTGGTTAGCTCCGATGATTCCAGATGCCCGTTCGAGTTCCACTTTGGGCAAGACAACGAACGGGGGCGATTCAACTTCTTCTTTGGGCTGGGCGCAGAGCTCCACAACTACGAGAGCCTTGAGGATCCCGAGGAAAGCGAAGAGTTGGCTGAGGATGTGAGTCGATTCCTCAGGTCTACGATCTCATGCGAACGCACCGTGTCTGGGAAAGGCGACGTGATTTCCGAGAGGTACTCACCAGACCAGTTCGTCGTTGGCGGAGTCCAAACCCATTTCTGGTACAGGTCTTCCATGCGGGGATGGGTTCGGCGCAAGAAGGAGATGTCTTCGTACCGACCCTGGATGGGGGAGTAGAGTCACTGACCGGGCAAAGTCCCAGAGTGGTGGCTCGCAGCTGCTCGAGTTGATTGCTCACTCGCGCCCGTCCGATTCGCTCGATCTATGGCGGCGGCAAGTTTGTCTACGAGGGGCAGCAGCCGTGCCGTCGCTTGAGTACTACCAGATGGGAGAGATGGTTGCGTCGACGCTGCCGGAACTCGCCGAACAGATGGATAGGTGTCTCGCCGAGTGGGATCCCGAGTTGCCGGGAGCGGTCAACGTCGCTGATGAGGTGCTGACCGCGGCTCTAGAGGCTTGGCTGGATCTGCGAGCAGGTGACGAACTGCTAGGTCGCGCGTTTCGCCTCATTGAGACGCTTGCGTCACATGCGGACCCGGACATCAGGGACGCGATCCAAGTAGGCGTGGTGAACTGGTTGGCTGGCGATCCCGATCGACTACAGAAGGCAAAGCCCTTTATGGGGGCTCGCACGGCGGAAATGCTCGACGCATTGGGCTAGGTATCTTGAGCTGGAGGAGCACGAGAAGGTGGCGGAGGCGCGTGGGGATCTCGCGGAACGCGGGAATGAGGGGTCGGACTGCTTGCATCAGTGACGGGCCACGGCCCCGAGGCCGAGGTCGCAGTCCTCGTGGACGATCCGACGCAGGACGTCGAGGGCCCCGGCTGGACGTCAGCCTTTCCGAATAGGACGGGGCATGTCACCGCGGAGGCAGTCGATCTCCTCGTCGACACAAAGCTCGAGGAGGCGGCCGCGAAGGGCTAGCCATGCATTGTGGCATCTCGATCGAGACCGACGCAGAGGCGGATCGGCGGTCGCAATTGGTTCAGCAGGTCTCGGACTCCCTCGCTGGACACCTCGTTGGTCAGGACTTCGGAGGCGGTGTCAGGAGTCTGTTTATCGGATTCATCTGCGAGAGGGTGGTTCCGGGATTCGAGTCCTTCGCGCGCGAAGTGAGGTCCCCGCAGTACGAGCGGGTTCAACGAGTCGAGCTCATCGGAGGTGGGTTCCGCGACCTGCAGAACACCTTCACCTTCGACGCGAAGCTCGACGAGGATCAGTACGAACGATTCGTCGGTGGCACCGAGCAGGAGGCCCTCGGCGTCCTCGTGCATGCCTTGCTCGAGTCGCTCGTGGCCCTGGACCAGATGCCGGAGGAAGTCACGGACTTCGACCGCGATGCGTTTCGATCGGCTGTGGCGGCCCACCTTCGCAGCCTCGAAGAAGGCTGTTAGGCGACGAACGCTGGCGACGGGCCGCTGTCCGTAGACAACGTCCCCTCAGGTCGCGCCCACCGAAGAGGGCGCGAGTTCTCGGATCGTGGAACGTCGCCACGGCGCAGCCAGCGCCGACACGCCCTCCGGCAGGTCCAGGATCTGGTCCCAATCGGCTCGGCAGCCGAGCTTCTTCGCGGCGTTGCGCCGCGTGCTGGTGACCGCCTGGAGCAGGGTGCGGCTCTCGGGGTCCGCGATCGCCAGGTCGCGGACGAGGAAGTCGCGGAAGCGTGTGGGGATCTCGTGGAAGGCCGGCAGCGCGCCGGCCGCCTCGCGCCAGTGGTGGGCGATGGCGGACAGGTCGACGTCGCCGTCGTCGTGGATGATCTGGTTCAGGATCGCGAGCACGCGAGGGCTCACCCCCACTCGTGCGAAGAGATCGTGCATGGCGTCGCGCGGGCACGCAAACTCCGCTCCGACGCAGAGCTCGATGAAGCGCTGGACCCGGTCGGGGGTCAGCCCGTCGGGAAGACAGAGCCGGCCGTCGTCGTCGATGCTGACGCCCTGGGCGACGAAGGTGCCCATGGCTCTTCCCATCAGCCTGTTGAGGAGCCTCATGGTCGCGCCGCCTTTCCTGAGGGGGCGGGAGACTAGCCGACGGGAGCCTCACGAGTGCCCACGGGGTTCATGCGCGCTTCAGCGACAGCTGGACCCGCTCCTCGCAGTCGGGGCAGACGACGTGGGTCAGCTGCGGCTGGGGGACCCGGTCGAGGAGGTCTCCGCTCACGATCGCGGCCTCGAGATCGAGCCAGCTCTCGTCGTTGGCCCGGAGGCGCTTGCAGAAGCTGCAGGCCTCGACCGTGTCGGCGGAGCGCGGTGAGCTCGGGTCGAGGAGTGGGTGCGCGGCGCGCTCTTCTTCGCGTAGCAACCGGCAGCGGAGACGGATGAAGTCGTTCCGCCCGGGCTCGATCTCGAGCTCCATGAACCGGCGCCGCCAGGGGGAGTCGCAGCGCATGGGCAGGACGAAGCGGCGACCCCGCGAGCGCACCTCGTCGAACAGGAGCTCGTAGAGATGGCGCGTCGAGGTGCCCACGATGAACCTCCAGAGGGGCTCGTCGAGCACGGCTTCGCGGGTCAGGGCCGCGGCCTGGTTGTCGCGAGCGAAGGCGAGCCACGCATCGCTGACGGCCGTGAGTCGATCGTCGGCGTCGATCTCGTAGTCGAAGCTCAGCACGGGAGTCGGGCAGCCGGCGGATCCGGGAGCGCATCGGCCTCCGGGAGCAGGCCGAACAGATCCTCGAGCGCGAAGGGTTTGTGCAGGAACACGGCATCCCGGGGCACCAGCCCCTCCTGCTTCACGTTTCGCTCGGTGAGGCCGGAGATGTAGATCACCCGGAGCGTCGGAAGACGCGCGCGGAGTCGCTCGGCCAGCTCGGGGCCTCCCATCTCGGGCATGACGACGTCGGTCACGACCCAATCGAGGGGGCCCTCGTGAGCGTCCACCAGTCGCAGGGCCTCCGCCCCGCTCTCCGCCGCCAGCACCCGGTAGCCGAGGCTTCCGATCGCGTCGGCGAGCATCTCGCGGAAGGCCCGGTCGTCCTCGACCAGAAGGACCGTCACCTGCGTCGTCATGGGGGAGTCCTCACGGACGGCATGGTTCCGGGTGGTTGCATATCCGGTGCCAGCGACCAACGACGCTCTGGCGGGGAGCTGGGCGGACGGAAGCGGGCGTTCCGCCCCAGGCACCGTGGCTCATGGGGACCCAGGCACCGGGGCCTTCACGCCATCGGGCGCGGCCCGCAGCCGCGACGTGGAACGCGGGCTAGAGCAGGCCCTGGATCCGGCCGTCCCGGAGGTCGATGCGCTCGGCGCGGGGGCGTCGCGGGAGCCCGGGCATTCGCATCACGTCGCCGGTCAGCACCACGATGAAGCCGGCGCCGAGGTTCGGCACCAGCTCGCGGACCACCACGTCGAAGCCTTCGGGTCGGCCCAGCAGCCGGGGGTCGTCCGAGAGCGAGCCGGGGATCTTGGCGACGCAGATCGGCAGATCCTCCCAGCCGTGCTTGCGGATCCGGCGCAGGTCGGACTCGGCCGACTTGGTGAGCTGCACGTCCTTCGCGCCGTACATGCCGCAGGCCACGGCCCGGATCTTCTCGGGAAGGGGATCGCTCCAGTCGTAGAGCGGTCGGAACGGCTTCTCGCTGCGTTCGGCGTGCTCGAGCACCGCCCGGGCGAGCTCGAGAGCGCCTTCCCCGCCGCGCGCGTGGTGGTCCGAGACGGCGAAGGGGAGACCCCGGGCCTCGCAGTGGCCTCGCACCGCCTCGACCTCGGCATCGGTGTCCACGTCGAAGCGGTTCAGCGCGACGACCGGCCGTTCTCCGAAGAGGCCGATGCTCTCGGCATGCTTGTCCAGGTTGGGGAGGCCCCGCACGACGGCCTCGACGTCGGGCGTTCCGAGATCCCGGATCGCCATGCCGCCGTGCATCTTGAGGGCACGGACGGTGGCGACCAGCACGACCGCCGCGGTGTCGAGGCCGGCGCCCGCACACTTGATGTCGAAGAACTTCTCGGCGCCGAGGTCGAAGCCGAAGCCCGCCTCGGTCACGGCCCAGTCGGCGCAGTGGAGCGCCATGCGCGTGGCGAGCACGCTGTTGCAGCCGTGAGCGATGTTGGCGAAGGGGCCGCCGTGGACCCATGCCGGTGTTCCTTCCAGGGTCTGGACGAGGTTGGGACGAAGGGCGTCGGCCAGCAGGGCCAGCATCGCGCCCGTGGCCTCGAGGTCGCCGGCCAGGACCGGGCGACGGTCGTGCGTGAAGGCCACGAGCGTGCGGCTCAGGCGCGTGCGCAGATCCTCGGCATCCCTGGCCAGGCACAGCATCGCCATCACCTCGGAGGCCGCCGTGATGTCGAAGCCCGTCTCTCGGGGTACGCCCTGGCCGGGACCCCCCAGGCCGATGGTCACGTTGCGCAGGGCGCGGTCGTTCAAGTCCAGCACCCGCCGCCACACCACGCGTCGGGGGTCGATGCCGAGCGCGTTTCCCTGGTGCAGGTGGTTGTCGAGCAGGGCCGCCAGCAGGTTGTTGGCGCTGGTGATCGCGTGGAAGTCGCCCGTGAAGTGGAGGTCGATGCGCTCGGCCGGCACCAGCTGGCTGCGCCCGCCCCCGGTGGCGCCCCCCTTCATGCCGAAGCTCGGTCCCAGGGAGGGCTCGCGAAGGGCGAGACAGGCCGACTCGCCGAGTCGCGCCAATCCCTGGGCCAGGCCGATCGAGGTGGTGGTCTTGCCTTCGCCCGCCGGCGTCGGGGTGATCGCGGAGACCAGGACGAGGCGACCCTTTCCGGGACGGAGACGCGGGCCGTCGAGGACGTCGAGATCGACCTTGGCCATGTCCCGCCCGTAGGGATGCAGGGACTCCGGGGCGAGACCGAGATCGGCCGCGACGTCGGTGATGGGTCGCGGCTTGGCTGCGCGCTGGATTTCGAGATCGCTCATCGCCCCATGATATGTGCCCGCGAGGGGTGGGCTAGAGGCGATCGGCGGAAAGCCGCTCCTGCTCGGCGTCGATGCGGTCGAGCTCGGCCTGCCAGGCGTCCTGATTCCGCTTCGCGTCCTTGATGTAGGGGCTCATCTGGATGGCGCCGAGGAAGGTCTTGCCCAGCAGCCGGCCACGCAGCTTGAGTGGGCGGTGGATGTGCATCAGGAGGACGACGCGCTCCTGGTCGGTGTCGTTCCACACCTCGTGCTTGAAGGTGTCGTCGAAGACGAACATGCGTCCCTCTTCCCAGCGGTACACCTTGCCCATCACGTCGATCCGGCAGCCCGGATCGTCGGGAACGAACAGGGGCAGGTGGGCGGTGACGATGGCCTTGCTCACGCCCTTGTGGCGGGGCAGATGGGTGCCCGGCGCCATCACCGAGAAGAACGCGGTCATCAGGCCGGGGATCTGCTCGAGCACGGCCATCGTCTCGGGGCAGCGGGCGCAGTTCTTCTCCACCGGAACGCCGTAGCCGCGCAGGAAGAAGGAGCGCCAGTGGTCGTCCGCGATGCGCTTGTGGTCGGGAGAGATCTTGTAGAGCGGCGGCAGCCGGTCGCGGGCCGCCAGGATCTCTCCCGCCTCCTTCTTGATGGCCGGGTAGGCCCCCTCGAGGAGCTTCGCCCAGGGGAAGACGTGGGGATCGAAGACCTCGGGGTCGCCGACCAGTGAGTCCTTCGAGAGGACGCCGTTGATGGGCTTGCGCACGCGCTTGCCGATGCGCATCAGCGTGCGCCGGAACCAGGAGTCGGCCATCGAGCTAGATCACACCCACTTCGCGGCCGACCTTGCGCAGCGCGTCGAGGCACTGGTCGAGGTGCTCGCGCGTGTGGGTGGCCATGTAGGAGGTGCGCACCATGCAGCGCCCCTCCTCGACGGCGGGGGGGATCACCGCGTTGGCGAAGACGCCCTCTCGCAGCAGGCCCGCGACGACGTGGAGGACGGGCTCCTCCTCCTGCAGCACCAGCGGGATCACCGGCGACTCGGCGGCCCCGGTGTCGAAGCCCAGGGTCTGGAGCTCGCGCATCATGTAGTGCGTGTTCTCCCACAGCTGCTTCCGCCGCTCGGGCTCGCGCTCGAGGATGTCGAGCGCGGCCAGCACGGCGGCGGCCGCTGCGGGCGGCATGGCCGCGGAGAAGATCTCGGTGCGCGCGTGGTGCTTGATGTACTCGATCACCTGGGCGTCGCCGGCCACGAAGCCACCGATGGAGGCCAGGCTCTTCGAGAAGGTCCCCATCACCAGGTCGATCTGGCCCTCGACGCCGAAGTGCTCGCCGACCCCGCGGCCGTGCTCGCCGAACACGCCGAGGCCGTGGGCGTCGTCCACCATCAGCCGCGCGTCGTACTGGTCGCGCAGCCTCGTCACCTCGGGCAGCGGGCAGAGATCGCCTTCCATCGAGTACACGCCGTCGACCACGATGAGCCGGCCGCGGTTCTCGGGTGCGGCCTTCAGCCGCTGCTCCAGATGGGCGGTGTCGTTGTGCCGGAACTTCCACACCTTGCTGAAGCCGAGCCGGGCGCCGTCCATGATGCAGGCGTGGTCGAGGGAGTCGAGCAGGGCCACGTCGTGGCGGCCGAGCAGGCAGGAGAGCACGCCGACGTTGACCTGGAATCCGGTCGGGAAGGTGAGCGCGGCCTCGCGCCGCATGAAGACGGCGAGGCGCTCCTCGAGCTCGACGTGGAGGTCGAGGGTGCCGTTCAGGAAGCGCGAGCCGGCGCAGCCGGTGCCGTACTGGGCGATGGCCTCCTGGGCGGCCTGCTTCACGAGGGGATGGCTGGCCAGCCCCAGGTAGTTGTTGGAGCCGAGCATGACCACCCGCTTTCCGTCCATCTCGACCACCGGGTCCTGCCCGGAGGAGATGGCTCGGAAGTAGGGGTACAGGCCCAGCGCTCGAGCCATGGCCGGTCGCTCGAAGCCTCGGCACTTGTCGAAGACGTCCATCGGGTCCCCCGTCTTCCGGGCGCGCCACGCACGCCGAAAGGCTCGCAGAGTCGATCGCAAGAACGCCTGGATCGCAAGGCTTTCGGGTTTTCGAGGGTCAGTCGGACTTCATGCGAGCGGGCCCGGGGCCGCTCAGCGTGGATCCCCGCGGGGCAACCGCGGCCTCGGCGGGCTGGGCCGGTTCCTGCACGCGCACCAGCCAGATCTCGCGCTCGCGCAGCCGCCAGAGCACCCGCCCCCGCACCGTCTCCAGGTGCTCGAGCTCGATCGGGTCCTCGGCCAGGAGCCGGTCCAGCCGGGGCTTCCGCTCGGAGTTGGGGACGATCAGGAGCGCCGGCTCGCTCCGGAGCCGGGGCACCACGTCCCGGGGGCGCCGCAGGAGCTCGGGCCGCACCGGGAGGGCGTAGCCCACGCTGGCCGGCTGGAAGTCGTGGAGCAGGAGGGTCTCGCCCGGCCGCAGGTGGCGGGCCACGGCCTCGGCAAGCGGGCCCGCGATGCGGACGCGCTCGAGGGTGGGGAAGAGCGCTCCGAAGGCGCCGAGGTAGAGCACGACCGCGCCCGCGGCGAGGCGCCGGAAGATCCGCGCCGGGGTCCCGCCGCGCAGCACGCGCACCATGACGCCGGCCACGCCGAGGGCCAGGAGCGCGTAGCCGATGGCCACCGCGCGCACCGCCGTGTCCTCGATGGCGACGGCCAGCACGATGCTGCCGATCGCCAGAGCGGCGGGCAGCAGGGCACCGACCAGGGCCTCGGCATGGCGCAGCCGGATCGGGATCGGCTCCTCGCTGTCCTCGCGGAAGCGGAGCTCGAGCGCCACCACGAGCGCCAGTGCCGGGAAGGTGACCAGCATGTAGTGGGGCAGCTTCGAGGTGACCAGCTCGAGCATCACGAAGCAGCCGACGATCCAGGCGACGGGCAGGAGCAGGCGCCGGTCCCGGTTGCGCTTGCGGAACGCGCGCACGACGGCGGCCGGGAGCAGGGCGCCCCACGGCGCGAAGATCAGGAGCGTCGTGGCGACGTAGTAGCCCGGGATGCCCCAGTGGCCCTCGAAGCCGCGGGTGGTGCGGCCCAGCATGTCTTCCTGCACGCCCTTGGTGAAGAAGGCGCCCTCGGTCTCGAGGACGGCTGGAACGCCCCACGCCGCGAAGATCGCGACGGCGAGCGGCGCTCCCCACACGATCCCGAGCGAGGGCTCGAGGCGCTCGGAGCGCTGCCAGGCTCGGAGCGCCGCGGTGCCGGCGAGCGCGATCATCACCACGACGCCCACGCTGCCGAAGCCCGGGATCGCGACCGCGAGCGCGCCGACTCCGCACAGCGCCAGCAGGGTTCGCGTCTCGCTGTCGGAACGCCGCCCCCGCACCAGCTCGAGGGCCACCGCTGCGGCGATCAGGAAGCCCACGTTCACGAGCTTCGCGAGGGCACCCCACGCGACCGCGAGCCAGAAGAGGAGCTGCACCCAGCCCGGCCGTTCGGTGCCCTCGCGCAGCTTCTCCCACGCGAGGAAGGAGACCGTGGTGCCGAGGAGCAGGGCCGCGTCCGCGGTGAAGGCGTGGGCCTCGATCACGAGCATCACCGACGTCGCGAGGATCACGCCCGCACGGAATCCCACGTCGGGACCGAAGCGGCGCGCGAAGGCGAAGGCGGAGAGCAGCACGACCGCGAGGCTCGAGAGCGCCGAGGGCAGGCGCAGCCCGAAGGGCGTCTCTCCCAGGGCGGACCACGAGGCGCCCGCCAGCCAGTACACGAGGATCGGCTTCTGGAAGCGCAGCTCGTCCCAGTTGGTGGGGACGATCCAGTCGCCGCGCTCGGCCATCTCGCGCACGGCCAGAGCGAAGCGCGCCTCGTCGCGGTCGACCACGCCGATCGAGGCGCTTCCCACGAGGAAGAGGGCGAGACCGCCCAGGGCAAGGAGTGCGACGCGGCGGGCCTCCACGCGCGCGAGGCTAACGGCGCGGGCCGCCGGCCGCGAGCATCCCCGCAGAGCCGAACCCGCTATCGTGCCCCCGCCCATGACAGCCAGCGAGACACAGCGCATCCCCGGCCGCGGGCGCGTGATCGCGGGCCTCTTCGTCGGAGCCGCCTGTACGGCGGGGGTGCTCCCCTTCGACGTCGCGGGGATCGAGCTCGGGCGTACGCTCGAGGCGGCGTGGGCTGCGCAGTCGCCCGGCTGGAACGACGCGGGGAAGCAGTGGACCCAGGCCTTCGGTCGGATCGAGGGCGGCATCGTTTCGGGCGTGCTGCTGCTCTTGCTCGGCCGCCGGAAGCGGGCGGGCCTGCGCCGGGTGGTGACCCTGGCCCTGGCCCTGCTGCTGATCGGTGCCTACGTCGCGGCCTTCAAGATCGCGGTCGGGCGCGCGCGCCCCGGCCCGGCGCTGCGCGCCACGGGCAGCTACGAGACGCTGATCGAGGGCCCGGCCGTGGCGCTTCGCGACCCGCAGTACCGCTCGTTCCCCTCCGGCCATACCGCGAGCGCGGCGGCGGCGGCGGCCGTGGTGTCGGCGTACCATCCGGCGCTGCTGCCCATCGGCTTCTCGCTCACGGCGATCGTGGCTGCCGAGCGCGTCTACGACGCGAAGCACTACCCGAGCGACGTGGTCGCCGGGGGGTTCCTCGGCTGGTGGGTCGGCTGGTACGCGGTGGCGATGCGGGCGCGGGGGCTGCGGATGCCCTGGGAGGCGCCGGAGGAATTCGAGTGACCGATCCGTTGACCATGGTCGGAGCCCCGGGCTCGCCCTACAGCCGCAAGCTCCGCGCCGTGCTCCGCTATCGCCGCATCCCCTACGTGTGGGTGACGCGCGGCTGGCCCGGGAGCGACGACATCCCGCCCGCGCGGGTCCCGGTGATTCCCTACGTGCAGTTCCCGGGGGAGCAGCGCTCGGTCGCCGACACCACGCCGCTGATCCGTCGCCTCGAGGACCTGCACGAAGGGCGCTCGGTGATCCCCGACGATCCGGTGATCGCCATGCTCGACGCCCTGCTCGAGGACTATGGCGACGAGTGGCTGACCAAGTGCATGTTCCACTACCGCTGGGCGTTCCAGGCGGACATCGACAAGGCCGCGGCGGTGCTCCCGCGTTGGAGCAAGATCCACGCCACCGACGAGCAGGTGGCGCCCTTCTCGAAGATGTTCTCCGAGCGCCAGATCGAGCGGCTCTGGGTGGTGGGGTCCAACGAGACCACCGGGCCCGTGATCGAGGAGAGCTACACGCGCTTCCTCGACCTCCTGGACGCGCGGCTCACGGAGGCGCCCTTCGTGCTCGGCGAGCGGCCTGCCTCGAGCGACTTCGCGCTGTACGGCCAGCTGACGCAGCTCGCGCTCTTCGATCCCACGCCCGCCGCGATCACCATCGGGCGCGCGCCCCGTGTCTACGCCTGGGTCGAGTCGATGGAAGAGCTCTCGGGCTGGGCGCCCTCCCAGAGCGGCTGGATCGACCGCGACGCGATCCCGGAGACCCTCACGGCCTTCCTCTCCGAAGTCGGGCGGGTGTACGCCCCGGCCATGCTCGCCAACGCCGCCGCTCTCGACGCGAACGCCGATCAGGTGGAGTGCGAGATCGACGGAAAGCCGTGGGTGCAGAAGCCCTTCCCCTACCAGGGGAAGTGCCTGGCCGAGCTCCGCACGGCGCACGCGGCCCTTGCGCCGGGGGACCGCAGCGCCTTCGATGCGATCGTCGCGGGTACCGGATGCGAGGCGCTCTTCGCCTAACTCTTCGCGAGGAGTCCTGGTTGACAGCGTCGACCCGGCTGTGGTCTCATGCCCCCGGGAAGGACGGAGGACGCGATGTCCCGGACCCCTTCCCGTTGCGCCCTGCTCGTCGCCCTGATCCTCCTGACGGCCGGCGCGAGCCACGCGGGCACCTTCGACCTGATCGCCACACTGGAGGTCGGCGCGATCGGGACCCACAAGAGCTACCTCGTCACGGGCTCCGGGTCGCGAGTCACGAGCGTCGGAGGAGGCGTCGCCCAGATACCGGCCGGCCTCTTCCCCGCCACTCTCGCCGGCTTGATCTCGCCGCCCGACTTCGGCCTCGACAACGTCCAGGTCGTCGGTGGAGGGCTTCCCGCCGGAACCCTGGACGCAGGGGCGCCGACGAACGTGCTTCCGCTGCTGGGCATTCAGCAGCTGCGGCAAGGGACCCGCACCGACCTCACGGTCGCGCAGTCTCCCATCGGCGGTGGCGGAACCGCGATGGGAAGCCTGCTGGATGCGTTTGCGGTGACCCTGAGCGGCTCGCCCTGGCTCCTCGGCGTTCACACGGTGACGGGCACCGGTCTGGGCGCCCGCACGCAGGTGCTGAGCGGCTTCGATGCACGGACGGAGGCGGGAAGGGGCGTTGTGCGGTTCGTCTCTCCCGGGTCGACCCGCATCCCCGGGTTTCCGGTCCAGATCCCGACCGGAGGCATCCTCACGCTCGAGTACGTGACCGCCGCCGACGAGCCCGGTGCGCTGTGGCTCGGAGCCTTGCTGCTGCTCTTGCTCCTCGGCTTCGTACGATCCTCGCGCCTGTCTCCTGCTCTTCGCAGTGTTCTGCTCGGAGTCGCCGTGTCGATCGTGCCTGCGACGACGAGCCACGCGGGCACATTCGACCTGGTCGCGACCCTGGATGTCGGACCGATCGGGGGAGTCGGCGGCTACCAGGTCACCGGGTCCGCGTCGGGGGTGACGAGCATCGGCGGCGGTGTCGCCCAGATTCCCGCCGGCCTGTTTCCGGCGACGATCGCGGGGATCCTGTCGCCGGTGGACTCCGGCTTCGACAACTTCCGTGTCGTCGGAGGAGGCCTGCCCGCCGGAACGCTGAACGCGGCCCTCTCGACGAACGCACTTCCCCTGCAAGGGACGCATCAGGTCCTGGCCGGCGCGATCCAGGGCGGCTTCATGGCGCAGACCCCCATCGGCGGTGGGGGGACGGCCATGGGGATCTTCGGTGGTCTCCTGCCGGTCACGCTGAGTGGGTCCCCTTGGCTACTGGGCATCCACACCGTGGTGGGCGCCGGGCTGGCAAGCGGGGTCGAGCAGGTCCTCAGCGGTTTCGATGCGCGGACGGCATCCGGAGCGGGCGTCGTGCAATTCGTGTCTCCCGCGACGGCTCGCGTCGCGGCGCTTCCCGTGCTCCTCCCTACCGGCTCGACACTGACCCTCGAGTATCTGGCCGCCGCCACCGAACCGATGCCCGTCGTCCTGCTGAGCGTGGTGCTGTTCCTCACGGCGGCGCGAGTGCGGAGTGCTCGACCCCTGTAGGCGCGGGGCCATCGCCCTCGTCTTCGCGCTGATGGCCCACTGCGCTTGCGGCCGAGCACCCGAGCCGCTGCTCTCGGGCGTGCTCGTCCGCGCGAGCGAGCCTGCACCGGGCCTTCCCGTCCTGTCGGACCTCACGGTGTTCCGCGACCGGCTCTACGTGGCGGCCTCCCGCAACCCCCTCGTCGAGCGTGGCGCAGCCGTTCTGGCGAGCCGGGACGGGCGGGAGTTCACGCGTCTGCTGGATCAGCCCTTGGCCGACGGGTTCGCCCGCATCCGCGTGATCGATGACGTGCTCTTCGTGCCCGGGCTCGACCCGCCCGGGACGGCCCCGGGTCGGGTGTGGATCAGCGAGGACGGCGGGACCTTCCGCTCCACGCTCGTGCCCGGTGCGGTTCACGCCTACGACGTCGCCGCGCACGAAGGCGCGGTGGTCCTCTCGGGGGCGCTCGAAGGAGGCCGGCTCGGGGCGTTGTTCGTCCGCGAGGGGCTCGCGTGGCGGGAGATCCTGCGGCAGCCCTACTCGCGGCTCAAGTTCCTGCTGCCCGTGGGAAACGCGCTGCTCGTCGCGAAGACCGACGTGGGGACAGCCGTCGACTACCTCGTGTTGCGCGGCCCCGTCGACGCGATCGAGGCCGAGCCCCGGGACGTGGTCGCCGGCGAGGCGATCACGTTCCGTTGGTTCACCTCCTCGCGCGGCGTGCTCTTCTGGTCCCTCCGGGACGAGACGGGTCTCCGTTGCCTGACGAGCGACGACGCCGAGAGTTGGTCGCCCGTGCCCGGACTCGATGGCCGGTTCGTGTCCGACTTCGCGGAGCTTCGGGGGAATCTCTATGCCCTCGCGCAGGACGGCGTTCACGGCTCGACGGACCACCGGACGTTCCGGCCGGTGGCCGCGGACCCCGAGGGTGCCCCCTTCGACCCGGTGCCCGCCGAGGGTGTCTACAACGCCGACGCGACGGCCAGCATGGTGGCGTTTCGCGGCGAGCTGCTGGCCGGAAGCAGCCGCAACGGCATGCTCTACGCACTGATTCCCGAGGGGAGCCGGGAGGAACCGGTTGCTAGGCGGGAGAGCGCTGTGGTTGAATGACCCGGGGGAGGGACACGTCATGAAGCGGCTGTTCATTGCTGCACTCTTTCTGTTCTCCGGACCTCCTGCCTGGGCAGGCACGTTCAACCTCAAGGCGACCCTCGAGGTGCCGCTCTTCCTGGAGAGCCCCCTGCAGCTCTCCGGGTCGGCGACGGGAGTGACGAGCATCGGAGGCGGGGTGGCCCAGGTCCCGGGCGGCTTGTTCCAGTCCCAGATCTCGACCCCGATCTCCCCGCCCCAGTCCGGGCTGAACAAGCTCACGATCACGAACTTCGGCCTTCCGGCCGGGACGCTCGACGCGGCGCAGCCGCTGAACCAGCTCGGCCTCCAGGGCACGGTGAACATCTTCGCCGGAGCGAACTTGGGGGGCTCGTGGACGCTGGGTCCGATCGGATCGGGAGGCACCTCGACCAGCCTCATCCTGGGGATCTTCCCGCTGGTGCTCAGTGCCGAGGCCTGGCAGATCGGGACCTTCGTGATCTCGGGCCCGCTCGGAACGCAGACCCTCGTCGGCATCGATGCGCGAACGCCGGCGGGCGAGGGCCTGGTCCAGTTCGTCGCCCCCGGGACCTTCAGTGACGCCCTGGGGATCATCGGCGGCGGGGCGGCGTTCCCGGCCGGGTCCACGCTCACGCTGCGCTACGTCGCCGTCGGCGAGCCGGTCGTCTGGGCGCTCCTGACCGGAGCCCTCTGCGTAATCGGTCGTCGTCGCCGCTAGCGGCGCGCCGGATCAGATCTCGATGCCGGGGTTCGCCGGGTCGTCGTAGCGCTGATGCAGGAAGGGGAGGAGCCACTCGCCGGGCATTCACGGCTCGACGGACCACCGGACGTTCCGGCCGGTGGCCGCGGACCCCGAGGGTGCCCCCTTCGACCCGGTGCCCGCCGAGGGTGTCTACAATGCCGACGCGACGGCCAGCATGGTGGCGTTACGCGGCGAGCTGCTGGCCGGAAGCAGCCGCAACGGCGTGCTCTACGCACTGATGCCCGAGGGGAGCCGGGAGGAACCGGTTGCTAGGCGGGAGAGCGCTGTGGTTGAATGACCCGGGGCGGAGGCACCATGAAGCGAATCCTCGTTGCCGCACTCTTCCTGCTCGCCGGGCCTCCTGCCTGGGCCGGCACCTTCAACCTGAACGCCACCCTGGTGGTTCCCATGTTCGTTCTGGAGGAGGTGCAGTTCTCCGGCTCGGCCGTGGGCGTGACGAGTGTCGGGGGAGGGATCGCGCAGGTCCCGGGCGGCTTGTTCCCGTCGCAGATCTCGACTCCGATCTCCCCGCCCCAGTCCGGCCTCAACAAGCTGACGGTGATGAACTTCGGACTGCAAGGCGGAACTCTCGACGCCGGACAGGCCACGAGCCCGCTCGGCCTCCAGGGAACGGTGAACCTTCTCGCTGGCGCCAATCCGGCCGGTGGCTTCGGTCTGGGTCCGATCGGCGCGGGCGGAACCACGGCCGGGTTGATCTTCGGGATCTTCCCCATCACGCTGAGCGCCGAACCCTGGCAGCTCGGCACCTTCATGATCCCGTCGCCCTTCGGGCCCTCGCAGACGCTCGTCGGGTTCGACGCACGCACGCCCAACGGCGCAGGCCTGATCCAGTTCGTGTCGCCCGGAACCTTCTCGGACTTCTTCGGTGTCGGCTCCGGAACTCCGTTCCCGGCCGGCTCGACGCTCACGCTCCAGTACGTGGCCGTCGCCGAGCCGGTCGTCTGGGCCCTCCTGACTGGAGCCCTCTGCGTGATCGGTCGTCGTCGCCGCTAGCGGCGCGCCGGATCAGATCTCGATGCCGGGGTTCGCCGGGTCGTCGTAGCGCTGGTGCAGGAAGGGGAGGAGCCACTCGCCGGGCACCGGGCGCAGCACGCGGCCGTTGGACTCGGTGGTGCCCTCCTCGGCCTCCATGCGGACGATGCGCAGGACCGGGAGGTCGGCCACGGGGTCGAAGGGCGACTCGCGCAGCAGGATCTCGCCGTCCTCGATGCGGTTCACCTTGCGGTGCCGATGGCGCCACTCGAGGCGCACCAGCAGCGGGTCGCCGTCGAAGTCGCGCTCCTTCTCGCAGGAGGGCAGGGCCTTGAAGCAGAAGCCGAGCTCGGTCATCTCGCGCTCGGGAAGCGCCTCTCCGATGCGGCCCCCGGCCTCCATGTAGGCGACGCCCAGCCGGGTCACGCTGCCGCGCGCCTTCTCGTCGTCCATGTCGAATGCGATGTCGGCGATCTTCTTGGGCTCGCCGAAGGTCTCACGGCCCGGCACCACCGCCTGCTCGGTCGTCATCGGCATCGTGACCAGGTAGATGCCCTCCTCGCCGTCGTAGCGGGCCTTCACGCCGAAGACGCCGGACCCGATCTCGATCGTGAGCTCGGGCGTCACGTGCATCGATACGTGGGAGAGGGTCATGCACACGAGCGGCTCGTCGGCGGGCTCGAGGGGGCGGGGGATCACGGCGCGGGCGAGGGCCGGATCCGTCTCGTACTCGCAGCGGATCGAGCGCACGGTGCTGTCCAGGAACTCGGGGTTCGACTCCCGGGCGGCCTTCACCTGCTCGAGGGTCTTCACGTAGCGGAGACGGGCCATCAGGACTCCTTGGTCGTGGAAGCGAAAGCCGCGGGGTTCGGGCCGATGCGCGCGGCAAGGGGTGCCAGCTTCTCGGTGTCGAAGCCGTACAGGGCGGCGGCGTTGCCGCCGAGCATCGCCCGCAGGTCGGCCTCGGGGATGCCGTCGAAGCTCTCGTGCAGCTGCTTGCTCGTCTCGGGCCAGCTGCCTTCGGGATGGGGGTAGTCGGTGCCCCACATGATGTTCCCGATGCCGATGCGCTCCCGGTCGACGACCTCGGTGCGCGGCATGCACGAGGCCCCGAGGAAGACGTGCTCGTGGAAGTACTCGCTCGGCTTCTTCGAGAGGTGGCTCTGGTAGTCGCCGAGCTTGGCCTGGTAGTGGGCCTCGCTGTAGCGGAAGTCGTGGAGCGTGAGCGCCTCGGGCACCCACACGCAGGTCGACTCGGTGATGGCGAGACGCAGCTTGGGATGCCGCTCGAAGACGCCGCCCCAGATCAGGAACCAGATCGGCCGGGCCGACCACCAGACGACCTCGGAGATGTAGAGGCCCATCATCCCCTGGTGGTCGTCGTAGTCGCTCATCGGCGCGGCGCCGGAGTGGAGGTGCATCACCATCCCGGTGTCCTCGCACGCCGACCAGACGGGCTCGTACTTGGGGTGGTGGTAGGGATCCTGGCTGCCCCACATCGAGGGGATGAGGATGCCGCGCAGCCCGTTCTCCCGGGCCCACTCGATCTCCTTCACGGCCTCCTCGACGCTCCAGAGAATCGGCACGATCGCGAGCCCCGCACGCCGCTCGGGCGCCATCTGACAGAACTCCGCGATCCAGCGGTTGTGGGCGCGCGCGCCGGCCCACTGGAGCTTCGGGTCGATGCCCTCGGTGGGCAGCGAGAGGCCGGCGCCGAAGGGCGGGAGGTTCATCTCGGTGATGCCGTCGGGGAAGATCACCTCGCCGGCCACGCCGTCGGCATCGAGCACCTGGTTGCGCATGTCCGAGTCCCAGGCGCCGGTCAGCTGCTGCTCGTGTCCCTTGCGCCACTCGACGTTGAAGTCCTCGACCAGGAACTTCTTCGAGGCCTTCTTCACCTCCTCGATCTGGATCGGGAGGGCCACGTCGAAGATCTCGCGGTACTCGGGATCGACGTAGTCGCGGTAGCGCTCGGGCGGAAGCCCGGCGTGACAGTCGCTCGAGATGATCAGGATCGGATCGCTCATGCGTTCTCCTCCGAGGGCGTCGGGTCGTCGCCCTCGTCGACTTCGTCGAGGGGGTGATGGCTGTAGAACTGGCGCGTCCATTTCCGGAACGCGGCGAGATGCTCGTCGGCCTCGCAGAAGACGGGCCGGGCGCGATGGATCTTGTTCTTCCAGATGCGCAGGTCCTGCTTCACGCCCTCGGTCATGCCCTTGATGAAGGGCTCGCCGGCGACGTCGGCGAGGTTGCGGCTCACCGTGAAGGCCCAGCGCGAATGGGTGGTGTGGGTGTCGATGGGCGTGGTCGACGAGAAGAAGAGCAGGCCGGCTTCGCCCATGCCCTTCATGCGCACCGAGGTGACGCCCAGGCTCCAGCTGTCGCGCTCGAGGTCGACGCGATGGGTTCCGAAGGGCGTCTCCGCCTCCTGCCAGCTCGTCATGCGGAAGAAGCGGCCGTTCTCGTGGATCTGCATCTCCGAATCGGGGATGTGCGGATTGCCGTGCACCGTCGCGAAGTGCGCCGGGTCGCAGTTGTTCTCGGCCATCTCCTGCATGTGCACGGGCATCTCGATGTCGAAGAAGCGCGGCTCGGTGTAGCTCGGGTCGTCGAACTCGGGGAGGCTCGGCACCTCCCAGTCCGGCGGCTTCCCCTCCGCGTGGCGCCACACGAAGATCATGTGGTTGCGCTCCACGCACTCCCAGGGGCGGGTGCGCGCCCGGGCCGGGATGCGCTTGCAGTAGGGGATCTCGACGCAGGTCCCGCTCTCGTCGAAGCGCCAGCCGTGGAAGGGGCAGCGGATGCCGTCACCCACCACCATGCCGCCTTCAGCCAGGTGCGCGCCCATGTGCGGGCAGAAGGCGTCGAGCACGATCGGCTTCCCGCTGCGCCCGCGGAAGAGCACGAGCTCCTCCTCGAAGGCGTCGACGCGCTGCACCTGCCCCTCGGCGAGGTCCTTGCTCCACGCCACGGCGAACCACCCGTTCGGAATGGGAAGCTCGGTGTGCTCCCGCTCTCGCTTGCTCATCGGGGCTCCTCCGTCCGACCGGACGTTCCGTCCTCCGGCGGCTTGGAGATGCTGTCGCCGAGCAGGCGGGCCAGGGCCTCGGCGCGCTCGGCGATGGGGTGCTGCTCCAGGTGGGCATGATCGAAGGCCAGGGTGTAGAACGCCCCCAGCACGAGCTCGGTCAGCGTCTCGTCGTCGTGGTCGGGCGTGAGCTCGCCGGCGTCGCGCCCCTCGCGGATCAGCGCACCGAAGGCCGCGTGCATGCGTCGGGTCTCCTCGGCCCCCTGCCGCTGTCCGAGCTGGATGAACTCGTTGATCAGCTCGCGGTGCATGCGCCCCGCCGCCTGGACCTCGGCGGCGAGGGACTGGAAGAGGATGGCCAGGCGCTCGCGCGTCGTGCCGGGGCGCTTGCGGACGTCCTCGACGCGTTCGAGCAGCTGGGACAGCCCGGCGTCCGCGATCTCCCGCAGCAGGTGGGCCTTGGAGGGGAAGTGGTTGAAGAACGTCTTCTCCGCCACGTCGGCCCGCTCGCAGATCTCCCCGACCCGCGTGTCCTCGACGCCGCGCGCCTCGAACAGCGCGATGGCCGCCTCGAGGATCCGCTCGCGGCGGGCCGCCTTCTTGCGCTCACGTCGATTGGGGACGGACTCGCTCACCCCGGAACGGGTAGCACGTCTTTACAGTCGACTGCAACTTTGCGTGACGCTGTACACAGGGGAGAAAAGCCCCGTATTGGCGGGGGCTTATCCCGTCACGGGAGGGGCGCGCCCTCCGAGGCCTCGACGATCCGGTAGACGTCCGCCCGATCGAGGCGGACCTCCAGTGCGCGGGGTGCCGCGGCGATCCGCTCGGGGTTCGTGGTGCCGACGATGGCGATGGGGCGGGCGGCGAAGGCGAGCACGAAGGCCGTACACAGGGTGGCCCGGTCGACCCCCTCGCGCTTGGCGAGGTCGTCGAGCACGGCGAGGAGCTCGGGCCGGACGCCCTCGCCGCTGGCGAGCCGACCGCCGGCGAGCGGGCTCCAGGCCAATGCGGTGATGCGAAGCCGCGCACACAGGTCGAGGGTGCCGTCGCGCAGCGCAGAGAGCTCGAGCGCCGAGATCTCGGGCTGGCTCGTGGCCAGGGGGAACGAGAGCGCCGCGGCGAGCGCCTCGGTCTGGGCGGGCGTGTAGTTGGAGACGCCGACCTCGCGCACCTTGCCCGACTCGTGCAGGCGCGTGAGCCCGGCCGCCACCTCGTCGGGGTGGGCGAAGAGGTCGGGCCGGTGGATCTGGTAGAGATCCACGTGGTCGACGCCGAGGCGGGTGAGAGAGGCGTTGCAGGCCTCCTCCAGGTACGCGGCGCTCGAGTCGTAGGGCGTGCCCGGGATGATCCCGCCCTTGGTGGCGAGGATCATCTGGCCGCGCAGGCCGGGGCCGTCGGCCAGCACCTCGCCGAGCAAGCTCTCGGCGGCGCCGAAGCCCGAGCCGCCCCAGTCGAGGCCGTAGACGTCGGCGTTGTCGACGAGACCGAGGCCGGCCTCGAGGGCGGTCTCCACGCGCTGTCGCGCCTCCTTCACCGACATCGCGACGAGGCGCCAGCAGCCGAAGGCCAGCGGGCCGGTGCGCAGCTCGGGGCCGATCTTGCGGGGCTCGGAGTCGACGAGGGAGTGCGGCATCCGAGCAGTCTAGAGGCGCAGCGTCCGATCGGGCTAGTCTTGCCGGTTCCCTCGAGACGGGAAGGAGGCTCCCATGGGCGACACGGTCCGCTTCGGAATCATCGGCACCGGCATGATGGGCCAGGAGCACCTGCGCATGATCAAGCTGCTGCCGGGCGCCGAGCTCACCGCCTTCGCGGATCCCGACTCGGGCTCGCGCTTCTGGGCCCGCTCCGTATCGGACGACTCGGTGCAGGAGTACTCGGACACGGCAGAGCTGCTGAAGAAGGCTCCGGTGGACGCGCTCGTGATCGCGTCGCCCAACCACACCCACGAGGAGGTGCTCGAGCCGGTGTTCGAGAGCGGGATCCCGGTGTTGTGCGAGAAGCCGCTGTGCACGACGGTCGAGGCCTCGAAGCGCGTGGTCGAGCGGGCGGAGAAGCATCCCGGCCTCTTCTGGGTGGGCATGGAGTACCGCTACATGCCGCCGCTGCAGCGCATGCTGCAGGAGCTGCGCGCGGGCACCATCGGCTCGCTCCGCATGCTGGCCCTGCGCGAGCACCGCTTCCCCTTCCTGCCCAAAGTGGGCAACTGGAACCGCTTCAACCGGAACACCGGAGGCACCCTGGTCGAGAAGTGCTGTCACTTCTTCGACCTGATGCGGCTCATCACCGAGGACGAGGCGGTGCGCGTGTACGCCTCGGGCGCGCAGGACGTGAACCACCTCGACGAGGAGTACGACGGCGAGACGCCGGACATCCTCGACAACGCCTACGTGATCGTCGACTTCGCGAGCGGCAAGCGCGCCCTCCTCGACCTGTGCATGTTCGCCGAGGCGTCGCGAAACCACGAGGAGATCGCAGCGGTCGGTGACGCCGGCAAGCTCGAGTGCTTCGTCCCGAACTCGACGGTCTTGATCGGCCGGCGCAATCCGCACTCGGTGGAGGAGGTCGAGGTCCCCGTCGAGGAGGCGGTGATGAAGGCCGGCGGCCATCACGGCGCGACCTACTTCGAGCTCGAAGCCTTCGTCGAGGCGCTGCACTCCGGTGCGCCGCCCGACGTCTCCGCACACGACGGACTCATGGCCGTCGCGATCGGTGCCGCGGCCGAGCGCTCGGCGCTGGAGCGGCGGCCCGTCGAGATGAGCGAGGTGCTCTGAGCCGGCGGCCGACCCTCGATCCAGGTTCGTCCCTGCAGGGCAAGGACCGTCCCCACCCCTCGGGTGTCAGCGGATCTGGCGGGGGGCGGCGGGGATGACGTCGATGAGGTCGAGTACCGCCTTCGGCATGCGCCGGGGCCGCTGGGTGACGTGGTCGACCCAGGCCCACTCCGAGCGCGCTTCGACGTAGACGCCGCCCTTCTCGTCGCTGAAGCGGCAGTGGCGCAGGCAGCGGGCGGCGCGCGCGTGGGAGACCCAGGTCTCCTCGAGGATCGTGGCGCCGGGGAGCGCCGAGCGCAGGTAGCTCACCTCGTGGCGGCGTACGACCCAGAGGCCGCCGAGCTGCTTCACGCGCTCGAAGTCGAGGCCCGTGGCCACGCTGTGCGCCTCGCCCAGGGCCGCGATCCAGCGCACCCACACCACGTTGTTCACGTGGCCCAGGGCGTCGATGTGCTGGGGCTCGACCTGTCGCGTGCGCTGGAAGACGGGGTCCACGGGCCCGGACGGTACCGGCCTGTGCGGGATCGGCGACCCTACCCGGGGAGCGCCCCCGATCCCGACGCCGCTGCAGAGGTCGGTGCCGCCGGCAGCGTCACGCGGAACGCGCTGCCGCCGCCTTCGCGATCCTCGATCGAGATACTGCCGCCGTGGCGTTCGGCGATCTCGCGGGCGATCGCGAGGCCGATGCCGATGCCGTCCCCGCTGCTGCCCCGGCCGCGACGGAAGGGCTGGAAGACCGCTTCGCGCTCGTCCTCGGGGATCCCCGGCCCGCGATCGAGCACGACGAGCCGAGCCTGATCGTTCCGGGCCTCCACGCGCAGGCCGAGCCCCTCGCGGCCCGCATGGCGCTCGGCGTTGGCCAGCAGGTTGCGGACCAGGTGGCGGAGGCTGCGATCGTCCCCGCGTACGCGGACGCTCTCGCCGCCGGCCTCGAGTCCGAAGCGCGCCGCCTCCTCGGCGGCGATGGCGAGCAGGTCCACCTCGCTGCGGCCTTCGGTGCCCTGCAGGTCGAGCCGGCTCACCACCAGGAGCTCCTCGACGCCGGCGTCCAGCCGGTCGATGTCCCGCACGATGCGCTCCTGCAGGGCCTCGAGTCGCGCTCCCTCGGGTCGCGTGTCCTCGTCGCCCAGGAGCTCGATTGCGACGCGCAGACGCGCCAGTGGCGAGCGCAGCTCGTGGGACGCGCTCGCCAGGAGCGTGCGCTGGCTTCCCACCAGCTCCTCGATGCGCGCACTCGCGTGGTTGAAGCTCCGGGCGAGCCGCGCGATCTCGTCGCGGCCGCTGACCTCGACCCGCGCACCCAGCTCCCCGCGACCCAGCGCGTCGACGCGCTCGGTCAGCCCTTCGATCCGCCCGGTGATGCCGCGAGCCAGCGGATAGGCGCCGACCGCGAGCGCCAGGAGCAGCACGACGAGCAGCACCAGGAAGCCGTGGGGGTCCCCGCGACGCGGAGGCAAGGCCACCACCAGCCAATGGTCCTCGCCGACGCGCAGTGCCGCTGCTGGAGCGTGGCGGTCGTGGGGAGGAGAGAGCCAGTGGCTGCGCCCGGCCTCGAAGCGGGGCTGGGGCACGAGCCCGCCCGCACGCGCCAGTCGCTCGCCGTCGTCCGTGAAGAGGTGCGCACTTCCGCCGAGCGCAGCGGCGATGCCCGCGAGGCGCTCGTCGAGGTCGGGCGCGGCGCGCAGATCGTCGGGAAGGGCCAGGCGCGCCACCGCGGCCGCGGCCTCGAGGACGCCCCGGTCGCGGGCGCCGTGCGGCGCGCGCCAGAAGATCAGCGCGGTCAGCAGGAAGAAGACCAGCAGGACCGCGAGGAAGGCCAGGTAGACCTTCGTGGCCAGGCGCTTCACGGCGTGCCCGCCCCGTCGTCTTCCGGGGGCGGATCGGGCTCGTCGGGGTTGCGGGCGAACAGGTAGCCCGCGCCGCGGAGGGTCAGGATGCGGCGCGGGTGGCTCGGGTCGCTCTCGATCGCCGCGCGGATCCGCGAGACGTGCACGTCGATGCTGCGGTCGAAGGCCTCGACCGCGTGTCCGCGCAGCGCCTGCATGATGGCGTCGCGCGAGAGCACCCGGCCTGCGTTCTCGGCCAGCACGCGCAGCAGCTCGAACTGGTGGGGGGTGAGGTCGCACGGCTCGTCGTCCAGGCGCGCGACGCGCGCGTCGCAGTCGATCGAGAGGCGCCCGAAGCGCAGAAGCGTCCGGGGAGCCGAATCGTCGGTCGGCCGCCGCCGCAGGATCGCCCGGATCCGGGCCAGGAGCTCGCGGGGATTGAAGGGCTTGGCGAGGTAGTCGTCGGCACCGAGCTCGAGTCCGAGGATGCGGTCCACGTCGTCGCCGCGCGCGGTCAGCATCAGGATGGGCAGGGTGCGCAGCTCCGGGCGCTCCGCGGCGCGGAGCTCCCGACAGGTGTCGAGGCCGTCGCCGTCCGGGAGCATCAGATCGAGGAGCAGCAGATCTGGCAGGACGTCCGCGGTTTCGAGACGGCGCCGGGCCGCCTCGAGGGTCGGGAGGTTCTCGAAGTCGAAGCCGGCCGGCCGCAGGTAGTCGCCCACCATGGCGGCCAGCTCGGCATCGTCATCGATCATCCAGACGGTGAAGAGGCTCGAGGCGCTCGCCGGCACTCCGCCAGACTAGCGATGCCAGCGGTGGCGACCGTGTCGGTGCCGCCGCAGCTCGTCGTGCAGCTCGGCCAGCTCCGCGCGCTGATCGGTGCTGAGCACCTCCGCGGCGTCGGCGATGGCGACGGCCAGGCGCGCCGAGGCGGCGTCCAGCTTGGTCATGGCCTCGACCCGCAGCGCCTCGATCGCATCGCGGTCGACCTCGGGCTCGAGCAGCGCTGCCTGGAACGCGGCGTGTGCGGCCTCGTGGTCGGCGTGGAGGGCGTGCAGATCCTCGATGGCGTCGCTGGCGATCGCGACCACCGCGTCGATCTGCTCGTCGCTCGCATCCACGCGGTCGAGGATCCAGGAGGCGCCGAAGCGCAGGTGGTCCTCGTCGAAGCGGTCGTGGTCGCCGAAGCCGCCGCGTGCGTGGGCACCTGCAAAGCGGAAGGCCTCGGCCGGGCTCGGGGCGATCCAGCTGGCCAGCAGGACGACGGCGAGGCCGAGGGCTCCCAGGGCCGAGGCCAGGATCCAGAGGCGGCGGGAACCCTTCGTGTCTCGCTTGGTGTCTCGATCGGGACGAGGGTCGGTCATGGCTTCTCCTTCGCGGGCGCCGGGCGTGGGAGGCATCCCACCGTGGCTCGGTCAGGATCGCCCCCGCCGGTGTCCCGGGTTTGTCTCGCGGGTAAAGACACGTAAAGCTGCCGCCGGAGCCGCTCCCGCGAGTCAAGAAGCGAAGCGGCCCCACCCCCTCGCCCATCCTGCCCCGGGAGTCCCCATGTCCGAGCCCGCCGTCCTCGTCGAAACGGATGCCTCCATCCTCACCGTCACCCTGAACCGCCCGGAGAAGCGCAACGCCGTGAACTCCGAGGTGATGTGCCGGCTCTACGACGCCTGGGTGCGCCTCGACCAGGAGGACGACCTCCGCGTCGCGATCCTGACCGGCCGCGGCGACACCTTCTGCGCCGGGATGGATCTCGCGGAGATCGGGAAGCTGCGGAAGGGCGTGGCCGACAATCCGTGGATCGAGCGCGTGATGAAGGAGGGCCACGTGATCTACGGCGCGTGGCTCAAGACCTACCGCCCCACCAAGCCGGTGATCCTGGCGGCCGAGGGGTTCGCCCGGGCCGGGGGGACGGAGATCCTCCAGGGAACGGACATCCGGGTCGCGGGCGAGAGCGCGATGTTCGGCGTGACCGAGGTGCAGCGCGGGCTCTTCCCGATGGCGGGATCGGCGGTGCGCCTGCGGCGCCAGATCCCCTACGCGGTGGCCGCGGAGATGCTGTTGGCCGGCGAGGACCTGCCCGCGCGGCGCGCCTACGAGCTCGGCCTGGTGAACCACGTCGTCCCGGACGGCCAGGCGCTCCAGAAGGCCCGGGAGATCGCCGAGCGCATCGCGCGCAACGGCCCCCTCGCGGTGAAGGGCATCCTGGCCACCCTGCGCGAGACCGAGATGCTGAGCGAGGAGGACGCGTTCGCCATCGAGCAGCGCCATGGCATGGCGGTGATGAGCTCCGAGGATGCCGCCGAGGGGCCCCGCGCCTTCCTCGAGAAGCGGGAGCCCGTCTTCAAGGGCCGATAGCGTCCGGCCGATGGGAGCTTCGTGGACGCCCGGATGCGTCCACGCAAGAGAACCGGACGCACGCGGATGCGTCCGCCAGAGCCCCCCCTTTGCGTAGCCTCGGTGGTCGAGCCGTCGGGCGGGGCCCAGCATGAGATCCCGTCGACTTGGCTGCATCCTGGACCCGATGGTTGCCGCTGCTGGTGCTGCTGGGTGGAATCCTCGGCTCCACCGGGCTGATCGTCGTGCGCCCGGGCCCCGCGCCGGCCGAGCCCCCGGCGCCCGCTCCGGCCGTCCACGCCGAGCCCGTCTACCCCGGATCCGTTCGCGTCGAGGTCCACGCCCAGGGCAGCCTCGAGCCCCGGGTCGAGAACGACTTCGTCGCCGAGGTCGGCGGCCGCATCGACTGGGTCGCCCCCGCGCTCGAGACCGGCGCCCGTTTCGCCGCCGGCGAGGTGCTCGTTCGCATCGACGATCGCGACCTGCGCATCGCCCACGAGAAGGCCGCCGCCGCCGTCGATCGCGCGCGCCACCGGCTCGGGCTCGCCGAGGCGAGCCACGAGCGGCGACGCTCCCTCGAGGAGGCGGGCGCCGCGAGCTCCGCCGCCCTCGACGAGGCCGCGAGCAGCGCGGGCGTCGCGGCGGCCGACCTGCGCGAGGCGCGCGCGCTCCTCGCCGCGGCCGAGCACGATCTCGAGCGCGCGGTGCTGCGCGCGCCCTTCGAGGGCCGTGCTCGCGAGCTGCGCATCGACGTGGGCGAGATCGTCGCGCCCGGAACCCCGGTGGCGCGCCTGTTCGCCGTGGACGTCGCCGAGGTGCGCCTGCCCATCCCCGACTCGGAGCTCGCGTTCCTCGAGATCCCCGAGCCCGGCACCTCGGCTCCTGACACCTCGAAGCCCACTCCTGAGCCGAGTGCCGAGCCGATCGCCGAGCCGAGTGCCGAGCCGGGCGAGGAGCTCGATGCGGGGCCGGTCGAGATCGACGTCGCCGCGCCGGGCTCCGACGTGATCCTGCGCGGCCGCTTCGCCGGCACGCTGCGCGAGCTTCGCGGCCAGGTGGTCGGCACCGAGGGCGCGCTCGATCCCCGCACGCGGATGATGACCGTGGTGGTCCGGGTCCCCCGGCCCGAGGACGCCCGGGTCGAGCCCGGCGTGCCCGCGTTGCCCATGGGCCTCTTCATGGAGGCCACCCTGCTCGGGCGCCGCTTCGACGGGGTCGTGACCCTGCCCCGGCGCGCCCTGCGCGGACGCGACCGCGTGGCGGTCGTCGACGACGAGGGCCGGCTTCGGGAGCGGCCGGTGTCGATCCTGCGCATCGAAGGCGAGCGCGTGCTCGTTCAGGACGGGATCGCTCCCGGCGAGCGGGTCTGCACCTCGCCCCTGGACCTCGCCGTCGACGGCATGCGGGTCCGCGTGATCGCGGAGCACGCGGCACGGCGACCCGAGGAGACCGGGGCCGCTCGATGAACCGGAGCATCGACTGGTTCGCACGCAACCACGTCGCGGCCAACCTGCTGATGCTGCTGCTCGTGGGCGGGGGACTCCTGATCCTGCCGACCGTGCGGCAGGAGCTGCTCCCGGACATCGCCGTCGAGATGGTGAGCGTGAGCGTGCCCTACCCGGGTGCCTCGCCCGAGGAGGTCGAGCAGTCGGTCGTGATTCCCGTCGAGCAGGCGCTCGAGGGGCTCTCCGGGGTGAAGCGCCTGCGCTCGACGGCCGGCGAGGGGCTCGCCACCGTGACCGTCGAGCTGCTGACCGGGGAGGACGTCAGCCGTCGGCTCGCCGACGTGCGCGCCCGGGTCGACGCCATCGACACCCTGCCCGACGAGACCGAGCGGCCCACGGTGAGCCAGCTCCAGACCTTCCAGGGCGTGCTCGTGATCGCCGTCTCCGGCGACGCCGACGAGCGGACGCTCAAGCGCGCGGGCCAGCAGATCCGCGACGAGCTGCTGGCGCTCCCCGGCATCAGCGAGGTGAGCCTCTCGGCGACCCGGGATTCCGAGATCACCATCGAGGTCTCCGAGGAGACGCTGCTCCAGCACGGTCTCGACTTCGACGACATCACCGCGGCCCTGCGACGCTCGAGCCTCGACCTCCCCGGCGGCACGATCCGCGCCCGCGGCGGCGAGGTGCTGCTGCGCGCCCAGGGCAAGGCCACCGATCGCCGTGCCTTCGAGCGGATCGCCCTGGTCTCCCGCGCCGACGGGACGCGGCTCTCCCTCGGCGACGTGGCCCGGGTGATCGACGGCTTCGAGGACAGCTCGGAGCGGGCGCGCTTCGACGGCAAGCCCGCCGTGCTGGTCAACGTGGGACGCGCCGGGGACCAGCGCCTGCTCGAGGTCGCCGCGACGGCGGAGGCCTTCGTCGCCGAGGCGCGGCGGCGGATGCCGGCGGGCATCGAGCTCACGATCTGGCAGAGCACGGCCAACCTGCTCGGCGATCGCATCGGCTCCATGGTCGCGAACGCGCGCGCCGGCTTCGTGCTGGTGGCGCTGGTGCTGGCCGTCTTCCTGCGGACCCGTCTCGCCTTCTGGGTGGCGCTCGGGATCCCCACGGCGTTCCTCGGGGCCCTCGCGGTGATGCCCGTTCTTGGCGTCTCGATCAACTGGATCTCGCTGCTCGGCTTCATCGTCGTGCTCGGCATCGTGGTCGACGACGCCATCGTCGTCGGCGAGAACGCACACACGGAGCAGACGCGCACCCACGAGCCCCTCGAGGGCGCGATCCGCGGCGCCCAGATCCTCTCTGTGCCCGTGGTCTTCGGCGTGCTCACCACCGTGGCGGCCTTCGCGCCGATGCTCTTCATCCCGGGTGCCATGGGGAAGCTCGTCTCGCCGCTCCCGATGGTCGTGATCGCGTGCCTGCTCTTCTCCCTGGTGGAGGCGATGTGGGTGCTGCCCTCGCACCTGGGCCACTACGGGAGCGCGCGGGCGCGGGCAAGGAGCCCGGGCCGCGCTCCGGTGTTCGGCGCCTGGCGAAGGCTGCAGGATCGCGTTGCCCACGGTCTCGACGTCGCAACGCGCGTGCACTACCGCCACGCCGTCGAGCGGGCGATCGAGCATCGCGGGCTGACCCTGGCCGCGGCCGTCTCGGTCCTGCTCCTGACGCTCGGCCTGCTCGGCGGAGGCTGGCTCCGCTTCACCTTCCAGGAGCCCGTCGAGGGGGACCTCATCACCGCCGGCGTCGAGCTCCCGCCCGGGACCTCGGCCGAGCTCACCGAGGCCGCGCTGCTGCGCATCGAGTCGGCGGCCCGCGAGATCCAGCGGCGCGCGGACGCGGATGCGCCCGAGGGCGCGCCGAGCATCTTCCGACACCTGATGGTGAGCCTCGGCAGTCGTCCGTCCCAGCAGATGGGGGACCCGATCCCGCGCGGCGGCGCGCCCAGTGGCGGCAACCACCTGGGAGAGGTGTCCATCGAGATGGCGGCGCCCGAGCACCGACACGTCGGCACCGAGGAGATGCAGCGGCGCCTGCGCGCCCAGGTGGGCTCCATCCCCGGGGCCGAGCTCAGCTTCGCCAACTCGATGATCAAGGTCGGGGCGCCGGTGGAGCTCGAGCTTCGCGGCGAGGAGCTCGCGACGCTCAGCCGGGTGGCGGATCAGGTGCGTGCCCGGCTGAGCGAGATGCCGGGCGTCCACGACGTGCGCGACTCCTTCCGCGGCGGCAAGCAGGAGCTGCGCTTCCAGGTGCTGCCCTCCGCCGAGGCGCTGGGTCTCACCCTGGCCGACGTCGCCCGTCAGGTGCGCCAGGCCTTCCACGGCGAAGAGGTCCAGACCCTCCAGCGCGGTCGCGAGGAGACCCAGGTGGTGGTGCGCTACCCGCAGGCCGAGCGCCGCTCGCTCTCGGACGTGGAGCGGATGTGGCTGCGCACGCCCGAGGGGCTCGAGGTGCCGTTCTCGAGCGTCGCCCGGGCCGAGCTCGGCCGTGGCTACGCCGCGATCTCCCGGGTCGATCGGCGACGCGTGGTGACCGTGACGGCCGACGTCGACGTCTCGGTCACCTCGGCCTCGCTGGTGATCGAGGAGCTGCGCTCGGTGACGCTTCCCCGGATCCTCGACGTCGTACCGGGCATCACCTTCTCCTTCGAGGGCGAGCAGGCGGAGCAGCGCGAGTTCCTGGGCGCCATGGCGCGCGGACAGGCGATCGCACTGCTCGTGATCTTCGGGCTGCTAGCGATCCCGCTGCGCTCGTACCTGCAGCCGCTGCTGATCATGTCCGCGATCCCCTTCGGGCTCGTCGGTGCGGCGATCGGACACGTCCTGCTCGGCTACGACTTCAGCATGTACTCCGTGATCGGGCTGGTGGCCCTCTCGGGCGTGGTGGTGAACGCCAGCCTGGTGCTGGTCGATCACGCCAACCGGCTGCACGAAAAGGGCCTGCCCCTGGATCGCGCCGTCGTCGAGTCGGGTGTCGCGCGGCTGCGGCCCATCCTGTTGACCTCGGTCACGACCTTCGCCGGGCTCTCGCCCATGCTGCTCGAGCAGAGCCTCTCGGCGCGCTTCATGGTGCCCATGGCGATCTCCCTCGCGTTCGGCGTCCTCTTCGCCGGAGCGATCACGCTCTTCCTCCTGCCCTGCGCCACCCTGGCCCTCGACGACGTGCAGTGCGCACTGCGCGGCGCGCGGGCCCGGGCCTCCGCGCGGCTGCGGGACGCGACCGGAGACGAGGCCGAGCACCCGGTCTGATTCCCGGCTGGTGTATCCTCCGCCCGGACGCCGCCGAGGAAGCGGCCCGAAATGCCCGAGCTGGCGGTGCACGTGACCAGGACCCGGCTGCGCGGCTATGCACCGAGAGCCGCGGCTGGCCGACGCCAGCGAGATCGAGACGACCGGCGGAGAAGAAGGAGGAGTCCCTTGCGATACCTGCACACGATGGTGCGCGTCACCGACCTCGAGGCCTCCCTCGAGTTCTACTGCAACCAGCTCGGGCTGGTGGAGCAGCGGCGCATCGACGTCGAGGCCGGCCGCTTCAGCCTGATCTTCCTCGGCGCCCCCGGCAATCCCGAGGCCCAGGTGGAGCTGACCCACAACTGGGATCCCGAGGAGCTCTCGGGCGGTCGCAACTTCGGGCACCTGGCCTACGAGGTGGAGGACATCTACGCGCTGTGCCAGAAGCTGATGGACGCCGGCGTCACCATCAATCGCCCCCCGCGCGACGGACACATGGCCTTCGTGCGCTCGCCCGACGGCATCTCCGTCGAGCTGCTCCAGAAGGGCGGCTCGCTGCCGCCCCAGGAGCCGTGGGCCTCGATGGAGAACACCGGCGAGTGGTAGGAGCGCCTTCGGGGCCGGGGCCCGGTGATAGGCTTCTGCCATGACACGAGCCGACCCGGAGCTCTCGCGCCTCGTCGAGCTCGAGGCCCTGCGCCAGCTCAAGGCCCGCTACTTCCGCCACCTCGACACCAAGGAGTGGGAGGCCTACGGCGAGGTCTTCACCGAGGACGCCGAGATGGACGTGCGCGACGACGTCGGTGGAGGCGACGCCGGCCGCATCCAGGGCCGCGCGGCCATCGTGGCCGGCGTCAGCACCTCGCTCGCGAACGCCCGCAGCGTCCACCACGGCCACATGGCCGAGCTCGAGCTGCTCTCCGACACCGAGGCACGGGGCATCTGGGCGATGGAGGACTACGTCGAGTGGGACACCCCGGGCGAGCGCGCGGGCTTCCGGGGCTACGGGCACTACCACGAGACGTATCGGAAGGAAGGCGGGCGCTGGCGCATCGCCTCCATGCGGCTCACGCGCCTGCGCCGGGATCCTCTCGGCGACTGACGAGCGCCGCTCGCAGCAGCGGCTCGTAGGCGTCGAAGCCCGGCACGGCGAGCCCCGGGACCTTCGCCGCATCGTCCCAGGAGCGCAGCCGCAGCCAGGAGTCGCACCAGGGCGAGCTCTCGAAGGCCCGCTGCTCCGGCTCGCTCATCGGGCCACCCTGGTGCTCGAGGGTGATGCGGCTCGCCTCGGAGAGACGCGCCGCGTGATCGGGCCGCGTCGCGACGAGATAGCGCTTGGCGGCGACGTGGCCGCGCACGCGCTCGCAGACGCCGGGCCCGAAGCCGAGCGCCCCGAGATAGTCGGCGCCCACGTCCTCGTGGCTCGCCACCCCGTGCCCGCCCATGCGCGCCGCGTCCGACCCGGCGCACAGGTGTCCCACGTCGTGCAGCAAGGCGGACAGCACCTCGGCGTCGTCCGCGCCGGATGCGCGTGCGAGATGGGCGGCCTGGAGCGCGTGGGCCAGCTGCGAAACCGCCTCTCCGATATATTCCGACGTCTCCGCGCGCTGGTAGAGGGTGCGCAGCGCCTCGATCGGCTCTCGGTTCCCGGTCACGGCGCCATGGTAACCGACACCGACGGTGAGCCCCGGAGCCCGAGCCCTTGATCACGCTGCGTGACGAAGACGTTGCGGACTGGCAGCAGCACCGCATGGTGGTGCTGCGAGGCGCACTCGATGCGGCCGAGACCCGCGCCCTCGGCGACGCCATCGCCGAGCTCGAGTCGTGGCCCGAAACACCGGGGCGCTGGATGAAGTACTTCGAGGGCGAGGATCGGAGACTCTGCCGCGTCGAGGACTTCCTGCCCCACCACGAGGGGCTGCGCGACCTGCTCCTGCGTCCCGACCTGCTCGATTGCCTGGGGCAGCTCTTCGGGGAGCCCGCGCTCCTGTTCAAGGAGAAGATCAACTACAAGCTTCCCGGCGGCTCCGGGTTCGCGCCCCACCAGGATGCCCCGGCCTTCACGAGCTTCGACCAGACCTGGCACCTCACGGTGATGATGAGCGCCGACCGCGCGACGCCCGAGAACGGCTGTCTCGAGATCGTGTCCGACCACCACGACGGGCGGACGCTCCCCCAGCAGGAGGACGGCACCCTCTCGAAGGAGTGCGTCGACTCGCTCGAGTGGCGTCCGCTCCCGACCGAGCCCGGAGACATCGTGATCTTCGACTCCTACGTTCCCCACCGCTCGGGCCCGAACCGGAGCGACCGCCCGCGCCGGGCGATCTACGCCACGTACAACCCGGCGAGTCAGGGCGACCGCCGCGCCGACTACTTCGCGCGCAAGCGCGAGGTCTTCCCCCCGGAGTGCGAGCGCGTGTCAGGGGCTCCGGTCGACCCCGGAAGCGCCGTGTTCAACCTGGGCAATCCGATCCGCTGAGGAATCAGGGGGAGCCGCCATGGGCCTGTCGGCCGAGCAGCGTGGATCGTGGGAGGAGGCCGGCTTCGCTCGCGTCGAGGGCTTCGCCGACGCGGAGACCCTGTCGGGGATGCTCGACTGCGTGGTCGAGCTGGCGCGGCAAGAGGCTGCCGGCGACGACATCCGGCCGGCCTACGTGCAGCGGGAGGAGCGCATCGCCTCGCCGGACAAGACGCCCGAGGACCAGCTCTCGAAGCTGTTCCGGGTGCACCGCGAGCACGAGGTCTTCCGCCGCTTCGCCACCGATCCCCGGCTCCTGGCCCTGGTGGCGGATCTCCTCGGCCCGGACCTCGACTGCTTCCTCTCCCAGTTCATCTTCAAGCACCCCGGAGCCCTCGGGCAGCCGTGGCACCAGGACGCCTTCTACTTTCCCTTCGATCGCGGTCCCCAGGTCGGCGCCTGGCTCGCGGTGACCGAGGCGACCCTGGACAACGGTCCCCTCTGGGTGCTCCCCGGCTCCCACGAGGAGCCGGTCCACCCGGTGGTCGCCGACTCCCGGGAGGGCGCCAACTTCGGCTACGTCGAGATCGTCGATCACGACATGGAGCAGGCCGTTCCCGTCCTGCTGAAGCCCGGCGATCTGCTGCTCTTCCACAGTCACCTGATGCACAAGTCCACCGACAATGGCTCGGACGCCATGCGCGCGGCCATGGTCTATCACTATGCAGAGGCCGGCACAGTGGACCACAGCGTGAAGCGCTTCGGCTTCCAGCCGCCAAACGTCGATTGGTTTCCGGTGCTGCGCGCAGGACTGCCCACGCCCGAGCGCGGCTAGCTCGCCTGGGCGGGGGTTCGGCAGAGCCTCCCCGCAGGAACGCGGCCGGACTCGGCCATCCGCCCGGCCTCCCTTCCCCAGGGGTTGCACGTCCGGGCGGACATCCTCTGGCGGATCAGTAGATTAGCGGTCGCCTTGCCAGGGAACTGCGCATCGTTTGCCGGTTTCCAGTGAGGGGGCCGCGCAGAGGCGGCCGAACCGAGCGTGGATGGGCCCGAGGGCGCCGGGTCCCATCCGCTCCCGTCTCATCCTCTCGGCGCCGATCCGGTGATCGACGTCACAATGTCCGAGTCTCGTGAGCATCGAAGCCTCCCGCACGTGATCGCACTCCGCCACAGGTCGCGTTGAGCCGTTAAGGCATCGAGGGGGGAGACAGACTTGGGGGGGAACGAACGGCGTCTGGGCTGGGCGTGCGTGAGCGCACTGGCCTCGCTCCTGCTCGTGCAGACGGCCCACGCGCGCACCGAGACACTGCGCTGGCTGCAGGCTTCGGCATCCGAGGTCAGCGGATTCGAGATCCTGGTGGGGACGCGCTCGGGCGACTACTCCCAGGTCATCGACGCGGGCAAGCCGCCCACGACCGGAGGGGCGTTCCGCTACGACGTCGAGGTCGGTGACGAAGACGTGTACGTCGCGGTGCGTGCCTACTCTGCCGACGGTCTGCGCAGCCCCGTGTCCAACGAGCGGTTTCGCGCCGGACCGGGCGGCTCGGGCTCGGGCAGCGGTGGCTCGGGCTCAGGCAGTGGTGGCTCGGGCAACGGAGGTTCGGGGTCCGGCAGTGGTGGCTCGGGCAACGGAGGTTCGGGGTCCGGCAGTGGTGGCTCGGGCAGCGGAGGTTCGGGGTCCGGCAGTGGTGGCTCGGGCAACGGAGGTTCGGGGTCCGGCAGTGGTGGCTCGGGCAATGGCGGCTCGGGCTCGGGCAGCGGCGGTTCCGGGGGCGGCGAGCCGGAGGACTTCCGTGCTCTTCCCGATGACTCGGGCTTCCCGCGGCCCCGCGCGGCCCTGGCGGAGGACTTCGAGTCGAAGCCCCTGGGCTCGAGCGTGTCCGGTTGGGTCGACACCCGGTCCGGCAACAGACTCGCCCGGAACGACGCGCTCTTCGGTGTCGAGGAGCACTCGGGCAACCGGGTGCTCGTCACGGACTCGGAGAAGAGCGGCGTGCACTCGCACTACCTGGCCGACGGCAGCGCGGGCTGGTCCGACTACGTATTCACTGGCGCCTTCGCCATCGACGACCCGGATGGCGTCGTCGGCGTCACGGCGCTGAGCCAGTTCGACGACTCCGCCGCGTACTATGGCTTGCGCCGCGCCGCTTCCGGCTCCCTGGAGATCGACATGGGGCCGGGCGTCTCCTGCAACGATCCCCGGACGGGCGTCACGCCTCGCGCCGACCGCTGGTACCGCTTCCGCATGAGTCTCGACATCGTGAAGAGCGGCGTGCGGGTCCGCGCCCGGGTCTGGCGCGCGGGTCGGTCGGAGCCGAGCGGCTATCAGGCGGTGTGCATCGACTCGTCGGCGAGCGCGCTGCGTTCCGGCACCATCGGAGTGACGAGCGCGGGGCCGGGCAAGAAGTACTGGGACGAGCTCCAGGTGGTTCCGCGAACCAACTCGACCTCGACGCCGGACGGCGGCCCCGGACTGGTCCTGCCCAAGCCCGGCTCGGCGCTGGGCGACTCCTCGGTGACGTTCCAGTGGGCCGATCCGAGCGGGAAGACCACGGACTGGTGGCTCAATCTCGGAACCTCGCAAGGCGGCTACGACCTCTGGAACAGCGGCCGCCTCGGCGCGGTGAACAGCTTGGTGGTGAGCGGACTCCCCACGACCGGACAGCCTCTCTACGCCCGGCTGTGGTTCCGCGCCGGCTCGGGCGATTGGGAGTCCATCGACTACACCTTCACCGCGGCCGATGTCGGGACGCCCTTGATCTTCCCCTTCCCGGGAAGCCGGCTCGGCGCGAGTCAGACCTTCTCCTGGACGGATCCGGGCGGGCTGGTGACCGATTGGTGGTTGAATCTGGGCACCACGCTGGGCGGCTACGACGTGCTCAACAGCGGCAACCTGGGCGGGCAAACGACCATCAGTGTGGATTCGCTGCCGACGGCCGGCGAGACCCTTCACGCCCGCCTGTGGTCGCGTGCCGCCGGCGCCGACTGGCAGTCGCGCGACTACACCTTCCAGGCCACCGACCTGGCGCCGACCATCGTGGCTCCGGCACCCGGCACCGAGCTCGGGGCGGCCGCGACCTTCTCCTGGAAGGATCCTACCGGCCAGGTCAGCGACTGGTGGCTGAACCTCGGGACCAGTCCGGGCAGCTACGACGTGCTCAGCAGCGGCAACCTCGGAACCTTCACGGAGATCCGTGTCTCGGACCTCCCCACCACGGGCGGCACGATCCACGCGCGTCTCTGGTATCGCATCGGGAGCACGTGGCGCAGTCGCGACTACACCTACACCACGCTGGCGCCGAAGCTCACCTCGCCGGCGCCGGGAGCCACCCTGCCGGGCTCCGCCGTGACCTTCCGGTGGTCGAGGCCGATCGACGGAGTCCAGGACTGGTGGCTCAACGTGGGAACCAGCCCCGGGGCCTACGACCTGGTCTCGAGCGGTCGGCTGGGAGCCGGGGTGCGCTCGCTGCGGGTCGACGGACTGCCCACCGATGGTCGCACCCTCCACGTGCGTCTGTGGTTCGAGCTGGCGGACGGCTGGCACTCGCGCGACGTCCTCTTCACCGCCGCGCCCTGAGGGTCGTCGCCGACGCGTCCATGAAGCGCCCGCGGGGATGGGGTAGGGTTCGACACACGCCATGGGCCGACCCTTCGAACGCTCCGACACGCTGCTGGTCACCGGCGGAGCCGGGTTCATCGGCAGCAACTTCGTGCGGACCCTGCTGCGGGAGACGCCCTCGCGCGTCGTCGTGGTCGACAAGCTCACCTACGCGGGGACCGAAGCGAACCTGGTCGGCCTCGATCCCGACCGTTTCCGTCTGGTCCGCGCGGACATCGCCGACGCGGAGACGCTCGCGAAGCTGCTCGCCGACCTCCGTCCTCGAGCGATCGTCAACCTCGCCGCCGAGACCCACGTCGACCGTTCCATCGACGGCCCGGCTGCGTTCGTCCAGACGAACGTCGTGGGTTGCTTCGTCCTGCTCGAGGCCGCTCGTGCGCTCGTCGCCGGTGGCTCGGAAGCGGAGGCATCGGAGTTCCGCTTCCTCCACGTCTCGACCGACGAGGTGTTCGGTTCGCTCGGCGGCGAAGGGGCCTTCGACGAGTCGACGCCCTATGCGCCCAGCTCGCCCTACTCGGCATCCAAGGCCGGCGCCGACCACTTCGTCCGCGCCTATCACCGCACCTACGGGCTTCCGACCCTGCTGACGAACTGCTCCAACAACTACGGCCCGCGCCAGTTCCCGGAGAAGCTCGTCCCGCTCACGATCCTGAACGCCCTCGAGGGACGGGAGCTCCCGATCTATGGAGACGGGAGGCAGGTGCGGGACTGGCTCTACGTCGAGGACCACTGCGCCGGCCTGCTGACCGTGCTCCAGAGGGGAACGCCCGGCGAGTCCTACAACATCGGCGGAAACGAGGAGTGCACCAACCTCGAGCTGGTCGATCGGCTCTGCGAGCAGCTGCAGGCGATCCGCCCGGTCGATCCGGATCGACCTCCCTACGTCTCGCTCAAGGCCCACGTGGAGGACCGCCCCGGGCACGATCGCCGCTACGCCATCGACTCGAGCCGCATCCAGCGGGAGCTCGGATGGCGTCCGCGTCACTCGCTCGCCGAGGGATTGGGGAAGACCGTCGCCTGGTATCTCGCGAACGGAGACTGGTGCCGGCAGGCGCAGGCTCGCGGCTACGATCGCGAGCGGCTGGGCCTCGCGGTCGATCCGTGAAGGGCATCATCCTCGCCGGGGGCTCGGGGACGCGGCTCCACCCGATCACGCTGGGCGTCAGCAAGCAGCTCCTCCCCGTCTTCGACAAGCCGATGATCTACTACCCGATCAGCACCCTGATGCTGGCCAGGATTCGGGAGCTGCTCCTGATCACGACTCCGCAAGATCGGGGTGCGTTCGAGCGCTTGCTGGGCGACGGCTCGCAGTTCGGAGTGTCGATCCAGTACGCCGTCCAGGCGAGCCCCGACGGCATCCCCCAGGCGCTGCTGATCGGCCGGGAGTTCATCGGCGATGGGCCGGTGGCGCTCGCTCTCGGGGACAACATTTTCCACGGGCAGGGCCTGGCGGAGTTCCTGAGAAGCGGCGGGCAGACCACCCGGGGCGCGACCGTGTTCGGCTACTGGGTCCGCGACCCCGAGCGCTACGCGGTGGTCGAGTTCGACTCCGAGGGCCGGGTGGTCGACCTCGTCGAGAAGCCCGAAGAGCCTCGCTCCAACTACGTGGTGACCGGCCTCTACTTCTACGACGACCGAGCATCCGAGCTGGCCGAGAGCCTGCGTCCCTCGGCCCGCGGCGAGCTCGAGATCACCGATCTCAACCTGGCGTACCTGCGTGAGGGGGAGCTGCACGTGGAGCTCCTGGGCCGCGGCATGGCCTGGCTCGACACGGGGACGCACGAGTCGCTCCAGCAGGCCAGCAGCTACATCGAGGCGGTCCAGGAGCGCCAGGGCCTCAAGGTGGCCTGCCCGGAAGAGATCGCCTTCCGCCAGGGCTGGCTCAGCGCCGACGAGCTCGCGGAGCGAGCCGCGCGTCTCGACCGCAACGACTACGGGCGATACCTGCTTCAGCTGGTCGAGGAGCACCGGCGCTAGGAGGCACGCCTCCCCGGCCTGCTAGGGCTCGGTCACTCCCGGCCCCGGCGTGCTGCCGAGTGCCGGCCGGAAAGCGCCGAAGAAGTCGGCCGGAG
>JASJCN010000174.1 GCA_030065975.1 Myxococcota bacterium
CTCGCGCGGCATCTGGCGCGCGGGTCCCGAGCGGCTCGTCGCGTCCCAGCAGGCCTTCGCGCGGCGCTTCGTCGCGGTGGCCGTGCGCTACAAGGGCGCGCTGATCAAGCTCGGACAGGTCGCGAGCCTGCGCGTCGACGTGCTTCCCGAGACGGTCAGCGACGAGCTCGCCCGCCTGCAGGATCGCGTGGAGCCGCATCCGGTCGACGAGATCGAGGAGCAGCTCCGCGCGGAGCTCGGTGCGTCGTCCGACGCCTGGTTCGAGCGATTCGAGCCGGAGCCCGTCGCCTCGGCGAGCCTCGGGCAGGTGCACGAGGCCTGGCTCGAAGGCGGCCGGCGCGTGGCGGTGAAGGTGCTGTACCCGGGCGTCGAGCGCTCCGTCGCGGTCGACCTCGCGGCGGCGCGCATCGGACTCTGGCTCTTCGACTTCGTGACCGTCGCCGACCTCGACCCGGTCTACCGTCAAGTGCGCGACTCGCTGCTTCGCGAAATGGACTACTGCGCCGAGGGCCGGGCGGCGGAGGAGGTGGCGCGCAACCTGGCCGGCGATCCCGAGGTCGCGCGGCGCGTGCGCGTGCCGTCGATCCACTGGCCGCTCACCCGCGAGCGGGTGCTCACGATGGAGTTCATCGACGGCTGCAAGATCAACGACCGGGCCGGCCTCGAGGCCCAGGGCGTGGACGTCGACGAGATCGTGACGTGGGCCACCCGCGCCTTCCTGCACATGATCTTTCGCGACGGCTTCTTCCACTGCGACCCGCATCCGGGCAACCTGGTGGTCGATCCGGAGGGGCGCATCGGCATCCTCGACTTCGGGATGAACCAGCGGCTCGAGCCGGCGGTGATGCAGATGATGCGCGAGAACCTGCTCGCCACCGTGCAGCGGGACCCCGAACGCTACGCCCGCTCGCTCCTCGACGCCGACATGATCGACGAGCGCGACTTCGATACCGTGCGCGAGCTCGCCGAGCTGATGTTCGACCCCGAGTACTACAACCTCACCCCCGCCGAGATGGCGAACCTCGACTTCGGCGAGTACTTCCAGCGCACCCGGGTGCACCTGAAGAAGGTGCGGAGCTTCCGCCTGCCCGACGGCGTCGTCATGTGGTCGCGGGCGATCACGCTCCTGATGGGGCTCGCGACGGAGCTCGCGCCCGGCATCCGACCCCTGGAGGTCGTCGGCCCCTACGTCATGACCTTCCTGGCCGGAGGCGGAGCCATGGGGGGCGCTTCGGGTCCGCCGGGCGGAAGCGCAGCCGGCGGCGGGGCGGGCGGCGAGGCGGCCCCGGTGGGGGACGCCTCGTCCGCCTCGATTCCCTGACTACTCGTCGACCGACGCGTTCCAGCGCTTGTCGATCTCTTCGTCGCTCAGCACCACGTCGATCTTCCGGGCGAAGAGCTCGTCTTCCTTGTTCGGATCGGTCACCCAGTAGATCAGCACCTGCTTGCCGGGCTGGATGTCGGTCATCTCGCCCTTGACGCCGTTGATGGCGACGGAGGTGCGCTTCAGCACGGAGCCGGTCGGGATCACGTTGAACGTGACCTCCTTGCCCTTCTTCACGGTGCTGGCGTTCTTCTTGATGAGCTTCTTGTTGCCCTTGCCCTTCTTCAGGATCTTCACCACGACGGTGTTGCTCCCGGGGTCGAAGGACACGAACTCGGCTTCGTTCTGGACGCTCTTCTCCTTGGCCGCGAATCCCGGCGCTGCGAAGAGAAGGGCGAAGGTCGCGGTCACGATCGCGACCAGCATCCGGTTTCTCGGGTTGACGAGCACGGCACACTCCTTTTCGTTCTCGGTTCGATTGATCCGACGCCGAGCACGCGCCTGCGATGGGCACGGGTGGACGGGCCCTCAGGCGGTCGGCGGCGCTATCCCCATCGGGACTCTACTACGTCATGGACGAACGGGAAGGCCCGGGGATTCGATCCCGGAGCGCCTTCCCCGCCTTCCTGGGCTCCCTCTGGGGGCACGCCCCCTGCGCCTCGCCTAGACTGCGCCGTCGGATCCGTTCCGAGGGTCCCGAGCGACGCGCCGCGCCGCGCGCAGGCAGGAGGCAAGGGTGAGCGTAGACGCAGACGCCTACAGGGCCGCCATGAGCCGCTGGGCGACGGGCGTGACCATCGTGACGTCACGCTCGGGAGACACCATCCACGGCATGACGGTTTCGGACTTCTGCGGCGTCTCGCTGGAGCCGCCGCTGGTGGCGGTGTGCGCCGACAAGACCGCCAACACCCACAAGCTGATCGAGCAGGGCCGCGTCTTCGCCGCCAACGTCCTGACGGCCGATCAGCAGGCGCTCTCGAACAAGTTCGCCTCCAAGAAGGAGGAGTTCCAGCGCTTCGACGGCCTCGACTGCCCGACGGCCGTGACGGGAGCGCCCCTGATCCCGGGCGCGCTGGTCAGCTTCGACTGCCGCGTCGTGGCCGCCCACGACGCGGGCGACCACGTGATCTGGGTGGGCCGGGTCGAGGAGATCGTGAGCGGGGAGGGCGAGCCGCTGCTCTACTTCGGCGGCGCCTACGCGGGTCTCGCGGGCTAGCGTCGTGCGCCCGGTCCGTCTCGAAGTCTGGTCCGACTACCTCTGCCCGTGGTGCTACAACGCGGCCCATCGCCTCGAGCGGCTCGACGAGGAGTACGGCAGCGATCTCGAGCTCGAGTGGAAGAGCTACCTGCTGCGCCCGCGCCCCGAGGAGCGCGATCTGCACAAGTTCGTGCGGTACACCCAGAGCTGGCTGCGTCCCGCTTCGGAAGCGGACGCGCCCGTGTTCCGCGTGTGGGAGTCGACCGAGGGCCCGCCGAGCCACAGCGTCCCGCCCCACGTGGTGGCCAAGGCCGCGGCGCGACTCGATGGCGAGGCGTTCCGCTCGCTCCACCGCGCGCTGCTCGCGGCCTACTTCGAGAAGAACCGCGACATCACGGCCACGCCCGTGCTTCGGGATCTCTGGGCGGGGGCCGGGCTCGCGGCCGACGCCTTCGACGAGGCGGTCTCCGACGCGTCGCTTCTCGACGACGTCGTGCGTCAGCACCGCGAGGCGCAGGAGCGGGGCATGACCGGCGTTCCCTCCGTGGGCGTCCGGGGCCACGACGGCTTCGTGATGGGAGCGCAGCCCCTGGACGTCTACCGGCGCTGGATCGATCGCCTGCTCGACGGCGTGCTCGACGCGTGAGCTCCGGGCCCGAGGCCGCGTTCCGACTGGACGGCCGGGTCGCGGTGGTGACCGGTGCGTCCTCGGGCATGGGCGTTCGCTTCGCCGAGGCCCTGGCCGAGGCCGGAGCGCGCGTGGTGCTGTCCGCCCGGCGGATGGAGCGCCTCGAGGAGCTGGCCGACCGCATCGTCTCGGCGGGCGGCGAGGCGCATCCCGTCGCCTGCGACGTGGCCCGCGAGTCCGAGGTCGACGCCCTCGTGAGCCAGACCGAAGCGCGCTTCGGGCCGGCCCACGTGCTGGTCGCCAACGCGGGCTACACCACGGTGGTTCCGGCCGAGGAGCAGACCCTCGAGGACTGGCAGGGGCAGATCGACGTCAACCTGACCGGCGTCTTCCTGTGCGCCCAACGCTTCGGGCGCCGCATGCTCGACGGCTCGGGGGGCAGCCTCGTTCTGGTCTCGTCGATGCTCGGCCTGGTCGGCTCCGGGCAGGTGGCCCAGGCCGCCTACGCCGCGTCCAAGGGCGGCGTGATCAACCTGACCCGCGAGCTCGGCGCCCAGTGGGCCCGCCGCGGCGTCCGCGTGAACGCCCTGGCGCCGGGCTGGTTCGAGACGGAGATGACGGCGGACATGTTCGCCGACGAGCGCTCCATGCGCTGGCTGCGGGGCCGCACGCCCATGGGGCGGGGCGGCCAGCTGGACGAGCTGGTCGGGCCGCTGCTCTTCCTGGCCTCGGACGCCTCGTCCTTCCTGACGGGCCAGGTGATCGCCGTGGACGGCGGCTGGACCATCGTCTAGGTTTGCCCGTCCTCACGCGCCCTGGCCGGGCGCGTCGCCGCTCCCGAGCGGCCGTGCCCAGGTGGCGGAATTGGTAGACGCGCATGGTTGAGGGCCATGTGACCGCAAGGTCGTGCTGGTTCGACTCCAGTCCTGGGCACCAGCGCAAGCCGGCCGTAGGCCGGCGCGCAGCGATGCGTAGCCGAGCGAAGTCGAACGGATGCGCAAGCCGGCCGTAGGCCGGCGCGCAGCGAGGCGCAGCCGAGCGAAGTCGAACAGTTGACTGTTCGCGCCTACTCCAGCGCCCGCACACGCTCCCACGAAGGCCGCGAGGTGCACCTCCCCAGCCAATCGGCCAAGGCGTCCAGGCCGTGGTCGGCCGGGTCGAGCTCGCCGTCGATGCGGCCGTCCTCCCACGGCTCGCAGAGCGTCGACGCGACGTTCAGGTCGGCCAGGGTGAAGGTGTCGCCGAGCAGGTAGGCGCGGTCGGCCAGCGCGGGGTCCAGGATCGACACGGCGGCGAGTCGCTCCTCTTCGGCGCGGCGCTTGATGTCGGGGTCGTGGCTGAAGCGCGCCATGTGACGTGCGCGCACGTCGATCTCGGTCTGGCTCCAGACGCTCCACTGGTAGAGGCGGGCTCGCTGCTTCGGGTCGTCCGGCCAGAGCGGCGCCGCGCCATAGCGGTCGCCGAGATACAGGTTGATGGCCATCGACTCGAAGAGCACGAGATCGCCGTCCTCCAGGACCGGGACCCGCGCATTGGGGTTGAGTCGTGCGAGCGGCTCGGCGTGCTCCGGGTTCGACCACGGGTTCAGGGGCACGTGTCGGTACGAGAGCCCGAGCTCCTCCAAGGCGAGGAGCGAGCGGCTGGCTCGCGACTTCGCGGACCCGTGCAGTGTGATCATCCGTGTCCTCCCGCGGGCGGCGAGAGGAGCCCAGTGCCTAGGGCGTCTCGGGGCTCTCCGGCTCCACCGCTTCGACCGCGGGCTCCGCGGCGGCCGGCTCGGCGGCCTCCGGCGCGGCCGCTTCGGGCTCCGTGGCTTCGGGCTCGGCGGCCTCCGGCTCGAGCTCGACGGCCGGCGCGACCTCCTCGAACGGTGAGGCCGGCTCGGGCTCCGCGGCGGGCGCGACCTCCTCGAAGGGCGAGGCGGACTCCTCGATGCTCGGGTTGTCCTGGAACAGGGTGCTCTGGGTGCTCTCCCGCGCGAAGTAGGCGAGCACCAGGCTGGTCACCATGAAGGTGACCGCCGCGCCCGAGGTCAGCCGCGTGAGGAAGTTGCCGGCGCCGCGCGCGCCGAAGACGGTCGAGCCGCCGCCGCCGCCGAAGACGGCGCCGATCTCGGCTCCCTTGCCGCGCTGGAGCAGCACGACCACGATCAGGATCACGCAAACCAGCACGTGCAGGACGGTGAAGAAGATGGTCATCGGTTCCTCTGCAGGGCGGTGAGGGACGCGCTAGGCGCCGGCCGTCTCTCGTTGGAAGTGGACGATGCGCGAGAAGCTCTCGGGCTCGAGGCTCGCGCCTCCCACCAGGGCGCCGTCGATGTCGGGCTGCGCCATCAGGCTGGCCACGTTCTCGGGCTTGACCGAGCCGCCGTACTGGATGCGCATGGCCGTACCGGCCTCTCCGAACTGCGCGCCCAGGCGCTCGCGGATCATCGCGTGGGTCTCCTGCGCGATCTCCGGGGTCGCCGTCTTGCCGGTGCCGATCGCCCAGATCGGCTCGTAGGCCACGATCACCTTCTCGGCCTGTGCCGCGTCGACCTTGCTGAGGCTCTCCTGGAGCTGGGCGCCGACCACCGCGAAGGTCTGGCCGGTCTCGCGCTGCTCGAGGCTCTCGCCCACGCACACGATGGGCACGAGACCGCCGGCGAGCAGGGCGTGGGCCTTCTCCGCGACCTGGGCATCGGTCTCGCCGAAGAGCGTGCGGCGCTCGCTGTGACCCACGATCGCGTAGCCGCAGCCGAGATCCTGGAGCATGCCGACCGAGATCTCGCCGGTGAACGCGCCCTGCTCGGCGGGGTGCACGTTCTGCGCGGCCAGGGCCACGTGGCTGCCTTCGATCACGCGCGAGACGGCGTCGAGGGCCGTGGCGGTCGGGGCCAGCACCACGTCGACGTCCGGGGCCTCCTTCACGAGGGGCAGGAAGGCACGGGCGAAGGCCTCGGCCTCGCCGCGGGTCTTGTGCATCTTCCAGTTGGCGGCCATCACGGGTCGTCTCATGTTTCTCTCCGACAGCGTCCGGGTATTGGGTGTTGCCCGGTGGTTCTAGGAGGCCTTGGCCAGGGCCGCCACGCCCGGTAGCTCGAGGCCCTGTACGTACTCGAGGGACGCACCGCCGCCCGTCGAGAGATGTCCGATCTGGTCGCCGACGCCCAGCCGGTTGATGGCCGCGACCGAGTCGCCGCCTCCCACGACCGAACGCCCGCTGCACGCGGCGACGCCGGCCGCCACCGCTTCGGTCCCGGCGGCGAAGGGGTCGATCTCGAAGACGCCCATGGGTCCGTTCCAGAACACCGTCCGCGCGCCTCGCGCCTCGGCGGCGTAGGCGGCCGCCGTCTCCGGCCCGATGTCCACGCCCATCCAACCGTCGGGAATGGTTTCGACCACCCGCGTCTCGGCGTTCGCGTCGATCTCCTGGGCGATCCGGTGGTCGGTCGGGAGCAGCACCCGGCGCCCGGCGGCCTCGGCGGCGGCGAGCACCCGGCGCGCGTCCTCGACCCGGTCCGGCTCCACCAGCGACTGCCCGGTGGCGTCGCCGCGGGCGAGCAGGAACGTGTACGCCATGGCTCCGCCGATGGCGAGCACGTCGGCATGGGGCGCGAGCGCCTCGAGCACGGCGAGCTTGTCCGAGACCTTGGCACCCCCGAGCAGGCACAGCAGGGGGCGCTCGGGGACGCGCACGCACTCGAGATGCTGGAGCTCGGCAGTCAGCAGGTCGCCGGCGGCCACCTGGTCGACGTAGGCCACCACGCCGGCGGTGGAGGCGTGGGCGCGATGGGCCGTCCCGAAGGCGTCGTTGACGTAGCAGTCCGCGAGCTCTCCGAGACTGCGCGCGAGCTCCGGGTCGTTCTTGGTCTCGCCGGGCTCGAAGCGCAGGTTCTCGAGTAGCAGGACCTCGCCGTCGGACAGGGCCTGGCTGGCCTCGAGCGCCTTCGGGCCGACCACGTCCTCGCAGAAGGCCACCGGCCGGCCGAGCAGCTCGCTCAGCCGATCGGCCACCGGCCGCAGCGAGAGCTCGGGCACGCGCTTTCCCTTCGGACGACCCAGGTGCGACGCCATCACCACCCGCGCGCCGCCCGAGAGCAGGCGGCGCAGGGTGGGAAGGGCGGCACGGATGCGCGTGTCGTCGCCGACCGTCGTCCCGTCGAGCGGGACGTTCAGGTCGGCGCGGAGCAGGACGCGCCGGCCCCGGACGGAGCCGGGAGCCGCGAACAGGCTCTCGAGGTCGGGGACCGGCACGTTCGGACTAGCCCGCGACCTTGACCGCGAGATCCGCCACGCGGGTCGCGTAGCCCATCTCGTTGTCGTACCAGGACAGCACCTTGGCGAAGTCGCCCTCCATCACCTTCGTGCTGGGCGCATCGAAGATCGAGGAGTGCGGGTTGCCGGTGAAGTCCACCGAGACGAGCGGCACGTCGCAGTACTGCAGGATGCCCTTGAGGGGGCCCGAGGCCGCCTTCTCGATGGCCGCGTTCACCGCATCGGCGTCGGTGCTCTTCTTGAGCTGCACCGACAGGTCCACCACCGACACGTCGGGGGTGGGCACGCGCATGGCGTAGCCGTCGAGCTTGCCCTTGAGCTCCGGCATCACGAGGCCGATCGCCCGGGCGGCGCCGGTGCTGGTCGGGATCATCGACACGGCGCCCGCGCGGGCCCGGCGCAGATCCTTGTGGGGCGAGTCGACGATCTTCTGGTCGGCGGTGTAGGCGTGGATCGTCACCATCAGGCCGCGCTCGATGCCGAACTCGTCGTGGAGCACCTTGGCGACCGGGGCCAGACAGTTGGTGGTGCACGAGGCGTTGGAGATGATGCGGTGCTTGCTGGCGTCGTACTCGGCGTCGTTCACACCGAGGACGACGGTCACGTCGGGATCCGTGGCGGGAGCGCTGATGATGACCCGCTCGGCGCCGGCCTCGAGGTGCTTGGCGGCGTCGTCACGCTTGGTGAAGAGGCCCGTGGCCTCGACCACGATCTCGGCGCCCAGGGACTTCCAGGGCAGGTTGGCCGGATCCCGCTCGGCCGAGACCGGGATGCGGCGACCATCGACGACCAGCGCGTCGCCGTCCGCGGTGATCTCGCTCGCCTCGATGCCGTGCACCGAGTCGTACTTGAGCAGATGCGCCAGCGTCTCCGCCGGAACCAGATCGTTGATGCCTACGACCTCGACGTCCTTGGACTGCATCGCGCGGAATGCCAGCCGACCGATGCGTCCGAAGCCGTTGATGCCCACCTGAACTGCCATGCTCGTCTCTCCTCGGCGCTCCCACGGGGGTGGGGAGTCGCCTTGTTCGCAGACCACGCATCGTGGCCTTCGGGAATGCCGCCCAGAATCCGTCGCCCCCGGGCGGGAGGCCGCGTCGGGGGAAGTCGTGGCTGGCCCCGCGAGGGGATTTCCGGGCGGCCCTGATCGGCCTTCGTCGGACCCGACCGGGCCCTCCGACGGTCAGCAGGGCGCCCGCCAGACCGGGCGGGCAATGTACCGGTCGGGGAGGCCGCTCGCGAGCGTCGCCCCGCCGGGACCGGGGGGCACCGCGAGGGGATCCCCGCGGATGAAGCGGCGGACGAGGGTCCGTATGCTCCGCGGCGGGGGGGAGATGGCCGCAGGACAAGCCGTCGGTCGATCGTCGGTCGTGCGCTTCTTGCTCGTGACGCTCGCCGTCGCCGCCGGCCTCGGGGCCGTAGCGCTCCAGCTGATGGGCGATCGCGAGCGGCGGCGCGCCTTTCCCCCGGTGGAGGGCCGCATCCCGGTCGCCGGCCTCGACCGCGGGGTCGAGGTCGTCCGCGACGAGCGGGGAGTGCCCCACGTCTTCGCCGGAAGCGCCGCGGACGCCTGGCGCGGCCTCGGATTCGTCCACGCCCAGGATCGCCTGGCCCAGATGGCGCGGTTCCGGCGCAGTGCACGTGGCGAGCTGGCCGCCACCGAGGGGCCCGACGCGCTGCCGGGCGACCGGCTGGCCCGGACCCTGGGCTTCGCGCGGCGGGCCGAGGCCGACCTCGCGGCCCTGCCCGAGCGGACGCGGGGAGTCCTCGCCGCCTACGCCGCCGGCGTGAACGGCCACCTCGCCTGGCTGCGGGACGGAGGGGGCGAGCCGCCGCTCGGGCTCGGCGGGATCCCGGCCGACTGGAGCCCGGCCGATTCCCTGGCCCTGTTCCGTCAGTACGCCTGGGCCGCGGGCGCCACCCACGAGGAGAGCCTGGTTCTGTCCGAGCTGCTCGCCCGCTTCGGGGGGCTCGAGGCGCGCCTCTTCTTTCCTCGAACCCTCGGCCTCGAGGCCCTCGGCGAAAAGCGCCCGGACCTCGTGCACCGCAGCCTGCGACGTAGTGTGCCGGCCCCCCTGCGCCAGCGGCTCGGGCTCGCCGGTGCGAGCGTCGGAAGCTCGGCCTTCGTGGTCCACGGCAGCGCGGCGCGCTTCGGGGCGCTGCTCGCGAGCGACAGCCACCAGGCCCCCACCGCTCCGGCCCTCTGGCACCAGGCTCACTTGGAAGGGCCGGGAATGGACGTGGCCGGCGCCACCCTGCCCGGAGTCCCCGCCTTCTGGTCCGGCTTCAACGGCCGGCTCGTCTGGGGTGCGACCCACCTGCCCGCGGTCGCGACCGACCTGCTGGAGGAGACGCTCGGCGACGACGGCGGCACGGCACTCAGCGAGCGCGAGGAGACGATCGAGGTGCTCGGGCAGCAGACGATCCGGCACCGCGTCCGCGAGTCGCGCCGGGGCCCGATCGTGAGCGACGTGCTGGCGCCCGACGGGCCGCTCCTGTCGCTGCGCTGGGCGGGGTTCGAGGACCGCGCCGGCCCGACCGGGCTGCTCGACCTGGCTGCCGCCCGGGACGTCGCCGAGGCGCGACGGGCGCTCGGCCGCCACGAGGCGCCGGTCCTCGAGATCGCGCTGCTCGACGACGCGGGAGCCGGTGGGACCCAGGTTGCGGGCTTCGTGCCTGCGCGCCAGCTCCCCAGTGGCGGCGTCCCGATCCCGGCCCGGGGGCGCGCCTACCGCTGGGCGGGGCGGCTTCCCGCCGAGTCCCTGCCGTGGCAGCCCGTGTCCGCCAACCGTCCGTTCGCGATCGCGGCCGACGCTCTGCCGGCGGGCTGGCGCCAGGCGCGCATGGAGCTCTTCTGGCGCGTCGGGACCCGGGCGGGCCGGATCGCGACGCGCCTGGAGGCGGCGGCCGGGGAGGGCGGGGTGCGCCTGCAGGATCTCGCGGCGATCCAGGCCGACGTGGCAGCGCCCGGAGCCCGGGCCCTGGTCGACGAGGCGCTCGGGTTGATCGATGCCTCGGCGCTGCCGGCGGAGGGTCGGGCGGCCGCGGAGCTCCTCGCGGCCTGGCCCGGGGAGAACGGCGCGGACAGCGCGGGCGCAGCGGCCTTCCACCTGTTCTTCGAGCAGCTGCTGCGGAGGCTGCTCGAGCCCCGACTCGGGGAGGACCTCCTCGACCGCTACCGGCGGCTGCGCGGCGTCTCGACCACCGATCTGGTGCTCCGCCTGCTGCGCGATGCCGCCGACGGCGGCGAGCTCCCCGGCGGCTGGGCCGAGCCGGAGGCGGTCCGCGAGGCGATCCGGCTGAGCCTGCGCGACGCCTGGATCCGCGGCGGGGTGCAGCTCGGATCCAATCGCAGCAAGTGGCGCTGGGGAGAGCTCCATCCGCTGCGCTTCCGACCACTGCTCCCGGATGCGTGGGGGCGCGGGCTCTCGGTGCTCGGGCCCTTCCCCTTCGGCGGCGACGGGGACAGCGTCGCGGTGGCGGCCTTCCACGGGCGCGAGGGTTTCGAGACGCGGATCGCTCCGGTGTTCCGCCTGGCGGCGGAGCAGGGGGAGCTCAGCCAGGGGCTCACCCACCTGGTGCCCGGGCAGGTCGAGCACCCGGGCCATCCGCACGCGGCCGACGAGATCGAGGCCTGGCTCGCGGCGCGACCGCGCCTGCTCACGGCCAGCCGCGCGGTCGTGGAGGACCGGCCGAGCCGGCGGCTGCGTCTCGAGCCGGCCCCGTGAGTCACCCTCCGGGCCGTTCCGGGGTCGCTCCGGGGCCGCTCCGGGGTCGCTCCGGGGTCGCTCCGGGGCCGCTTCGGCAGGCTGCTCTAGAGTAGGCGCGGCGCCATGCTGCTCTACGCCACGGTTCCGGGCTTCTACGCCGAGGTCGAGCGTGCCCTCGATCCAGCGCTGGCCAGCCGGCCGGTCATCGTCGGCGGGGATCCCCGCAAGCGCGGCAGCGTGCAGGCGGCCACGCCCGACGCGGTCGCCGCGGGGGTGACCGAGGGCATGCCGGTGCTCGAGGCGCTCGAGCGCTGCCCTCACGCCCGGGCCATCCGCACCAACATGCGGCGCTACCGCGAGGCCAGCTCGCAGCTGCGCGCCGTCTTCCGGCGCTTCTCCGAGCGAGTCGAGCCGGCCGGGCTCGAGGCCGCCTACCTCGACCCTCGCTCGGACGATCCCGAGCTCGTGGCCCGTCGCCTCCAGGCGGCCGTGGCCGAGGAGCACGCGTGGCCGCTCCGCGTCGGCATCGCGCCGGTGAAGTTCGTGGCGAGGCTCGCCGCCGAGGGGGCCGCACCCGGCGACATCCAGCGGGTCGAGCGCGAGGGACTGCGCGACTTCCTCGACCCGCTCCCGGTGGAGAGCCTCCCCGGTGTCGGCCCCAAGACGGCCCAGAGCCTGCGCGCGCTCGGCGCCGGGACCGTGGGCGCCCTGCGCGCCCTCGAGCCGAGCGCGGTGGAGG
>JASJCN010000175.1 GCA_030065975.1 Myxococcota bacterium
GCTGCGGGGACTGGCGCGGCCTTCCTGATCCAACCGTCCCAGCCCGAGGGCGCTCCACGGGCTCTGAGGTCGGGTCTCAGCGTACGTCCTCTCGCAGCGCCGACTGTCCCAACCGTGCATGGTTGATCGCCTCGCCGAGCAGCCGGGCACCCTCCTGGGGGGCGTGGAAGCCCGTTGAGTTCTCGGCGTCGACGAAGTCGACGTACCAGCTGGCCTTCCGGTGGAAGCTCCGCGCGCGTTCGAGCTGCGCGTCGGTGGCGCCGGCCTCCTTGGCCGCGACGATGTCGTCGATCAGGTCGAGGACGGCGTCGAGAGCGGCCTTGGTCAGCTCCTCGTGCTTGCCCTGGGTGGTCTCGACCCACTCGATGAGAGCCTCCTCCGGCCGGTTGTGGCAGGTCTGGCAGGCGGCGTTCACGTCGAGCAGGGGGCTGCGCACGTGGTGGTTGCTGATCTTCTTGGCGCCCACCCGCTGGTAGGGCATGTGGCAGTCGGCGCATGACACGCCGGATGCGGCATGGACGCTCTGCGACCACAGCTCGAACTCCGGGTGCTGCACCTTGAGCATGGGTGTCCCCGTCTCGGCATGCGTCCAGTCGACGAACCCCGACTCCTCGAAGTACTCGAGCTGCTCCTCCGCCTTCAGGCCCTTGGCCCAGGGGAAGACCAGGTTCTTGTTCGGCCCGGAGAAGTAGTACTCGACGTGGCACTGGCCACACACGAACGAGCGCATCTCCTGACGCGTGGCGTTCGCGAGGTCGTAGTCCGGCTCGCCCTGCGAGGCCTTCCAGGCCTTCACGCCCTCCATGAAGGAGGGTCGGGTGATGCGCAGCGCCATCGTCTCCGGCTCGTGGCAGTCGATGCAGGTGACGGGGAACTCGACGTGCTTCAGGGCCTCCTGGTAGGGCTTCTGGTTGATCATGTCGAAGCCCTTGTAGAGGTCGCCCTCGCCGAGCTTCATCATCGCCACGTAGGAGCTGGCGTGGCACTGCATGCAGGTGCCGGGCTGCTGGACCACGCGCTGACGCCCGGTGAAGGTCTGGTCCTCGAGGGCGTAGGCATGGCCCCGAGCCTGGCGATAGTCGACGGCGAAGGCGTAGCCGGCCCAGAGCCGCTTCAGCTGGGGGATCAGCTCGAGCTTGCTGCGGCTCACGACGGTGCGCGGGTCGTCTTCGGTGGGCTCGCGGGGGAGGGCCTCGCTGCCGCCGTACGCGGTCCTCTCCATGTCGACGGTGCTGGCATAGCCCTCGTAGTGGAGCGGGAAGTTCTGTCCCCAGACGGCGGGGTCGGTCGTCTCGTCGTCGATGTCCACGACCCGGAAGTGTGTGAGGCTCGACTCGGCCTTGCGCTCCGAGATGTTGAGCAGGAGCGCGAGCACGCCGAACGCGACGATGGCCACCGCGAACAGGATGGCGACCAGGCCCGTCGTCGTCGCGCCTCGCTTCAGGTCGTGGATGGACATGGGGACACCTCGTCTCTCGTTCAAGGTCCGTGGCCGACCGACGCGTGGCATCGGATGCACTCGAGGCGCTCCGATCCAGACGCGACGGTCGCGATCGTGTGGACGATCGGTGAGTGGCACTCGCGGCAGGCCGACTCGGCGATCCCGCGGTTGTACGAAGTGATCACGATGTGCTCGGGAAACCGACCGCTCGTGAAGGCCCAGGAGTGGGCGAGACCGTTCACTCCTTTGGACCAGTACTTCGCCACGACGTTGTGCGGGGCCGCGTGGCAGTCGTTGCACACCGCGACCGACGCGTGGCTCGAGTTGAGCCACGCGTCGTAGTTCTCCTGCATGACGTGGCAGTTGATGCAGGCGTCCGGATCGTCGGTGAGGTAGGACGCGCCGTCGGCGTAGGCGAAGGTGAAGGCCCCGAGGCCGAGCAGCCCCCCGAGACTGACGGCGACCGCCACGAGAAGGGTCGTCGATCCCTGAGATCCGGCCACGCCTCACTCTAGAGCAGCCCGAGACGGCGAATCAACCAGGTGGAGACGGGTGTGCTCGAGAGTGCGCGATCAGGCCGCCCCGTCCACCCCGAGTCGACGCCGCTGGCACGGGGGCATACAGTCGCTCCCGAGCCGTCGGCCCGAGGCGGCCCGAACACGAGAAGCCACGGGAGAGTCGAAGCATGTCCGAAGACGAAGGCGCCATCAGCGTCGAAGAGCGCGGCCACCTGCTCCTGATCGGGCTGGATCGGCCGGCGAAGTACAACGGCTACACGCCGACGATGGCGCGGGAGCTGGTCGCAGCGGTGACGCGCCTCGACGAGGACGACGCCCTGCGATGCGGCGTGATCTTCGGACACGGCAAGCACTTCACGGCGGGCCTCGACCTGCCGAAGTGGACGGGGCGCATGGCGGAAGCCGAAGAGGGCGGGCGGAGCGACGCGGTCGACCCCATCGGTTTCGGGCGCGCCTGCCGGAAGCCGATCGTGACGGCCGTCCACGGCATCACCTTCACCCTCGGCATCGAGCTGGCTCTGGCCGGAGACATCGTGATCGCCGCCGACGACTGTCGCTTCTCCCAGCTCGAGCCCAAGCGCGCCATCCATGCCACTGGCGGTGCCACGATCCGCTTCGTCGAGCGCGGCGGCTGGGGCAACGCGATGTACCACCTGCTGACCGCAGACGAGTTCGACGCGGCCGAGGCGCACCGCATCGGGCTGGTGCAGGAGGTCGTGCCGGCGGGCACCCAGCTCGACCGCGCCATCGAGATCGCCGAGCAGATCTCGGCCCTGGCGCCGCTTGCCGTCCAGGAGACCAAGGCATCGTCCCGGCGCTTCGTCGTCGAGGGCTTCGATGCCTGCGTCGCGGCGCTCGGGCCGACGCAGAGGAGGCTGATGGCGAGCGAGGACGCGAAGGAGGGCGTGCAGTCCTTCATCGAGCGTCGCACGGCCGTCTTCAAGGGCCGGTAGCCTAGGGAGTGGGCGGGCCGCCGCCGGCGCCCCGGCTGCGAGGCGGGATGGCAGCGCGGCAGTCCTCGGAGAGCTCGGCCTCGTGCGGTCGCAGGCAGCGCATCATGCCGCCCTCCCCGGGCGTAAGCTCGGGGCAGAAGCGGGCCAGCTCGGCGGCGCAGGCCTGGCGCACGCGCTTTCCGACGCTGCGCGCCTGCTCGCTGCGCTGCGCGATCTGCGCGCGGCAGTCCTCGGTCAGCTCGTCTTTGTGCTCGGCCAGGCAGCGTCGCACGGCGCCGCGCTGTCCGCGCACGTCGGAGCACAGGCGCATCACGTCGGCGTGGCATGCGCCTCCGCCAGCCCCTGCGCCGCGCGACGGCGGCTGGCCCTGCGCCGCGGCGCCCCACGGCGTGAGAACGAGTGCAAGTGCGAAGCAGGCGGCGATGCGGGCTCCAGGCATGGTTTCCTCCGACTCGGGGAGTCGCCCAGTGCACAAAGGGTAGCGCTCGCGAGCAGGCGAACTTCGACTCGACCGAAGCTACTCCAGGTAGCGCGCTTCGATCGCCTCGAGGAGCTCACGCCGCAGAGCTTCCGTCGGAGCCGCTTCCTCCGCGCTCGCCTCGATCGATCGGCACGCCGCCGCCAGCCGAACGTCCTGCACGACCCGTTCCAGCCAGCGGGAGAAGTCGCCGTGCGACAGGTGGTGCTCGACCACGTCGGCAGAGCAGACCAGCAGCTCGCGGTGGAAGTCGGAGAGGTTGGCCGCGACGGCGCCCGTGAGGGCGATGGGATTGCGGAAGTAGAAGCGTCGCGGCTCCGGCAGCTGCGAGCTCGCATACTTGTGCCAGTGCCGGACGTGCCGGGACCAGCGGGCGCCGAGGTTCAGCACGCGGAATTCCGGCCGCGGGCCCAGACGCACCAGCACCGCCTGGCCGAGCTCCAGCGCGCGGATCGCCGACTGCGAGCCCAGGGCGGCGGGCTGGACCAGGCCTTCCAGGTACTCGAGAGAGGCCGCCTCCAGGCCCTTCTCGGCGGAGACCGCCAGCAGGAAGTCGAAGCCCGAGCCGGCCGCGCCGCACAGCTCCTCCGGCCGATAGGTCACCAGGCAGAAGCCCTTGTCCTCGGGGTCGAAGTGCTCGCAGGCCAGACTCCCCTCGCGGAGAGGCACGTGCGCCTCGTCGATGAAGACCCAGTGGGGGACGCCCGCGGTGCGGCGTTGCTCATGAAGCGCCTGCAGCGCCGCGACGAGATAGGGCTCGCGCTCGTCCGCCGGCATGAGAGAGAGATCGACGACGAGGCTTCCGAGACGGTGCCGGATCAATCGAGGCAGCTCCTCGGGAAGTGGAAGCCCGCTACGGGTCCCGACCGAGACGACCCCGCGCAGGCGAGCGAGCGGCACGTGGTCTCCCTCGGGGTCGAAGATGCAGACGGAGTAGCCGAGCTCGATCAGGCGTTCGGCGAGGAGCCCGGCGGCATAGGACTTGCCCGCGCCAGTGCCACCCGTCACGAGCACGCTCACCTGGGAGGCGGGAAGCCGAACGCTCTCGCCGTCGGGGGACCGTCCCAGCTCGACCTGCCAGCGCTTCGGCTCGACGAGGAGCTCGTCCCTCAAGAGCGGCCCGCGCAGCAGCTGCTCGACGCCGCGGCCGTTGCGCTCGGTGAGCACGACGTCGGCGTGCTGCTTCAGGTTCGCCAGTGCGTTGCCGACCGCGACCCCCAGCTCGCACTGCTCCAGGAGGGAGAGGTCGTTCTCTGCGTCGCCGATGCCGATCGTGCTGTGGTGGGAGATGCCGAGCTCGCCGAGCGCCTCGAAGAGCCCCGTCCCCTTCGAGATTCCGGCCGGCAGCACCATCAGCGCGCCGCGGTTGCGGACCAGTTGGCAGTCCGATCCGATCCGGCGAAGCTCTCGGAAGACGCGGAGCTCGTGCTCCGCATCGCAGTCGAGCAGCACCTGTCCGCGGCGGAAGGTCACCCCCTGGGCGACCAGAGGCTCGTCGAGCTCGAAGGGCACGGGCCCGGTCAGCGCCCGGGAGACGCCATCCCGGTGGAGCACCGCCCCGTTCTCGGCCACGACCACGTCGAACCAGTCCGCGAAGTCCGGGAAGACCCGCCGCAGCTCGGCGACGATGCGCCCCGTGACCAACACGAGCTTGCGGCCGCTCGAGCGAACTTCGCCCAGGGCCTCCAGAAGCCCCCCTGACGGACGGTCGCCCTCGGTCAGGGTGCCGTCGTAGTCGATGGCGACGGCGCGGAAGTACTCGGACATCGTCGGTCTCCTGCACCACGAGCCCGGCTGTGGGCAAGAGGGCAGCTCCGTCGTCGGCTCCCGTGAGACTAGTCGAACCTGGAGGGCCCGCCGCGGACTGGCTGTGGCGCGACGGGCGGCGGCGGACCCGCTGCGCGGCCCATCTCCTGCTCCGTCACCCGTTCGGCTAGCCTGTCGGTTCCCGAAGCGGAGAGGTGGCCGAGCGGTTGAAGGCAGCGGTCTTGAAAACCGCCAGGGCGAGAGCCCTCGTGGGTTCGAATCCCACCCTCTCCGCCACTCCCCCTTTGCCTCCCCACTCGCGCCGAGGATCTCGTGTCGACCCCCGTCCCCCCCACCGACGCTGCGGACGTCGCGCGCTGGCATCAGGAGCTCTCCAACTGGGAGCGCTTCGGCCCGGACGACGCCCTCGGCACGCTCAACTGGATCACGCCCGAGAAGCGCGTCGCCGCCGCCGCGCTCGTGCGCAGCGGGCGCACCGTGGGCTGCGCGCGAGCCCTCGACACCGAGCCCTCCGCCGACAACTTCCGGCCGGTGCTGCACCACATGGTGGGGACGGCCACCGAAGGCTACGGCGGCGACTGGTTCGGCATCGCACCCCACGGCTACGCCATCTCCCACATCGACGCGCTCTGCCACATCTTCCACGAGGGCAAGGTCTACGGCGGCCACCCCGCCGACAAGGTGACGGCCCACGGAGCCCTTGTCCTCGGCATCGACGCGCTGCGCGAGGGGGTCGTCTCGCGTGGCGTGCTGCTCGACATGGCCCGGGAGGCCGGTGCGCCCTTCCTCGAGGCCGGCCACGCCCTGCTGCCCGAGGACCTCGAGCGCGCCGAGGAGAAGGCGGGCGTGCGCGTCGAGTCCGGTGACATCCTGCTGGTGCGAACCGGGCGCTGGGCCCAGCGCGAACGCGACGGTGCCTGGGATCCCCACGAGAAGCTCGCGGGCCTCCACGCCCGCTGCCTGCCCTGGCTGCACGATCGCGGCGTCGCCGCGCTCGGCTGCGACGGCGTCTCCGACGTCACCCCCTCCCAGGTCGATGGCGTGCGGCTCCCGATCCACAGCGTCGCGATCGTGGCGATGGGGCTCCACCTGCTCGACAACCTCGATCTCGAGAAGCTCGGCCGCGCCTGCGAAGAGGAGGGGCGCCACGAGTTCCTGCTCACCCTGGCGCCGCTCGTGCTCGAGCGCGGCACGGGCTGCCCGCTGAATCCGGTGGCCCTCTTCTAGGTCGCCGGCCGGCCAGCGCGATCGAGCGGACTCGCGGTAGCATGCGAGTCGTGACCTCCCCCCCGACTAGCAGCAGCGACCCGTTCGAGGAGCGTCTTCCCATCGGACGCTTCTACCTGCTATGCCTCGCCACACTCGGACTGTGGGTCCCGATCTGGGTCCGCCGTCGCGCGCAGGCGGATGGTGAAGGCCGAGAGGACCCGGCACGCCTCTGGCTGTGGCCAATCGCCTCTCTCTTCACTCCCCTCGCGATGGTCCTGCTCTTCGAGTTCGCGCGAAGCGACCGCGAGGCACTTCGTCAGCATGGCTCGAGCGCCATCAACCCCTGGGGTCCGGCCCTGCTCCACGGGGCGGTCTTGCTCCTCCTTCTCTTTGCCCCGGAACCCACGCTCTGGCTCCCCGTATGGCTCCTCTTCCCGCTTCCCTTCGTCTGGGTGCAGCACCAGCGGAACCGGAGGATCGCGCTGGCCGGCGAGGGCGACGGCCCTGTCGGGGGCCGGACCCGTCTGCAGTGGGCCACGGTCGCCTGCGGGCTCCCCCTGGCGGCGGCGCTCGCCTGGTGGATCGACGGGGACACGCTGATGGTGATGGCAAGCCCTGCGGAGCGCGTCGGAGCCCTGCTGACGGGTGCAGCCGGTCTCTACACGGTCGAGGCGCCGCGAGATGGCTGGCGCGTCGTGAAGTCGGGAACCTTCGGGGACGACGACTCGGACATCGAGATCGTGGCGCCGTCCGGCGACAGCTGGGCCGTGGGCTACGTCGTCTCCGGCCCCGATGAGACCCTCGACTCCCGGGTCTCCGTTCGTCGCTCAGCGATCCGAGCCGAGGCGACGCTCGGGAACTACAAGGAGAGCCGCCACTTCCTCCCGGAGTCGGACTTCATCCCGATGTCGCTCGCACTGTACGAGCAGGAAGCGCTGGGCGTGCGGCGGGCCTATGCCGTGCTCACCGTCGAGCTCGACGAAGCGCTGATCGAGATCGTCGGCTTCACGCCGGCCCCCGGAGAGCAGCTCGGGCCGCTCGTCGAGCTGCTCGAGAGCCTGCGGCTCTCCGAGGGGGCGGCGCCGTGAGGTGGCTGCTCGTCTTCCTCCTCGCGTCCTTCAGCGCGGCCGCCGGGGCCGAGGCGCTGCCCGAGTGGCTCCGCTTCGCACCGAACCTCGCACAACCGTTGGAAGCGGCGAAGGCCGTCGAGATCAGCGAGGAGCGAGTCGAGGCTCTCGAGTCCGAAGGCCACGCATTCGTCGAGGCCCTGCGGAGCTCCTCGATGAACTTCGGAGTCGGCGGTCGACTGGTCGAGCGCGTGACGGTCGCCCGACGGCTCATGACGAAAGAGGGGGTACACGCCGCGGGAACTCTGCGTGCCTCGATCCGTTCGGACTTGACCCGGGTGCTCGTCGAGTCCGCCTACGTGCTGGCGCCGGATGGCCGACGGACGGCCTTTCGTCCCGAGACGATCCAGATCGTCCAGAGTCCCGATCCAGACGTCTTCAGCGACGTCCACGACCTGGCATTTCCCTTCTCCGGCCTGGCTCCCGGGTCGACCGTCGTCCTGGTGCTGGTGAAGACGGTCGAGCTCGAAGAGTGGCCCCTCCCGTGGTCGCAGCTTCACTACCCCCAACGCGGAGCGCCCGTCGAGCAGTTCCGGGTGGACGTGTCGTGGGCAGCGGGGGAGACGCCCATCGCTCTGGTGGCCAACGACCCGCAGATGGAGTGCCGGCAACCCACGCCCCGCTCGCACCAGTGTCGTCGGAGCCTCGTCCCCGCTCTCGCGAGCGACCCCGAGGTGGACTGGCTCGACGTCGTTCCCCACGTGGCCATCGCCCAGGAGACGCGCTGGAAGGATCTCGCGCGTCGGGAGTGGGAGCTGGTCACGGGTGCGCAGGACCCGTCGGAGCTGGTCCCGACCGTCCGCCAGATCGTCGATGGTGCGCGAGGAGAGCGCGCTCTGAGGCGCTTGTATCGATTCGTCTCCGACGAGATCCGCTACGTGGCCTTCGCCCATGGGACCTCCGCGGTGGTTCCCCATCCGCCCGGCGTGACTCTGGAGCGGCGCTTCGGAGACTGCAAGGACAAGGTCGCGCTGTTCGTCGCTCTCGCGCGCGCAGCGGGCTTCGAAGCGGCGCCCGTCCTCGTTGCGACGAACCGCTACGAGCTCGGCGAGCTGCTGCTGCCGAGCTGGACGTACTTCAATCACATGGTCGCGTGTGTCGAACGCGGCGGGCGCGTCTGCCTCGAGTTCACGGATCCCTCCCTCTCCTTCGGCTCCCTGCCGATCGGTCTGGAAGGGGCCGTCTCCCTGGATCTCGCGGCCGAAGCGCCGTCGCCAACGACGCTTCCGGCGCGCGCCCACGGCTGGTCTCTCGAGGTGAAGACGGAGAACATCCTGCGATGCGACGGCGGCGTCGACGAGAAGAGTACGCGCCGCTTCGCGCGTGGCGGGGCTGCTCTCTATCGCTCGGCACTGCGGTCGATGAGCCGAGAGGCTCGCGACGCCTGGCTTCGCGAGAACTACCAGGATGTCATGGGGGACCGCGGGAGCGACCTTCGCGTCGCCGTTGAAGGCGTCTCGACTCCGACGAAGACCCTGGACATCGTCTCCCAGGCCTCCTACGCGCCGTTCCACCCACTGGAGCAGCAGACCGAGTTCTACGACTACGACTTCTGGCTCCGTGACATGGGCTTGAGCATGCGGACCCAGAACCAGCGACAGCCCCTCCGGAGCGTCGGCCTGCGCGTTGCGAGCACCGGTGAGTTCCGGCTGTGCGGAACCCGGAGCTTCTCGTTTCTCGGCCCGGAGCTCGACTTCGAGAGCCGCTTCGGCTCCCTGCGCCGCCAGTACGAGCGCGTGCACTCGGGCCTCGTGAAGGTACGTACCGTGCTCGAGATTCCGCGGCAGGTCGTTCGTCCCGAGGACCTGAGCCGCTACAACCGCTTCATCGAACAGGTCGTCGGTCAGTCGAACGTCGTGATCGGCTACGACGCGGCAGGAGCTCCCCAGTGAGCGACGTTCCTCACCCGCCCTTCGCAGCGGCTCCCGTCGAGGTGGCCGGCGTGGAAGCCCGCGCCACGGACCTGATCCTGCGGCCCGATCGCTTCGCACGTCACTTCGTCCCCACGCTCTCCCGGGGCGCCGTCGTCGCAGCCGTCCTGCTGGTGGGATTCGTGGGCACGGCGGACCAGATCGACCTGCGGATGATGGGACTGGGATCCTCGCTGCAGGGCGGGGCCGAGAGTCTGGCCACGAGCTGGCCCCACTACCTGGGAGCGGTCGGGTTCGGCGCGCCGATCGCCGGGCTGATGCAGTACTGGCTCGGTGGAGCGTGGTACGCACTTCGGCTCCGTTTCTGCGGAGCGCGCGGGGCGAGCGGGCAGAATGCTCGGCGCTGGAACATCGTGACGGGGGCGGTCGCGTCCATCGCCTCCGTAACGTGGCTGGCGCTTGGCATGATCCGCTACGAGACGCCCGCAGCGTACGCTCAGACGGACGATCTCGCGAATCTCATACCACTGGGGGTCGTGCTCTGGTCGGTCTGGCTCTCCTACCGTGGTGCCCACGCGCTGTTCGACATCGGACGTTGGTCTTCCCGCTTCTGGTTCCTGGCCGTCCCCTTCCTCTTCTACTCCGCCATCATGGTCGGCGCCATGGCAAGCCTCTGAGGACGGCCTTTGGCAGGCCGCCGCAACCAGCTCGGGCTCTTCGAGGATCCGGACGCGCCGCCCGTCGAGGCCGCGCCCGTCTCCGACCGGGTCCGCGAGCGGGCCGAGGCCCTGCCCTCCGGGCTCTACCTCGGCACGTCCTCGTGGTCGTTCCCGGGCTGGACGGGGATCGTGTGGGGCGGCGAGGGCATGCCGGACACGAAGCTCCTGGCCCACGAGGGCCTGCGCGCATACGCCCACCACCCGCTGCTGAACGCCGTGGGCCTCGACCGCACGTTCTACGGCCCCATCGCGACGGCGGACTTCGAGCGCTACGCCGAGCAGGTGCCGAGGAGCTTCCGCTTCCTGGTGAAGGCGGACGGGGCGCTCACGAAGCCCGGCTCCGAACGCTTCCTCGACGTGCAGCACGCGACGCATCGCGTGATCACGCCCGCGCGTCAGGGGCTCGGCGAGCGTCTGGGCCCGGTGCTCTTCCAGTTTCCGCCCGCCTCGGCCGAGGCGCTCGGCGGCCGGGACGCCTTCCTCGAACGGCTGGGTCACTTCCTCTCCGCCCTGCCGCGTGGCCCGCTGTACAGCGTCGAGCTGCGCACGCCGAGCCTGATCCACGGCGAGAGCGATGCCGTGATCGAGGCGAGCGGCGCCGTGCCCTGCTTCAACCTCCATCCGGATGCGCCGCCGCTCGCGCGGCGCCTCGAGAACCGCCGCGGCGCCCTGCCGCCGACGGTGGTGATCCGCTGGATGCTGCGGCGCGGCTTCCGCTACGCGGAGGCGCGGGATCGCTACGCTCCCTTCGACCGCCTGGTGGACGAGGACCCGGAGAGCCGCGCGGCCGTGGCCGAGCTCTGCCTGCGCGCCGCCGACGCTGGCCGGCCCGTGTACGTGATCGCCAACAACAAGGCGGAGGGCTCGGCGCCACTCACCCTCGCCGCCCTTGCTGAGGAGATCGAGCGCAGGCGTCGCTAGTGGCGGTGCGTGAGCCGCGAGCCGCTCTTCGCGTCGTGCGCCGGGAGCAGGATCGTCTCGAACTCCGCGAGCTGGCGCTCCAGGAGCGCGACGGTCTCCCGCGCCGCCTCCACGTCCTCGACGATGCCGGCGATCGCATCGTCGTCCTCGAGGCGGGCGAGGTCGAAGACGGCGTCGCCGGCGAAGAGGTAGTGCCTCGCTCCCTCGCGGTAGATCACCGACTGGTGCCCCGCGGTGTGCCCGGGCGTGGGAACGACGCGGACGGCGCCATCGCGCGTGACCGCCGTGCTCGAAGGGAAGGCGCCGATCCCTTCGCCTTCGTGATCGACGAGGGTCGGCTCCACGCCCTCCGGGATGCGGCACAGCAACGCGCCCCGGTGCCCCGCCCAGTCGCGCCGTGAGATCAGGAACTCCGAGCTCGCGACGTGGCGCATCCCGCCCATGTGGTCGGAGTGGAGGTGCGAGGGCACCACCCAGCGCACCTGCTCGGGCTCGAGCCCCACCGCGCGGAGCTGATGATCGAGCTCGTCCTCGCGCGCCACCGAGAAGCGCAGCTGGTTCTCGTAGAACCACTCGGTGGCCGCGTCGCAGCGGAAGTAGCCCGCCTCGTGGACGCGCGACGTCTCGCCCGTGTCGATCAGCACGACGCCCTCGGGATGCTCGATGGCGTAGAAGTGGATCGGCATCCACTCCGTCCAGTCGCCGTCGGTCACGATCGAGAGCACCCGCAGCGCCGCCGGCCCGCGCAGCTCTCGGAAGCGCTCCTTCACCGAGACCCAGCCCGTCTGGAGCACGTGGATCCGCGTGCCCTCGGGCGTCGTCCACAACCGCGGCGCCGGGTTG
>JASJCN010000176.1 GCA_030065975.1 Myxococcota bacterium
ATCGGGCCGCGGTCTATCGGGCCACGCTCGCCAGCACGGGGTGCGAGCTTGCTCGAGCGATTCCCGGGGCGCTCAGCTCCCCGTGTCGAGGCGCTTCCGGCAGAGGTCCTTCAAGGTGTCGAGCACGCCGTCCACGTAGGCGTCGTCATCGTCCAGGATGCGCATCACGGCGAGGCCCTGCATGGCCACCATGACCAGGTTTCGCAGCGCGGTGCGCTGCCTCCGCGCCAGCGAGTCGGGCGCGACGGCGAGGTCGGCACGCTCGAGCGTCTGCTCGAAGCGCTGGGCGACGGGCTTCAGGTGGGCCAGGAGATCGTCGTCCGTCCTCGCGGCGATCAGGAGCTCGAGGCTCGCATAGGCCGTCGGGTCGGAGAAGGCCTCCCAGACGAAGTCGACGGCCGCATCGATCTCGTCGTCCACGCGTCCGCCCTCGCCCAGGGCGCGATGCATCTCGGCAAGGCGACGCTCGGCCAGGTGCTCCACGGTGGCGGCGAGGAGCCCGGCACGCGTCGGGAAGTGATGCAGCTGCGCACCCCGGGAAACGCCGGCTCGCTCGGCGACGTCCGCCGTCGCGGTGCGCGCGTAGCCGCGCTCGACCAGGCACTCGAGCGCCGCATCGAGGATGCTCTCGCGCGTCGCCACGCTGCGGGCCTGCGCTTTCCGCGGGCTTCGACGCGCCGCCCTCGCATCTTGCCTGCTCACGCTTCCCTTCCTTCCGGGCCCAGCAAGCGACGCAGGCCCCGCAGGACCGGGCTCCTTCCCCGCAGCCGCTCCACGTCCGCGCGTTCGAGCCTCGCGTAGGAGACGGGCTCCGCGATGCCGAGACGGCGCCGCACCTCCTCGAGGGGACGCGGCAGCATCGCCTCCCAATCCACGCCGGCCAACGTGCGGGCCTCGCGCCCCCGCTCCATCGCGTGCCGGAAGTAGCCCGCGGTGTCCTGCCTCCCGGCGGAGCCGAGGAATAAGACCGCGAGGCGACCGAGGATCCACCAGCCTCTCCCACCGAGCTGGGCGTAGCTGAAGCCCAGGAGGTGGACCTCGCCGTGGATGTCCGAGTCCCAGCCGTTCAGGACGTGCCACAGGTCGTGCTGGTCGACGACGCGGGCGGCAAACGTCGCAAACGGTCCACCGAGGTCGCGCGGAACCTGCTTGGAGATCGCCTCGGCGATTCCCTCCGCGTCGAAGTCGCGCGCCTCGGTCCAATCGTAGTAGGCGCGCCCGAGGCTTCCGTCCGGCATCGCGGCGAGCGCGTCGCGATCGCTCAAGGTGGCCTCGAGATCGCGCCCCTCGAGGAGGATCGCCCGGGCCGCCGGGTCGGCCATCAGCTCGTCGTAGAGCCGTATTCCCGAGGAGCCGGAGGTCGAGGCGATGAACTCGCCGATCAGGTCGGTGCGATCGGGGTCGCGGATCGCGCCTCCCAGCGCACCAATCGCTCGGAACAGGTCTCGAGGGGTCATCCACCCGCTCCGGGGCGGCTCCACCGCTTCCATGGCCGGTCCTCCAGGGCGCCTGCTGGAGGATGAGGGCTCGCGTCCAAAAAAGCAAGCTGGATTGACTTTTTTAGCGCGTGGTCCTTGGAGCTGGCGGATTCGGCTCCTCCTCAGGCGCGAAGCCCGGCGAAGAAGACCGCCACGAAGGAACGGAGCCGCTTCGTCACGGTCTCCATGTCCGCCGCTCCCTGCTTCAGACCTGCGGCGCTGCGGTAGATCAGCTCGGCCGTCGCCGCCGCGCTGAGGCCGGCCGACTTGAGATCGATCTGGCCCGCTCGAGCCGCCGCGGCGAGCGCGGTGGTCAGGATCTCGAGAAACCGCTCGGACGAGGCCACCACGAGGTCGCCGCAGAGGCGGTTGTTCTCGTCGTAGAGCTCGCTGCCATGGGCCGACTGGACGACTTCCAGGAAGGGCGTGAGCCGGGCCAGCAGCGCCGCCTCGACGCGGGTGGCGACGTCGACGTCCGAGCCTCCTTCCTTCAAGCAGTGCTCCGCCGCCGCCAGCGACTGCTCCTGAAGATGGGCCGTGAGAGAGCGGAAGATCTCTTCCTTGTTCTCGAAATAGGAATAGAGCGACGCCCGCGAGACACCGGTCTCCTTGGCAATATCCTCCATGGAGGTCCGGCGGTAGCCATACCGCGCGAACTGGAGGTGGGCGGCCGACAAGATCGACTCGCGTTTGACGTCGGGCGCTTCGGGCACGCGAGACAAATTGACATTCCGCGCCCGAAACGTCAATTTGTCGAGGCCCGGTCGGGCCCCGGAAGGTCGACTGCCCATCCCTCGCCCAAGGAGCGCATCCGCGATGACGAGAGTGAAGGTCAATGGAACCGAGCGAGAGGTCGACGTCGACCCCTCGACCCCGCTGCTCTGGGTGCTTCGCGAGCAGCTCGAGCTGGTGGGAACGAAGTTCGGCTGCGGCATCGCTCAGTGCGGAGCCTGCACCGTCCGGCTCAACGGCCGGGCGATCCGCTCGTGCGTGACCCCGCTCTCCGCGGCCGACGGCCAGGAGATCCAGACCATCGAGGGGCTCGCGCCGGGCGAAGGCCAGCGCCACGCGCTCCAGGCCGCCTGGATCGCGCATCAGGTTCCCCAGTGCGGCTACTGCCAGTCGGGACAGCTGATGTCGGCCGCCGCGCTCCTCGCGAGCAACCCGGATCCTTCGGACGACGAGATCGACGCCGCGATGCAGGGAAACATCTGCCGCTGCGGGATGTACGGCCGGATCAAGGACGCCATCAAGACCGCCGCGAAGAACGGCGGCGCGAGCGCCCCCGCCGCGAAGGAGACGATCGATGGGTAAGTGGACTCGACGCTCCTTCCTCGCGAGCGGGCTCGTGGTCGGCGGTGGGCTCGTCGTCGGCGTGGCACTCCGGCCCGGCAACCGCCAGTCCAAGCTCGCCCCGCTCGTCACCGGCGACGGCGAGACCCTCGTCCACTCCTGGGTGAAGCTCGACGAGGACAACGTCGTCACGGTGATCGTTCCGCACTCGGAGATGGGCCAGGGAGCGGGAACGGCCCTCGCGCAGATGCTCGCCGACGAGCTCGACGCGGACTGGGACCTCGTCCGCTTCGAGGAGGCGCCCGCCATCAGCGAGTTCGCCAACGCCCCGCTCGGCAAGGGCGTCCTGCTCGAGGGTGTGGACATCCCCGAGATCGTCCTTCCCACGGTGGACGGGATTCTGCTGCGCACCGCCAAGGCGCTCGACCTGCAGATCACGGGCGGCAGCATGAGCATCCGCGCGACCGGCCAGTACGGCATGCGCGTCGCCGGCGCCGCGGTGAAGGAGATGCTCCGCGACGCGGCGGCCGACGCGTGGGGCGTGCCGGCCGACGAGGTGATCGCACGCAAGAGCCAGCTGATCCACGAGGCCAGCGGACGCACCGCCCCCTACTCCGAGTTCGCCAGTGCGGCCGCCGAGATGACGCCGCCGGCGAAGCCCACGCTGAAGACGCCGGAGGAGTTCGGGATCATCGGCAAGCACGTCGAGCGCCACGACATCCCGAGCAAGGTGGACGGAACCGCCCTCTTCGCTCTCGACGTGCGCCTTCCCGGCATGCTGTACGCGACGACCCGCCGCGCGCCGACCTTCGGCGGCGAGGTGAAGAGCATCGACGACAGCGCCACCCGGGCGATCCCTGGCGTGGTCGACGTCGTCGAGCTGCCGCCCACGGGCGTGAAGGCGATGCTCGGCGGATTCACCTCTCCCGAATCGGTCGCGGTGGTCGCCGAGGGATTCTGGGCGGCGAAGCGCGGCATCGAGGCACTCGGCGTCGAGTGGAACGAGTCGGGCAACGAAGGCGTCTCGAGCGAGGCGATCTTCGAGCAGTTCGATCGGGACATCCGCGCCGGCGTCGAGCGAGAGGCCGACGTGGCCGAGGGCGACGTCGAGGCGGCGATGGCGAGCGCTGCGCAGGTGCTCGAGGCGGACTACCGCGTCCCCTACCTCGCCCACACCTGCATGGAGCCCCTGAACGCCACGGCGCGCGTCGAGAACGGGCAGTGCGAGATCTGGGTCGGCTGCCAGAGCCCGCTCACGTTCCGCAAGGCCGTCGCCGAGGCCCTCGGCTTCGAGCCCGAGCAGGTGACGCTCCACAACTGCTTCATGGGCGGCGGCTTCGGTCGCAAGTCCCGGGCGGACTACGCGATCCAGGCCGCACTCATCGCGGCGAAGGTCGGGCGTCCGGTGCAGCTGATCTGGACGCGCGAGGAGGACGTCCGGCAGGACTTCTACCGGCCCGCCGTGCAGAGCCGCTTCCGCGCGGCCCTCGACGACGACGGGAACCTCCTCGCCTGGGAGAACACCTACGTCGACAAGCACGAGCCGGTGGAGGCGCCCCTCATCCCGTACGAGGTCGCCGCGCGCGACATCGGACACGTCGGAAGCCCCACCCACGTGCCCTTCGGCGCGTGGCGAAGCGTCGATCACTCGCAGCACGGCTTCTTCACCGAGTCGTTCTTCGACGAGGTGGCCGCGGCGGCCGGGCGCGACCCGTACGCCTTCCGGGCCGCACTCCTGAAGGACAAGCCGCGTCACCTGGCGGTGCTGAACAAGGCCGCCGACGCGGCCGACTGGGGCAGCCCGATGGCGGAGGGCCGAGGCCGCGGCATCTCCCTGCAGGAGTCGTTCGGCTCGCTCGTCGCACAGGTGGTCGAGGTGACCATGATCGACGGACAGCCGCGGGTGGATCGCATCGTGGCCGCCGTGGACGCGGGCATCGCCGTCTCTCCCGACGGCCTGAGCGCGCAGATCGAATCGGGCATCGTCTACGGACTGACGGCCGCACTCTACGGCGAGATCACCATCGAGAACGGAGCCGTCGTGCAGAGCAACTTCCACGACTACGAGGCGCTTCGCATGGCGGAGTCGCCGAAGATCGAGGTCCACATCATCGACAGCGGCCACGCCATCGGCGGCGCGGGCGAGCCCGGCACCCCGGCCGTGGCCCCGGCCCTCGCGAACGCGATCTACGACGCGACGGGAACTCGCGTCCGATCGCTGCCGGTCAACCGCCTCGACCTGGGCTCACCGCAGGAGCGCACCGACCAGGCCTAGCGGCGCTCTCCGGGAGATGCGGGAACCGGGCGCCCCACGCGCGGGTCGAAGAAGCCGAGCGCGCCGTGCATGGTGCGGCTGGTGAGTCTCTGGAGCTCGGGAGAGAACGTCGCCGCGAGGTCGCTCGGCACGTCGAGCGCCTGGTTCTCCTCCTGGCGGAGCCAGCCGAGCGAGTAGGTGAGGATCACGCCGTAGCGCCAGTCGCCCGCGGTGTTGGCGCCGGCGCCATGCAGCGTCCCCCCGAGCCAGTAGAGCACCGATCCGGCCGGCATCTCGGCCAGCGCGATCTCCCCCGGCTCGGCCTCCCGTCCGACGCCCCAGCGGTGACTACCCGGGACGAGCTGCGTCCCGCCGTTGTCGGCGCGGAAGTCCGTGATGGCCCACATGCTGGCGAGGATGAGGTTCGGCCGGGGCAAGGGGAAGAACGTGAAGGGGTCTTCCTCGCGGTGCAGCACCTGGCGGCGCGCTCCCGGCCCGACCTCGAGCGCGGCCGTCACGTGAAGCTGGAAGTGCTCGCACCCGGGGCCGAGGTGGCGCGCTCCGAAGTCCATGCTCAAGGGGTGTGTCGCGAGCTTGCGAGACTCCTCGGAGCGAGCGATGAGCGCCGTCATGCGTCGGGTGTGCCCGGGGTAGAAGGCCTCGGGATCGTCGAGCCCGGTCTGCCCGCCGGCCTCGGGCATGTGCGGCTCGAGCTCACGGCGAAGACGGTCCCGAAGGTCCGTGTCGGTGACGTCCGTGACCACGAGGCAGCCCGCCTCGTCGAGGGCGGCCCACATGTCGTCGACGGGATCGGACGCCTCGTGGCGCGGGATCCGACTCATGCGGCAACGCTAGCGCGACGGGTCGTCGGTGCCGGTCCGATCCCTCTCGGCAGGCGCCGAAGCCCGCAGGAGCGCCGCCTCGAACGCCCGCCGGCCGGCCGCGGTGAGGCAGGGCAGCAGAACGGCGAAGTGATGCTGGATCCCCCGCTCCTGATCCTCCCAGGTGATGCGCTCGAGCCCCTCGCTCTCGCGAAGATGGTCCATCCAGTAGCGGCTCACGATCCAGAGCGAACGGGCCAGCACCGGCAGGTCGATCTCCAGATCGCGCCGGAACAGCCCTTCCCGCTCCACGCGCTCGAGCAGTGCGAGGAGCTCCTCGAAGTCCGCCGCCATCTCGGGGTCGGGTGTGCGTGCACCCGGATCCTCGAACTGCGCGCGATCGCGGAACACGAAGCGGACGTCCAGGGTGAGGCTCATGCCGAACAGCAGGTGGGCCACGTACTCGTCGGCGACGGGGCCGGAGCGTCGCATGGCGCGGCGCACCCGGAAGCGCTCCCGCGTCTCTTCCTCGATTCCGGTCACGAGATCGCGCTTGGCCGGGAAGTGGTACGTCAGGTTGCCCTGGGAGATCCCGACGTCCGCCGCGATCTCGGCCAGGCTCGTCGCCGCGTAGCCCCGCTCGTTGAAGAGCCTCCGGCTGGCTTCGAGGATGCGTTCGCGCGTCTTTCTCGGCTTCTGCTCGTCCATGGGCTCCCTGCTGAAGCGGGTAGGCGGCAACGGGTTGACGGATTAGGTTGTTCAGACTAATCTAGCTCGAACAACCTAATCCGCTAGACCGCCAGGACCGAGGGAGTCGACCATGGAACGACGTGCACGGAGGATCCTCGTGGTGGGCGGCGGCACGGCCGGGGCCGTGCTCGCGGCCCGGCTGAGCGAGACGCCCGAGCTCTTCGTCACCCTGCTCGAGGCGGGCCCCGACCACGACGCATACGACGCCCTCGTTCGCGAGCCCGCCCAGGCCCCGACCCTGTGGCAGGGCGGCGCGCAGATCGCGATGACGCCGATGGAGACCGAGGCGGGGATGATCGCGATGCAGCAGGGCCGGCTCCTCGGCGGCTGCTCCGCCATGAACGGGCTGGCCACGCTTCGCGGCCAGCCGGCCGACTACGACGCGTGGGAGGCGGCCGGCCTCGAAGGCTGGGGCTGGGCCGACGTCGAGGGCACCTTCATCGCCGCCGAGACGGACTTCGACTTCGGCCCCTCGGCCATCCACGGCAGCGAAGGCCCCCTGCCCGTCCGACGCTGGAGGCGGGAAGAGCTGAGCCAGGCGCATCGCGCCTACTACGAGGGCCTGCTCGAGGTCGGCGAGCCCCACGTGGCCGACATCAACGACCCGTCCCAGCTGCCGGGCATCGGCGTCTTCCCGGTCACGATCGACGAGAACGCGAAACGGGTCTCGACCAGCCTCGCCTACCTGACGGAGAAGGTCCGCGCGCGGGACAACCTCTTGGTGCGAACGAACGCCGAGGTCGCGGGGCTCGTCTTCGACGGAGACCGCGTGACCGGCGTGAGCCTCGCAAGCGGTGAGGAGCTCGAAGCCGACGAGGTCGTGCTCGCGGCCGGCGCGCTCTTCTCGCCCTTCCTGCTGCTTCGCTCGGGCATCGGGCCCGCGGCGCACCTCGCCGAGCACGGCGTGACGGCCCGCGTCGACCTTCCCGTGGGCAGCACGATGAGCGACCACCTCGGGCCGGGGATTCCCTACCGGCACGACGGGCCGCGTGGCGGCACGGCCGGGCCGGCCCAGGTGGTGCTGGTCGGCGCGTCGAACGGACGTGACGTCGACTACCACGCGTTCCCCATCGGGCCGACGCCCGGCGACGACGAAGCGACCGTCTTCATGATGGCGGTCTTCTCCATGCGCTCGAGTGGGCGCGGCAGCGTTCGGCTGGGCGACGGCTTCGATGCGGGCCCGATCGTGAAGGCCCCTCCCCTGCCGGGCGACACCCCCGAGCGGCTCGGACACGCCTTCGAGCGCATCGCGGCATGGGAGCGCTCCGCGGCCGCCCGCGAGCTCGGCTGCGAGCCCGTCGAGCCCCACGACCTGCGGGCCCCGGGCGCCGTCGCGCGGGCGCTCGAGCGGCTCACGATCAGCTACGCCCACATGGTCGGCACCTGCCCGATGGGGCCGGTCCTCGACGCCGACTGCCGCGTGCGCGGGATCCACGGCCTCCGCGTCTGCGATGCCTCGGTGATGCCGACGATTCCCGCTGGCAATACCTACCTCGGCTGCGTCATGGTTGCCGAGCGGGTCGCGAAGAAGATGCAGGCCGAAGCCACCGCCGCCGGTGGCGGACGGCAATGAGCTCCGGAGGTCGACCACGATGCCCCGAGTCGAAGAGACGATCCCCGCCCACCTGGCCGCCGAGGCCGAAGCGGCCCGAGCCTGGTTCTCGAAGGAACGGGGGAGCGAGTTCAAGCTCACCGGAATCCTCGATCCCGAGACGCTTCCCGAGGTTGCCGGCGCGCGGGAGATGCAGCTGATCCTCTGCGGACAGGAGGACGGCCAGGACGTCTGCCTGCGGGAGCGCTTCGAGGTCGGGGCGGCCGACGCCGGCTTCGAAGTGAGACATCTCGACGAGGCCGCGACGGGCCCGGGATCTCCCGCACCACTCCTCGATCCCCCGGCCGGCGTCCGCGCCGAGTGGCTCGAGAAGACGCTCCCCCGGCACGCGTTCAGTGTCTTCCTCTTCTACCGCGGCTTCTGGTGACCGCCCTGTCGCCGCGAGTTGCGCGGCTACGCGAAGGACGGCGTCCTCCAGAAGGTCCGGAATGCCGGGGGCGAGATCTACGCCATCACGAGCGAGCCCCAGACCCTCGCCCGCAACGCCGAGACGGACTGGGAGACGGGCCTCGAGCACGTCGGGGATCCGCACCAGGAGATCGCGGGAGCCTGCGCGGAGCGCGGCTGGCTCTCGCTCTTCACCCACGACTGGGGCGGAGGCGGAGGCGGCCGCTTCATCACCAAGGACTGGGTCTCGCATCCCAAGGGCTACTTCCAGCCCGGCGTGCTCGTCGTGAGCCGGAGCGGCCGCGTGCTCTATCGCTGGCGCTGTCGTCCGAGCCGCCAGAACATCGGCGGAGCGATCGCCCGCCCGACGCCCGCGCACGTGTGGAAGCACGTCGAGGCGGAGCTCGAGCAGCCGGCGGACGCACCCGACGCACCCTTCGACAGCGACCCCGAGCTGGACGCCGCGCCGGCCCCCTGGCCGATCTTCGTCACCCTGCTCCTCGCGAACGGCTGGTTCCTGCGGCCGGCCCCCTTCGACCAGCGCGCCGGAGATAGCGTGCCGCGGCGGATCCGGAACGCGGCGCTGCGCGTGCCCCTCTTCGTTGCCGGCTGGATCGCCGCCGGGTGGCTCCTGCCCAGCTGGGTGGTGGCCCTCGCCTTCGCGGCCTGGCTGGCCAAGGTGGTGCCCGGCATCCTCGAAGTGAACCGGCGCTTCCAGGCCGTGGGAGCGGACGAAGAGCCCGTCGTCGGGTAGAGGTCGGGTAGAGAGCAGGAGCCGCACTTGGGAGATGCACTGATCGTCGAGCGCGACGGACGCGTCGTGACCCTCATCAACGACGACGCCCCGCGCAACCGCATGAGCCTCGACTTCATGGACGAGCTCGAGGCGCGCGTCGACGAGCTCGACCGGGACGACTCGGTGGGCGCGGTCGTGATCCGCGGCGCGGGCGACGAGCACTTCTCCGTCGGCATGAACCTGAAGCAGATGCCCGAGGGCATCCAGCGCAAGGGAAGCTTCGAAGCGGTTCTCGATCAGCGGCTCCGGGTCATCTCGATGATCGAGAACATGGGCAAGCCCTGGATCGCGACCCTCTATGGCTACTGCCTGGGCGGCGGGCTCGAGCTTCCCCTCGGCTGCCACTTCCGGCTCGCCGCCGCAGAGGGCGCGAAGATCGGCCTGCCGGAGCTCGACATCGGCGGCGTTCCCGCCTGGGGCGGGACGGCCCGGCTCACTCGCTGCGTCGGCCGCGCCGCCGCGCTCGACATCATCCTGCGGGTCAAGATGATCTCCGGCCCCGAGGCGCTCCGGATCGGCCTGGTCCATGAGGTGTGGCCCAACGACGAGCTGCAGCAGCGGGCCCGGGAGCTGGCGCACGAGCTCGCCAAGCGGCCGCCGCTGGCCGTTGCGTCGGTCCTGCGCTGCGTGGTGGGTGCCGAAGGCGCGAGCCTCGAGGAGGCGCTCCAGGTCGAGCGCCGCGAGGTGCGCCGCGGCATGGGCAACGCCGAGATGCGGGAGGGCATGCGCGCCTTCCTCGAGAAGCGCGAGCCGGACTTCTTCCGGGATCCGTCGGAGCCGTCGGACGCCTCGGACTGAGGCCTACTGATACTTTGCGAGCTCGAGCCGCGCGACCATGCCGCGGTGGACCTCGTCGGGCCCGTCGGCCAGGCGGAGCGCCCGCGCCATCCCCATCAGGTAGACGAGCTCCGGGTCGGCGACGCCCTCGCCTCCGTGGACCTGGATCGCCGCGTCGACCACGCGTTGCAGGACGTTGGGCGCCACGACCTTGATGGCCGAGATGTCGACCAGGGCGCGGTGGGTGCCGACGGTATCGAGCGCCCAGGCGGCCTTCAGGGTGAGCAGGCGCGCCTGATCGATCGCCATCCGGCACTCGGCGATCACGTCGCGGTTGGCACCCAGGTTGGCGAGCGGCTTGCCGAAGGCGACGCGGCCGACCGCGCGCTCGCAGAGGCGCTCGAGGGCGCGCTCGGCGGCGCCGATGGCCCGCATGCAGTGGTGGATCCGGCCGGGCCCGAGCCGGCCCTGGGCGATCTCGAAGCCGCGGCCCGGCCCCGCGATCAGGTTCGTGACCGGCACGCGCACGTCGTCGAAGCGGATCTCGGCGTGGCCGTGGGGCTCTCCCAGGTGGCCGAACACGGGCAGCATGCGCACGATCTCGACGCCCTTTGCGTCCATGGGAACGATCACCATCGAATGGCGCTGATGCCGCGCGGCGCCCGGATCGGTCACCCCCATGAAGATCAGGAAGCGGCAACGCGGATCTCCCGCGCCACTGGTCCACCACTTGAGGCCGTTGATCACGACCTCGTCGCCCACCACCTCGCAGGTCGCCTCCATGTTGGTGGCGTCGCTCGACGCCACGGCCGGCTCGGTCATCGCGAAGCCCGAGCGGATCTCTCCGGCGAGCAGGGGCTCGAGCCAGTCCTTCTGCTGCGCCTCCGAGCCGTACTTGACGAGCACCTCGGCGTTGCCGGTGTCGGGCGCGCTGCAGTTGAACACCTCGGGCGCCATCGGGCTGCGGCCGGTGATCTCGGCGATCGGCGCATAGTCGCGGTTGTCGAGGCCGGCGCCCCAGGGCTCGTCGGGCAGGAACAGGTTCCAGAGACCGAGCTCCCGAGCCTCGGCCTTCAGCTCCTCGAGCACCGGCGGGATGCGCCACTCCCGCCAGTCGTCACTGCCCACGAGCTGTTCCTGGTAGGTCGACTCGTTCGGCACGACGCGTTCTCGTACGAAGCGCTCGACCTGCTCCATCACCAGGCGTGCGCGCTCGGAATGCTCGAAGTCCATGGCCCTCTCCCCCGGATCTCTTCCCCGGATGCCCTCACCCGCAGACGCAGTGCGAGTCGTCGCCGTCCGGATCCTAGGGAAGCTCGGCCACGGGTTCTCTACGTGCGGCTGCGCGATTCGAGCAGATCCGAGGCCAGCTCGCCGACCCGCCGGTTCACGCCCCGGATCACGTCGTAGACCGCGCCGATCGAGCGATCCTGCACGTCCCGCACCTCGGCGGCGGTGCGCTCGAACAGCCCGTTGCGCTCGAGCACCTCGAAGGGCAGATCGGCGATCTCCTTGTGGATCTCCTCGACGCTCGTGGCGCCGCGCTCGACGGCCTGTTGGATCCACTCCGTGAGCGTCTGATCATGCTGGTCATGCTGGTCATTCATCGCAAGCTCCTCTGCTGGCCCGGCGAGAGTATGGGCCGCTGTCATACGAGACGTATTACAACGTATGACAGATCCTGGCAAGGCCCTTCCTTCCTTCATTGGGTGCC
>JASJCN010000177.1 GCA_030065975.1 Myxococcota bacterium
GCTCCTGATGGTAGCGAGATCGCCTGGCGCTCATCGGATCGATGGCTCGGGGCCCTGGGGCACCGGAGGGTCCGTTGCTTCCGCTCGTCGTGTAAGCTCGGATTCGATCGCGCCAGACCACCCGTCGCCGGCGATCGGAGCGACGACGGAAGAAGAGGAGCAGGAGCGCACTTGCTCGACCCGACGCAGCGGAAGCAGTGGGAGGAAGAAGGCTTCTTCCTCGTCCGGGGCTTCGCGGATCCCGCGATCGGCCACGCCATGCTCGAGCGGGTGATTGCAATCAGCCGCGGCGCGGCGGGACAGATCGTCCACGACGGCTTCATCGTGGCCCCCGAGCAGCACCTCACCGGCGCGATCGAGGCCGAGGCCGACGCGGAGCAGCGTGTCTCGAAGATCTTCCGGCTCCACCGGGACGGCCCCTTCCGCGACTTCATCGTGTCGCAGGGCGTCCTCGAGATCGGTCGCGCGCTCCTTGGCCCGCGGATCGACTGCTTCCTCTCCCAGTTCATCTTCAAGAATCCGGCGGCCTGGGGACAGCCCTGGCACCAGGACTCCTTCTACTTCCCCTTCGACCGCGCGCCCCAGGTGGGGCTGTGGCTCGCCGTCACCGAGGCGACCCTCGAGAACGGATGCCTGTGGGTCCTGCCCGGATCCCACACGGAGCCGATCCACGAGCACGTCCCCGACCGCCGGCCGAACGCAAACGTCGGCTACGTGGAGATCGTCGACCACGACTTCGCCGACGAGCGCCCCGTCACGATGGCGCCCGGCGACCTCCTCGTATTCCACAGCCACCTGATGCACCGCTCGAAGGACAACGAGAGTGATGGCCTGCGCGCCGCCATGGTCTACCACCTGGCGGCCCACGGGACGCTCGACCGCTCGAAGAAGCCGACGCCCGTCAACGACTGGATGCCCCTGCCCGACCCGGGCGAGGCGGTCTCTCACGGGCCGGCGTGAGCGGCGCGTCGGCTACGCCCCACCCCGATCCGCCGCTCTTCGTGATCCGGCACGCCCTCGAGATCGAGGGCAGCGCCGAGGCGACGTGGGGCGTGCTGTCGGATCTCGCGCGCTACCCCGAGTGGAACCCGTACGTCCTCGCCCTCGAAGGTGAGCTCGCGCCCGGGAGCACCTTGCGGGTGACGATCTCCCAGGAGAACTGGCCCGAGCCGCTCGTCGTCGAGCCGACGGTCGTTGTGGCGGAGCCGGGGCGCGTCCTCCACTGGCGCGGACGCCTCGGCGACAGCGGCCTCCTCGACACGGATCACGTCTTCGCGATCCAGCCCCTCGACGCGACGCGTATCCGCTTCGACCACTTCGAGGAGTTCCGCGGCCGCCTCGCCGAGAAGATGGACGAGGAGATGCGCGGGTTCACGCGGCGGGCCTTCCAGGCGATGAACGAGGCGTTGGCCGAGCGAGTTCGGGCGCTGTCCTGAGCGGCTGTTCCCTTCCCGCTCTGGACCGCGGCGCGCTAGCCTTGCCGTGGGTGAGAGGCTTGGCCTGGCTGGAACCGAGTCCGTCCCATGCGCCCGCTGACTCCTTCTCTCTTCGCCACCGCACTCCTCTTTCTCACGCTGCTCGCCCCTGGCGCCCTCGCCGGGGAAGGCCGGCTCGAGATCAACCAGGTCGGCATCGAGGCCTCCGGCGGATTCCCGTTCGTGATCGATGCGCCGGGAAGCTACGTCCTCACGAGCGATCTCGACGTGCCCGCCGGCGTCGACGGCCTCTTGCTCGCGACCTCGGGCGTCACCCTCGACCTGAACGGGTTCACGATCCGTGGGCCGTTCCTGTGCATCGGCGGATGCCCTCCGGGCGCCGGCACCGGCATCGCCCGGACCCCTGGCAGTGCTGCCGAGTCCTCGGTGCACGACGGCTCGATCCGGGGGTTCGCGAGCAACTGCGTCTCGCTCGGCACTCAGGCCCACGTGGCCCGGCTCATGGTGGCGGACTGCGGAAACAACGGGATCGCCGTCTCGAGCGGCAGCCTCGTCACCCACAACCGGGTCGTCCGGACCGGGCGCCATGGAATTGCCATGTCCGGCAGCGGCTTCCCGGCCGCCTTCGCGCACAACACGGTGGACAACGCAGGCCGGAACGTCGACGAGCCCGCCGTCTTCGGGGGGGCGCCCACCGCCGGCAACGCCTGCGACGACGGGAGCTGCACCCGCGTCGTGCGGCCGCGCTACTACCTCACCGTGGGGCTGTTCGACGGCGACCACGGCGCGCAGGTTTGCGCCGCGGGCTTCCGCATGGCATCCCTGGGCGAGCTCCTGAACCCCTCGGCGCTGCGCTACGACACGAGCCTCGGCCGGACCCGGAGCGACTCCGGCGGGGGCCCGCCCTACCTCGGGTTCGGCTGGGTCCGAAACGGCAACAGCGGCTCGGGAGGATCGCTCGGCCCGGCGAATTGCAGCCCGGAGTTCGGTCCGGTTCCCTGGACCTCCGCCAGCAATCTCGACCGCGGCACGACCGCAGGGCTCGAGATCGTCCCGTCCGGCGGCCAGCTGTTCGAGAGCCCCGACTGGGTGGTCTTCGAGCAGCCCTGCAACACGACGCACTCGGCCTGGTGCATCGAGGACTGAGCGACATCCCGGCCCTCATCTCGCAGTGATCCCGTAGAGACTCGTTGCGCCCTAACGGGCGCCGAGAAGGCCCACGACTTCGGTGCTCGAAGGGCCTTGGATGGTGTAGGTGAGATCGAGGACCGAGGCGCCCCTGTCGTCGATCTGGAGGGTGCCATCGGCCACCACGGTGACTCGGACTCCGGAGAGGACTCCGGTGCCGGTGAGCCCGTCGAACGACACGATCGGTCCGGCTTCGACGTAGTCGCCTGCGACGGCGACGAAGCTCGAGCCTGCCGCTGGAGCGAGCTCGACGGTGCCGAGCAGCGGGTCGAAGAGCACGTCGATTCCAGGGGAGCTGCCCAGACCGGGGACCAGCGGGCAGACCGCACTGAGACAGCTCGGGAACCCGACCGCGTAGGCCCCATCGAACGAGTCCACCGCTCCCGGAACCGCGACCGTGATCTGATCCGTGACGACGTTGCCACGGAAGTCGGCGACCTCCAGGGTGAAGCGGGTCGTGAACGGCGGCGTGGCGACCGGGTCGTCGCGGCGGCGGTCGTCGAGGAACCGTGCTGGCGACCACTCGTAGACGAAAGGAGGGGCGCCCCCGGCGACCGCGGCTCGAAGCTGCGACGATCCGCCCGGTGCGAGCGTGGCCGGACTCGCCGAGAGGTTCGAGGCCATGTCCACCATCACGTAGACACCGTCGGCGTCGGCGTGGGTCCTGCCCGTCGCGGTGTCGGTCGCGCTGACCGAGTAGAGAAGCGTTCGAGTCGGCGTGGCCACCGGGTTCTCGGCAAGCGGGTCGGAGAGGCCGGCGTCCGGATGATCGGGGGACCACCGAAACGAAACGGGGCCGGTCCCGTGGGCCGGGTTCGCGGTGAGCTGAACCCGTTCTCCTGGCTGGATCGATGTCCGCGACGCCGAGGGCCGGACACTGAAGCCCGCTTCGACGATGACGCGGTCGGTGGCGGCGAGGCCGAACGCGTCAACTGCCGTGAGGGTGTAGGCGTAGCGCGTGGGCTGCCCGGCGCCCACGACATCGAGCTCCCTTGCGGCGGTACTCTTGAAGCGCGCGCTGGAGAGGGTGGAGGACCCGCTCGACTGGGCCTGGCCGATGATTTCCTCTTCCCAGCGGTACCTGTAGGGCGGGATTCCACCGACGAGCACCGCATCGAGTCGGGTCTCCCCGCCGTCCTCGACCTGGGTGGGTGAGGCAATCGCCGAGATGCGGAAGCTGTCGTCCGTCGCGACCTGGATGACCCCGTCTCCCTCGCGGGTGGGGCGGTCACTGGAGTCGAAGTAGCGGTAGTTCAGCCTCACGAAGGGCGGCAGCTCGTCACCGGTCGAGACTTTACGGCACAAGCTCGCGAGCTCTTCCCTGGGGCCGGACACGAGGCGCAAGGAGAAGCCGAGACGGACCGAGTCCCGCTCGAGTACGACGGTCCTCCCCGAGGCGTGCTTGAAGCTCGGCCGCTCGTCCCCGCACTGGTTCGCGAAGGCCACGCACTCGCCCGGTCGCAGAGCCAGCTTGATCTCATCGCAGTCGACGTTGAAAGGCGTCTGGAGGAAGCCGATCGAGCACTCGTCGGCTGCGAGAAGGATGCTCGCCGACGCTACCATCAGGACGATTCGAAGCCCCCTCTTCATGGCCTCAATCCCGGGAGCAGAGGTCGGATCACCTTCTGCGAGACGGCTGCAACGATCCCACCACAGGAGGTCGTCTGTGGACCCCGCCGCACCGCATGAACCTCGATCTCTTCGCTTCGGGGATCCACGACCCCCAGGCAGCCGGGTGAGATCCCTCGGTCGAACCCCCCGTGGCCTTCCAGCACGCCGGGGACCGTCTGCTCGAGCCGGTAGTCTGCGACGAGATCGACCGTGCACGGGCCCTGACTTGCCTGGGCGGTGCAGCGGAAGGCCAGAAGCACATCGTCGGAGCTCGCCGAGCACACCACTCCACTCGGCAGCAGCGCGAGTCCCAGCGGGTCGCCGCTGCAGAGCTCGACCTTGGCTTCGCTGGTGGTAACGACGGACCCCGAAGAGGGCTCGATCGACACGGTCCGGACGTCCCAGGTGCCCTCCCAGGCCGCGCTCAGCATGTTGGGCTCTGGGAGCACCGGCCCCGACACCAGCAAGTCCACCGGCGTCCCGAAGGGCAGGGGGGTCCCGCTCGACGGGGTCGTCCGGATCACCGCACCGGGAGGCACGAGCGCGTTGTTCGCCTGCGTGACCCCGCCGGCGGTCAGACCACTGCGAACGAGGGAGACCTCGGCCTCGGCGACCGTCTGCCCACTGACCCGAGGCACCCTCGACGGCGCCAGGAGACTGGCCACGATCGAGACATCCAGGATGTCGACGCGGCCATCGCCGTTCGCGTCGGAAGGGCGACACGCCGGACCCACAGGGGGCCTGGAGCCGAAGCAGCCTTGAACCAGAGCCAGGTCGGCCATGTCGACGACGCCGCTGCCGTCCACGTCGCCCTGGCCCGGTGCGCCACACGTCGGCGCCAGCAGCCACACACAGAGCGCGGCCAGAACGACGACACGCTGCCTACACATCGTCGCGTCCCCTCCTGCCTGAGAGCGCCAGTGAGAGCGCCAATGACAGCGCCGGCAGGCAGCCCGCCGCGAGGAGCATCCCGACGCCGGGCTCCGGCACGACGAGGAGCAAAGCCGGTTGCAGCGTCACGTCCAGGATCTGCGCCCCAAAGGGCTCGGAGAGCACGACACTCGCGAGTTCGAGTGCGCTCTCGCCGGGTCCCGACGCGGTCAGCGTGACCGTAGCCAGGAGCCCGCTACCGAACGCCGCGCCGGGACCGCTGGTCGTGGCGGCAAGACCCACCTGCCCCACCCCGACCCCGTTCTCGATCTCGAGAAAGGGGGTCGCCAGGAAGCTCGCGACGCCTGCTGCCGAAGCCGCCACGATGCCGGGGTCGAAGAGCAGGTCGAGCTCGAAGGCATGGAGGGGATCGCTCGAGTCCACCCCGGAGATCCAGATCTCTGCGACGACGGAGCCGCCCAAAGCCAAGGAGGTGCTCGACTGCACACCGGGCAACGCGGGGTCGAGGTCCAGCGCGAGGATCGGGGCGCCCTCCGCCGGACTTCCGAGGCCACCGATGAGCAGGGCGCCCAGCACGAGTAGGCGAACCGGTGAGCACGTGGCGGCGACTTGGGGTTCGGGCATACCTCTCCTTCGGCCCTTCCCGCACCTCGAGCCGACCTGCCTGAGGCCGTGTCGAAGTGATGGCACCCTACGCGGCCCGAGCCACTCGATCCTTATCTCCAGCTTATTTCTGGCGTCAGCGGGCACCCCCGCGGGCGGGCTACCTTTGCCGGCCGGACGGTCGAAGAGCCGAAGCGTCCGTGACCAGCGCAGGGGGACCCGTGGTCTTCCAGTTCGGTGCCTATCAGCTCGACGAAGAGCGCAGGGAGCTGCGCCGGGCTGGCCAACGGGTCGAGCTGCAACGCAGGGTGCTCGACACCCTGCTCTTCCTGGCCCGGAATCGGGACCGTGTGGTGACCCGCGAGGAGCTCCTGGAGGCGGTGTGGCCGGGCATCGCGGTGAGCGATGGGGCTCTGCTTCGCGTCCTGAGCCTTGCCCGTGCGGCCGTCGGAGACAGCGGTGCGCGTCAAGGACTGATTCGGACCCACCGTGGCCGCGGCTACCGGTTCCATGCCGCGGTCGACGTGCTCGGCACACCCGGCACCGGGACTTCGGGAGCCATGCCGCTCGTCGGGCGAGACGAGGAGTTCGCCGACGTGCGCGCACGTCTCGACGCCGTGCTCGCTGGGCACGGTCAGCTGGTGCTGGTCGCGGGCGAGGCCGGGATCGGCAAGACCCGCCTGCTGGAAGCGGCGGCCGAGCAGGCTCGGGACTCCGGTGCACAGGTCGCCTGGGGGCGCGCCAGAGAGGGCGCCGGCGAGCGGCCCTACGCCCTGATGATCGAGCTGCTGCGGACGCTCCTCGCCGGCCTCGATGCCGGCACCTGGGAACGGGTGGCCGGCCGGATTGGAGGCGGGGCCGACGCGCTCAAGGAGCTGTTGCCGTCCCTCGCGTGGGCGGCGACGCGAAGCTCCCGACGCGGCCTGTTCCGTCCCACGCTCGAGCGGGCGCGACTCCACGACGGAGTCGAGGCGTTGCTCGACGAGCTGTCGCGCATGCGCCCCCTGGCCTTGTTCGTGGACGACATCCACGCGGCGGATTCGGCGTCGCTCGCTCTGCTCGTCCATCTCGCGGAGCGTCAACCGCGGCAGCGAATCCTCTGGATGGCCAGCTACCGCAACGAGCCCGACGAGATCGGTCCCGCCGCATCGAAGGCTCTCGCAGACCTGGGGCGAGTCGGTCGGGATCGTCTGCTCTTGACTCTCGCTCCGTTGCCGCGCGCCTCGCTACCCGCTCTGCTCAGCGACCTCGATCTCGGGACCGACCTAGAAGACTCCGCGCTCGACCTCCTCTGGGAGAGGAGCGGAGGAAACCCTCTCTTCCTGCTCGAGTACGCCAGGCTCGCCTCGGCGGATGCGACTGCAGGGACCCCGCCGACCGCTCTGCACCACCTGCTGGACCAGCGTCTCGCCGGGCTCTCGCGCGATGCCCGGGAGCTGATCGAGCTGGCTTCGGTCGCCGGGGAGGACTTCGAGAGCGAGCTCCTCGAGAGAGTCGTCGACACCGGTGCCCAGCGCTTCGGCTCCGCGCTGCGCGAAGCCCAGGCGGCGGGCCTGCTCGTCGTGCGCGGTCGGCGATTGGCCTTCCGGCATGCGTTGTTTCGGGAGACCGTCTACCGCAGCCTGGTCCGACCCCGGGCGGCGCGGCTCCATCGCCGAGTGGGCGCGGGGCTCGAGGCGCTGGCGCCCGCAGAGGAGCCTCCCCTCGCCGAGCTGGCTCATCACTTCGGAGAGGGCTTGTTGGGCGGCGACCCGGGACCCGCTCTCGAGTACGCCGCACGAGCAGCCCGGCAGGCCTTCGCGTTGACGGCCTTCGGCGAGGCCGTGACCCACTACGAGGCGGCGCTGGCCGCTCACGAGGCGAGTGATCACCACGATCCCGTTCAGCTGTGCGAGCTGCAGCTCGGCCTCGCGGAAGCCCTCTTCGGAGACGGGCAGCCGAGCCGCGCGGGCGGGCTCCTCTTCGACACGCTCAGCCTGGCCCGAGAGATCGACTCCGCCTCTCTCCAGATCGCGGCGGCCCTGCTGCTCTCCGGCCACGACGTGGGACGTGCGACACGAGCGGCGGAGCGGGTCGCGGCCCTGGAGCACGCGCGCGGCTTGCTTCGCAAGAGCGACGTCACCCTGCAGGCATGGGTGGCTGCCCAGCTCGCCTACGAGTTCCATTGGTCCGGGGAGCCCGAGCGCGCGGACGAGCTCAGCGCGCTGGCGTTGGACACGGCACGAAAGTCCGGGAGCGGGCGCCTGCTGGGAAAGGCTCTGGTGCTGCGTTCGATGACTCTCTGCACCCCCGAGCGGAGCGAGGAGCGCGCCGCCGTCGCACAGGAGGTTTTCTCTCTCGGCGCCTCCGGCGGAGTCGGCCTCGACGCGCTCGAAGCTCGACTCCCTCGCTTCGAGACCCTCCTCCAGGCCGGCGACGGTGCCGCAATCGATGCGGAGCTGATGCAGATCTCGCAGCTGGCCGACGATCTGAAGCTCAGACAGGCCCGCGTCCACGCGTTGCGGATCCAGTCGATGTTGGCGCTGAACCGGGGCCCCATGGCCGCCGTCGACCCGCTCGCAGAGGAGGCCCTCGCTGTGGGCTTGCAGATCGAGCCCGCAGCCGCAGCCGAGATCTATGTGGGCACCGTCGGCACTCTTCGTCGCATGCAGGAGCGTACGCTGGCCATCGAGGAGTCGGTGCTCGAGGTCGCGGAGGCGAACCCCTTCCTGGAGACCGGGCGCGCCGCTCTCGTGCTGATCCTGATCGACGCGGGTCGGCTGGACGACGCACGCGCACAGTTCGAATCACTGGCGGTCGATACGCGAGACTTCCAGACGCTCACGAGGAGCCCCACCGGATCGCTGACGCTCGCCATCGCCGCCGAAGCGAGCGTCACTCTCGAGGATCCGCTCCGCGCGCGCGCCGTCTACGCGTTGCTTCGCCCCTTCGCCGGCTCGCAGCTGACGGTCGGCAGCCATCTGGCGATGGGCAGTGCCTCGCGCTGGCTGGGCGCGCTCGCGGCATACACGGGGGACCTGGCGTCGGCAGAACGACACTTCGTCGATGCCCTCGAGGGAGAGCGGCGTCTGGGCGCACGAGTCTGGGAGGCGCACACGCTCCACTGGTGGGCGCGCAGCTGGCTGGGCCTGGAACGGCCAGAGCTGCATGGCCTTGGGATCGAGGTGGCCGAACGCGCCATCGCGCTGGCCGACGAGCTCGAGATCCCGTTCGTCGCCCAGCGAACTCGCGCCCTTCTCGCCCGTTCCCGCTGAATGGAGCCAGCCTTTGCTGCAGACGGCTCGACTAGCTGGGAGAACTGGCGCGCCCGGCACGACTCGAACGTGCGACCTCCAGGTCCGCAACCTGGCGCTCTATCCAACTGAGCTACGGGCGCTTGGACCGCGGCGAGAGCCGCGGCGACGCGGAACGGAAGGCGGATCCTAGCGGATTCCTCTGGAGGATGGGCGCGCCGAACGGGGCGTCCTGCCGGGCGTCCCGTGGTGGTCCAGCCGGTCGGAAACCGGAGCAAAATCAGCTAGCTGCGGAATGACGGCGGCCCATCGTGGCCTTCGGGTCGAGCCGCCCGCGGTGTCCCCGACGACGAGAAGAGCCGCCGGACGCCACGGAGCCGACCGGGGCCTCGGGCCCACAGTGGCGGCCCGCTCGGTGGGGCGCTTTGCCCGGCTCCGTCTTCGTCCACAAGTGTCGCGCCCCATGGGCCGATCCGAGCGGTGACGGCCGCATAACGCCGCCGCGAGGGGAGCCATGAACCGATCTCGATCACTGTCGAGCCTCCGCCTTCTGATCGGACTCGCCGCGCTTCTCGTGGTGGCCTGCGTACCCCAGTCGAGGTCTCGGGACGTCGATGGCAACGGTTGGGTCGAAGCGGCCGACGTGCTGGCCGTCGAGAGCTGCCTCGGTCTCGAGGCCGACACGAGCCAGCTCTGCCGTGCGGCCGACATCGATCGCAGCGGGACCGTCGGTGCGAACGACGTTGCCGCCGTCGAGGCGGAGCTCGGCACCTTGCTGTTCAACCCATCGTCCATCGTCGCCGACGTCGACCGCGTCGCGAGCTCCGATCAGGTGCTCTACGGGTTCAGCCTCAGCGACGATTGGCTTCTCAAGCGCTGGGACCTCGAGCACGCCCGATGGATCGCCCCGATCGAGCTGCCGAGCCATGCGTCGGACGTCGCGTTCTGGGACGACGTGGGACGGGCCCTCGTCAGCACCAATAGCGGGACGGTCTTCGAGATCGATCCGCAGCTCGGAACCCTCTCGCCCTTCGTGGTCGAGACGGGGGCCGTCGAAGCCATCCTTCCAGTCGGCTCCCTCGTCGTCGCCGCAGTCCGTGAGCACGGCCAGCCGCCAAAGCTTCGTGTGCGGGACGCGAGCGCCGTGGCTCTCTCGGACCGCGTGGTCGACGAGCCTCCGGTTCTCCTCAGTTGGTCCGAGGCCGAAGGTCGGATCTACTGGCTCGGGCCGGATGACGTGCACTGGGCCGCGCTCGATCGGGCGACCGGCCAACTGGGCGCTACCGGAAGCTATCCGAGGAACTCGTCCTCGTTCTACTATCCCCTGGCGGTTCGGCCATCTCCCGACGGAGCCGTCCATTCCGTGAGCGGTCGGTTCCTCTATCGCTCGGCGGACGCCGCGCAGATCGACCAGCTGAACTTCTGGGCCTGGGACCAGGCATGGACCGACACGGGGCAGCTGGTGTCGCTGGTCCACTCGACGGATCCGTGGGGGACCGTGCTCGTTCTCTCGGATCCGGTCGACTTCGAGACCGTGGACGAGGCGTTCTTCCCTGGCGAGCCGATCCGAATCCATCGGGATGCTCTCGGAATCACGGTCGTGACGCGAACGGAGTGGGCTCCCGGCGTCTTTGCGCAATCCCGCTACGCGCCCGGCAACGACGGCGACGGAGACGGCATCCCCTACGGCCTCGACGAGCTGCCCCTCGACGGCGCGGCCTCCGTCGATACGGACCACGACGGCGCCCCGGACGCGTGGAACCCCGGAAGCGGCCCCGAGCAGAGTGCGACGGGCCTCACGCTCGATGCCTTCCCCTTGGATACGGCTTGCCAGCAACCGGAGGATGCTCTCGCCTCGGATCCGACGCGGTGCGACTACGCCAAGGAGGTGCCGAACGTCGTCGATCCGGATGCGCGCTTCGTGGACTCGCGCGGGATCCTCCATCTGCTCGACAGGGAACGCGGGCGCATCTTCCGTTGGTCTCCGGACCTGCAGTCCTACGTCGACTCGATCCGCGTGCGTAGGGATACGCACGACATGACGTACTCGGCGGCGCTGGACAGGATCTACACCCACACCACGACCGAGATCCAGAGCCTGGACGCGGGAGCCGACCACCCGGAGCAGATCGAGCTCCTGTGGACGGCCGATCGGATGGGAGGAACCCTGGCCCCGGGTGACCCGTTCGAGGCCGTGGGCAGCTACCTCTACTTCTTCGAGGAGGCGACGGGAGGCGCCGTCTTGGGACCGGACGGGACGCTTCTCGACACGGGGCAGCCGGTCATCGGCTCGACCCCTCCGTTCGACCCCACCCACCTGCGTGTGTTCCAGGGTTCGGCCTGGATCGCGATCGATCCCGCCACGGGAACCTTCACGGGCTACCCGCGCACACCCACGTACGGACCGATCCACGGCCTGGGCGCGTCGGCGTTCCTCGATCACGAAGGCCAGATCCACTCGGTCCCGGGCTTCGGGTACCTGGGCGCGATCTCGTCGCCAGCGGATGGCCTGACGTGGCTTCCCGACGGAACCCTGGCGACCCTGGAAAAGGACCACGCGCTCCGCACGACACGCTTCGAGCGCTGGGATGCCTCGGGACGCAGGCTCGATCTCGCAGAGCTTCCGGGCGTCGCCGACGACGTCGTCGTCGTGGATTCCTCTCGCGTCGTCGTGGCCTCCGTGACGACCGGTACGGAGCTCCTGGTCGTTCCGATCGGCACCGACGGCGACGGTGACGGAGTTGCGTACGACTTCGATGCGTTCCCGCTGGACCCGGCCGCCTCGACCGACACCGACCGCGACGGCTGGCCCGACGTCTGGAACCCCGGAAGAACTGCGGCCGACAGCACCCTCGGCTTGACGATCGACGCCTTTCCGACGGATGCGGGATGCCAGCTCGCGTCTCAAGGACTCCCCGGCGATCCCGGGACCTGCGACATCGAAGCCGCGACGCCGTCGTACCTGCCGGACGAGATCCACGCTGGCCCGGACGGCACGGTGTTCCTCCTGGATCGCGCCCGCTCGGTGCTACGACGCTGGTCCCCCGCGCTCGGAACCTCGCTCGAGCCGATCCCGCTCGGCGAACCGACCGAGCACTTCAGCGTGGGCGACTCGGGGGCGGTCTACCTG
>JASJCN010000178.1 GCA_030065975.1 Myxococcota bacterium
CACCGCTTCCCGCCACCGCCGAGGCCGAGGGCGTGCGCATCGAGGCCACCTACACGGTGGGCGAGTACGACATCATGATCCTCTCCGCCGACCAGAGCGCAGGGCTCGCGCGCTGGCTGGTGCGCAACGGCTACCGGTTGCCCGACGGCGGAGAGGATCATGATGTCGTACTCGCCCACCGTGTAGGTGGCCTCGATGCGCACGCCCTCGGCCTCGGCGGTGGCGGGAAGCGGTGCCTTCGCCGCCAGATCCATCGCCATGCCCGTGGAGAACTCCTGGATGCGGCGGCGGACGGCGCAGGGGTCGGGGTCGTGGTACTCGACGAGCCGCGGCGAGGTATAGGCGTCGAGGTGGTCGATCAGCGAACGCTTGCCGACGTGGATCTGCTCGCGCGTCACGAAAGTGGGCACCGGCACCACCATCGCGAACTCGGCCATCTCCCCCTGGTAGTCGTTGGACATGGTGACCACGGTGCGGTCTCCGTCGCGGACGAGGACCACCTGGGAGGCCTTGTTGAAGAGCTTGGTGTCGGCCTTGGCGACGTAGAAGCCGCAGAAGGCCTGGGCCTTGGCCCCGAGCACCACGAGGAGTGCGAGCACCAGGACCGAGGCGGCGGCGGAGGTGGCGAGGATTCGCCGGGGTCGGTTCGGGGACGTCATGTTTCTCTCCGAGGAAGAGGCCTCGTGCGAGGCCGGTGAGTGGGGAATGGAGTGGGCGATGGAGTGGGAACCAGAAGACCACTGGTGGTCGGCGCCGGGCAGGAGGCGGTCGATCAGCGGGACGAGGGGCGCCGACATCGCCAGCGCGTAGAGCAGCGGGTTGCTCCAGTAGAGGCCGTACTGGAGGAAGGCGGCCAGAACGGCCGTGCCCGACGCGAACAGGATCCGACCGAGCCGCGTGTTCGGAACGGTGCGCGGGTCCGAGATCATGAAGAAGGCGAAGATCAGGAAGGCGCCGCTCTGCAGCCCGTGCAGCGGGATCGCGATCGGGTCGCCGAGCCAGGCCGCGCGGCCGAGCAGGAGCGCGCACCACGAAGCGAGGAAGGCCCACGTGACGTCGCTGCGCTCGGTCCGGTGGATCACGAGCGAGCCGAGCCCGGCCGCCGCGAACGCGAAGAAGGCGCCGGCGCCCCACTGGCCCGCGGACACCCAGGCGTGGGGCGTCGCGACGAGCAACACCACGATCGCGAGGCAGGTCGGGTTGAAGACGTGCTTGTCGCCGCGCCGGATCCAGAACTTGCTGGCCACGGCGATCACCGCTCCCAGCGGCGGCAGCCAGAAGAGGTCGGAACGCAGCAGCAGGCAGAGGGAGAGGCCGGAGATGAGGGCGCTCCGAGGGTCGAAGCGCGGCAGGCCCTGGAGGCGGGTGCCGACCCACTGGGTCCCGAGAGCGGCGAGCAGGGTCGCCGCCGCCCGGAGCGGCTCGACCTCGAAGTCGAGAGCCACGACGCCGAAGGCGAGGAGGAAGGAGAGGACGGCGATCTGCCAGGGTCGGGGGTCTCGGCTGCGCATGACCCGTGGGTCTTCGCGCTCCGGAGAATCGGATCACGCCGGATCGCCTTTTTTCGATCGGCGGGGCTGCACGCGAGTTGCGCATCCCCGGGGGCTTCAAGCGCCTCCATGGAAGGGCCGATAGCCAGGTCTCCCCCCCCACCCTGCAGAGCTGGAGAGCCCCATGGCGACCTCGAACTGGATCGATGCCGAGCGCGTCTTCGACAAGGTCGTCGCCCTGAGCGACGACGTGATCTACGTGGCCAACCCTTCGAGCGAGCAGGCCCTCGCGATGAAGCAGGCCCTGGACGGCGACGAGCCGGCGTCCACCGTGATCAAGGACGACGCGACGTCGATCCTGATCAACTCCATCCTGCTGGTGTCCTACAACGCCCACGACACCGACATCGACATCGCCTATCAGGCCGGCAAGGAGAAGGAGTCGAAGAACATCGACTTCTCGACCGCCGCTGAGCGCAACGACTTCGCCCTCCAGCTCGCCGAGCGCCTTCCCGACTTCGAGTCCAAGTCCGTGCAGTACGGCCGCATCCGCGCGGCGCTCGGGCCGCTCGCCTTCGGCGCGGTGGCCTCGCTGCTCACGCTGGCCTTCTACGGTGCGGCGATCGAGATCGCCGGGGGAGCCACGGCCGAGATCGAGGGGCGCCACCGCGCCATCAAGAACCTCGTCTTCATGGCGCTCGACTGGATCGGGCCCACCGGAGTCCTCATCGTTGGCGGCCTCCTGATGTTCGCGACGGGCTACACGCTGGTGCACCGCGTCCACACCCCGCCCCTGATGCACAAGCTCAAGCGGCCGAAGGGCTAGCTCACGCGAAGACGGGCAGGACGTCCTTGGACAGCGCTTCGAGCGACGCCCCGACCACCGACAGATCGGCCCCGGTCGACCCCGGCACGATGTGCACGAAGTCGAGGCCCAGCGCCTCGAGTGCCCGGAAGCGCTCGAGGACGCTCGACGACGACCCCACGAGGGCGAACCAGTCGACGAAGTCGTCCGAGATGCCCTGGGTGTGCGCCACGCCCGCCCGGGTGTGGTCCTTCATGTCGTAGTGCTCCCGCACCCACTCGACGGCGCCCTGGAGCGGCCCGGGCAGGGTGCTCGGATCGTTGCCACGGAACGAGGAGAAGCGGGCGAAGGTTGCCGCGCTCCCTCGGATGGCTTCGCGGGCCGCGGCGAGGTCGTCGCCCACCAGGCAGTTGACGATCGCGCCGAAGCGCAGCGCCGCGGGATCTCGCCCGGCGCGCTCTGCCTCTCCTCGGGCGAAGGCCATCCGATCCGCGAGGAACTCCGGATCCGCACCGACGGCGAAGCAGACCCGATCGGCCACCCGCGCCGAGAGCCCGATCACCCGCGGGCCCGTCGCCATCACCTCGAGGGGGACCTTGGGGAGCTCGCGCAGGGCGGGCAGGAACTCGAGGCGGCTCTCGAAGCCGTCTCGATCCACGGCCTCGCCCGACAGGTAGCGCTGCACGGCGATCAGGTAGGCCTCGAAGTCGGCCACCTTCTGCTCGCGCTTGCCGATGCGCTGGACCGCCGAGTCGCCGCGGCCGATGCACAGCACCGCGCGCCCCTCGCTCTCGGCCTGGAGTGTGGCGGCCGCACAGGCAGTGAGGGCCGGGTCCCGCGTCACCGAGTTGGTGACGCCGGGGCCGAGGCGGATCCGATCGGTCGCGTGGGCGGCCAGGGCGAGCTGGCTCCAGACCTCGGCACACAGGTTCTGGCTGTCGGTGAACAGCGCGCTTCGGAAGCCCAGCGACTCGAAGCGCGCGGCCATTCCGGCGGTCTTGCGGAACCAACCGACCGAAGAGATCCCGATGTCCATGCTCAGTCTCCCGCAGCCGGCTCGAGCACGCGGCGGACGCTGCGCTGCTGCTCGTCGAGCAGGCGATCGAGATCGACGTGCTCGGGATCCAGCAGCCATTGGTACATGGCGCCCCGGAAGGCACCGACGAAGAGCCCGGCCTGGGCCTCCGCGTCGACGTCGGAGCCCACCACGCCGGCCTCGACCCCGGCGCGAATCCAGTGGGCCGCGCCCGCGCGCATGCGCCGATGCAGCTCGGCGAAGCGCGGCCGGAGCTCGGGCAGGGGGCCGAGCGCCTCGAACAGCAGCAGGTAGAAGGCCTTTAGCTCGACCGGAGCCTGGTGGGCCTGGCTCCGCACCGAGTCGATCACGGCGCACAGCGCATCCGCACCGACGCGCCCCTCGACCACGGGCCGCAGGCTCTCGTCGCCCCAGCGCTCGAACATCTCCTCGACCAATGCGCCGAGCAGAGCCGACTTGGAGCCGAAGCAGTGGTTCACGACGCCGCGGCTGTAGCCGGCTCGCTCGCCGATGGCGGCGAGGCTGGCGCGCTCGTAGCCGCGCTCGGCCACCAGATCGAGGCTCGCACGCAGCAGCCGGGAGCGGGTCCGCGCGGTGCGCTGGGCCTGGCTCAGGCGGGGCCCGGGGCGGCTCGCAGGCTCTTCGGCGATGACGGATTCTTCAGCGATCACGTGGGTATGCTATTGAATGCGTGACGGATAGCAAGTATCTTCCGCCCCTCTGGAGGTCTCGCATGTCCGACCCGACTCCTGACCTGGTCATCCGCAACGGCAACGTGGTCGACGGCACCGGCGCCCCGCCGTTCCCGGCCGACGTCGCGATCACGAACGGCATCATCACCCGCGTCGGCGAGGTCCCGGAGCGGGGCGCCGAGGAGATCGACGCCCGGGGCCTGCTCGTGACGCCGGGCTTCGTCGACATCCACACCCACTACGACGGACAGGCCACCTGGGACGAGCGCATGACGCCCTCGTCCTGGCACGGCGTGACCACCGCGGTGATGGGCAACTGCGGCGTCGGCTTCGCGCCCTGCCGTCCCGAAGACCACGAGACCCTGGTCAAGCTGATGGAAGGCGTCGAGGACATCCCGGGCGTGGTGCTCTCGGAAGGACTCTCCTGGGATTGGGAGACCTTCCCGGAGTTCCTGCAGTCGATCGAGGCGCGGCCCAAGGACATCGACGTCGCCGCCCAGCTTCCCCACGGCCCCCTGCGCGTCTACGTGATGGGCGAGCGCGCTGCGAACCTGGAGGCCGCGACACCCGAGGACATCGAGCAGATGGCGACGCTGGCGCGCGAGGCCATCGCGGCCGGCGCCCTCGGCTTCTCGACCTCGCGCACGCTGAACCACCGCACCAGCGAGGGCAAGCCCACGCCGACCCTGAAGGCGGCAAAGGACGAGCTGCTCGGCATCGCCCTCGCGTTGCGCGACGCCGAAGGCGGCGTGCTGCAGTTCGTGACCGACTTCAAGGAAGGGCCCGTCGAGATGGCCCTCCTCGAGGATCTGTGTCGCCAGTCCGGCCGTCCGCTCTCGGTGTCGCTGGCCCAGGCGGAGCGCGTCCCCGACCACTGGCGCGGTGTGCTCGAGTGGCTGCGAAACGGCGCGAACCAGGGGCTCCCGATGTGCGCCCAGGTGGCCGGCCGCCCGGTCGGACTGATGCTCGGACTCGAGGCCACCTTGAACCCCTTCATCGGGTGCCCGAGCTACCGGCCGCTCAACGGACTCACCCGGGAGGAGAAGGTCGCCGCCCTTCGCCAGCCCGAGACACGCGAGGCGATCCTGACCGACGTGCGCGAAGGCCGCGTCGCTCCCGGAATCCAGGCGCTCCTCGATCTCGAGAAGACCTTCCTGCTGGGAGATCCGCCGGACTACGAGCAGCCCGCGGAGCAGAGCCTCGCCGCGCGCGCGCGCCGCGCCGACCAGGATCCCCACGCCTTCGCCTACGACCGCCTGCTCGACGACGAGGGGCGCGCGCTGCTCTACTTCCCCTTCTTGAACTACGCCGAGGGCAGCCTCGATCCGTCCTTCGAGATGATGAACGACGCCAACACCGTCCTCGGTCTCGGCGATGGCGGGGCCCACCTCGGAACGATCTGCGACGCGAGCTTCTCCACCCACATGCTGACCCACTGGACGCGCGATCGGACCCGCGGGCCGAAGCTCCCCATCGAGACCGTCGTGCAGTGGCACACGCGGGATACGGCGCGCGCCGTCGGGCTCCTCGACCGCGGCCTCCTCGCCCCCGGCTACAAGGCCGACGTCAACGTGATCGACTACGAGGGGCTCACGCTGCGCGCGCCGCGGATGGTGCGCGACCTCCCCGCCGACGGACGCCGCCTGGTCCAGGATGCCGAGGGCTACCGCTACGCCATCGTCTCCGGCGAGATCACCTACCGGGACGGCAAGCCCACGGGCGCCCTCCCGGGTCGACTCGTCCGCGGCGCAAAGCCCGAGCCCACGAAGGGAGCTTCCGCATGATCACCCCCGAGATCCTCGAGACCTCCTGCGAGTGGAACGCCTCGGACGTCGCCGACGAGTCGCTCTGGACCGAGACCTTCGAGCCCAAGGAGCTCGACGAGCTCGACGCCGCCCTGCGCCACGCCCTCTCGGTGTCGCCGGACGTGCTCGAGATCGAGCGCGAGCACTTCCCGCTCCCGCAGCTCTCGGCGCGGCTCGCCCGGATCGAGGACGAGCTCATCAACGGGCGCGGCTTCGTGCGCCTGCGCGGCATCGACCGCGATCGCTACGACCAGTCCGAGATGGAGATGCTCTACTGGGGCGTGGGCATGCACCTCGGCGCCCCCTGGCCACAGAACAAGCACGGCCACGTGCTCGGCGACGTGACCGATCAGGGCAGGCGCCTCGACGATCCCGAGGCCCGGGGCAACGAGCTCGGAGGCACCGCGCTCCCCTTCCACTGCGACGGCTCGGACCTCGTCGGCCTGATGTGCCTGCAGGGCGGCATCGCCGGGGGCCTCTCGACCGTGGCCAACTCGGTGACGATCCACAACCAGATGGTGCGCGAGACGCCGGAGCTCGCCGCCGAGCTCTACCTTCCCCAGCCCTACGACTTCCGTGGCGAGCAGCCGCCGGGAAAGCCGGGCTGGTACGAGGTTCCCGTCTTCACCGCCTGGGAGGGGCGCCTCTTCGTGCGCTGCATCCCGCCCTACATCCTGGCGTCCCAGCGCCACGCCGACGCGCCGCGCCTGACGGAGCTCGGCAAGCGGGCCCTGGCGCGCATGGTCCAGCTCGCCGACGACCCGACGCACCACGTGGCCATGGAGCTTCGCCCGGGCGACATGCAGTTCATCAACAACTACCACGTGATGCACGGCCGCACGGCCTACGAAGACGACCGCGCGGCCGGCCAGATCCGCCACCTGAAGCGCCTCTGGCTCGAGACCAGCGTGCTCACCTCGCGCCCCGAGTACTTCCGCAACCACATCGGGAGCGAGTGGGGGCGCAAGCGTACGGCGAGCCGGCTGCAGGTCGGCTGAACTTGCGACGCTGCCGTGACCGGGGCTGTCACGGCGAGGGCGTAGTCTCCGCCGCATGGCGCAGGCGATTGCCTCCTACGACAGTCGCGACGTGGCGAGCGCCCCCGACCCGGAGGCGCGGCTCGAGGAGCTCGGGCGGGCGGGAGGCGCCTTGCGTCGCGTCGCCGCTGCGTTGGCCAGGCAGCTACTCGACCGTCGGGGCTGTGAGCGGCTCGGCTTCGCCAGCGTTGGCGACTACGCGCGGGAGCGGCTGGGCGTGTCCGGGAGCTCGCTTGGGGAGTGGGCGCGAGTGGATCGTCTTCTCGACGAGCTGCCGCAGCTCGAGGCGGCACTGGTTGCGGGCGCGCTGCCGTGGAGCAAGGTGCGGATGCTGGCGCGCTTCGTCACCGCCGAGGACGAGGCCGGCTGGATCGCCCATGCGGCGGAAGCGAGCGTTCGGACACTCGAACGCGAGGTGCGAGCCGTGGATCGCCAGGCGCTCGAGATGGGCGGACGGGATCTGGACGAGGACGGTCGCGGCATCGAGGCGACTGCACGTGTCCAGATCGCCTGCTCGCCCGCAGTGGCCCTCGGGTGGCAACGGGTCAAGAGGATCGCGGCGCAGGTGGCCGGGGAGAACGTCTCATCGGGGACGGTGCTGGAGATGGTCACGGCGGAGACGCTCTCGGCGTTTCCGCTGGATGGGTCGGCCGCCGAGGAGTGTGAGGCCAGCACCTCCTCTGCGGCACCCGACACCGGGATCTCGCCTCCGCCGGAGTTGCGCGGGGAGGTCGAGAGCGCGAACGCCGACGTCGAGCTGCCCCCTTTCTTGCGATCCCTGGTCTTCGGGCTCACTGAGGCCGATTCGTTCGAACTCGATGCGAGGCTGCGGCGAGTGATCCGCTTGGAGCAGCGGCTGGATGCCTGCATCGGCCCGCTCCTGCGCCAGGTGGGCTCGAAGGAGTACGAGTGGAAGGGGAAGCGTTGGACGCTCGGGGCGTTTGCGCGAGAGCGGCTCGGCATGTCCCCGCGAAAGGCTCGGGCGCTGCTGAGAATCGAGCGTGCCTCCGAGGGCTGCGTCGAGCTGAAGGCGGCCTACCGCGACGGCACGCTCTCCTGGCTCCAGGCGCAGATCCTGGCGCCGCTGCTCGTGGACGACGAGGGGCCGGACGGGCCCTGGCGCGAGGCATGGGTCGCGGTGGCCGGGAGGGTGACGGTGCGTCGCCTCGAGGAGATCGTCGAGTATGCGCTGGGGCTACGGCGCGCCGATCCGGCGAGGTGGATGCGGGTGTGCGCCGATCCGATGTGCTGGGTTCGATCAGCCGAGGAGCGGCAAGTGTGTGTGGAGCCCATGCCCGCGGATGAGGGCTGGAGTGTCACGATCACCGCGCCAATAGAAGTCGCTCGACTCTTTCGGGCGGCGATTTGCAGCGTTCGACGAGCGGCAGAGCGCGAAGCCGGAGCTCTCCCGGACGAAGGCCATGCGTTCGAGGCCATGATTGCCCACGCGCTGCATGCCTGGGGCGTGGACGAGCCGTGGCTGGCGCGCAAGATGCGGCGCTTGAGTCCGGTATTCGAACGCGACGGCTGGCGCTGCACGGTGCCCGGCTGCAGCTCGAGGCGAAACCTCCACGCCCACCACATCGTCTTCCGCTCCGCCGGTGGAGGCGACGAGCCCGCCAACCTGACGACGGTCTGCGCCTTCCACCACCAGCGCGGCGTCCACGCCGGACGCATCGGAATCCATGGCACGGCACCCGACGGCCTCGTCTTCGAGCTCGGCCTGCGCGAAGGCCAGCCACCCCTGGCTCGCTACCGCTCGGGGGACGTCCTCGGCTAGATCGGCAGGTCGCTCCGCGTGAAGAGCGCCTCGAGGGTGAGGCCGCGCTCGGCGAAGGCTTCGGCGGCGCCCTCGCCGCGGTCCACCAGGCAGAGCGCTCGTGTCACCTTGCCGCCCTCGGCCTCGAGCGCGTCGACGGCCTCGAGGGCCGAGCCGCCGGTGGTGCAGGTGTCCTCGAGCACCGCGATCGACTGGCCGGGCTCGAAGTGCCCCTCGATGCGCTTCCCGAGCCCGTGCTTCTTGCTCTCCTTGCGCACGAAGAGGCCCTTCAGCGTCGTTCCGGGGTCGCTCTGGCCGGCGGCGTAGAGGATCGAGCCCACCAGCGGGACGGCTCCGACGGCCATGCCGCCCACGAGGTCGACCCAGGGGCCGCGCATCAGCAGGAACAGCATCAGCTCGCCGGCGAGCACCTGGCCGCGGGGGTCCATCATGGCCTTGCGGCAGTCGAGGTAGAAGTTCGACTTCTTGCCGCTCGAGAGCGTGATCTCGCGCTCCTCGAAGCTCTGGAGGATGATCTGCAAGAGCTCCTCACGACGCTCGTCCTGCTTCGCGGCGAACTCCTCGATCCACTTCTCGCGACCCATGTTCCCCCTCCGATCCGATCCGATCTGGCTCGATGCGCGGCGGCGCTACTGCTTGCGAATGCCCAGCATGAACTCGGCGATCATCTTGGTGTGCAGCTCGCTCGTGCCCTCGCCGAACTCGAGGGACTTGGCCTCGAGCAGGAGCCGCCCGACCTCGTACTCACCCGACAGCCCGTAGCCGCCGTAGATCTGGATCGCGTCGAGGGCGTTGTCGACGGCGGCCTGGCTCGACACGAGCTTGGCGAGGCTCGCCTCCATGGAGGCGCGGCCGACGCCCTGGTCCTTCATGCGGCCGAGCTGGTAGACGGCGTTGCGCGCGGCCTGGGTGCGGCAGGTCATGTCGGCGATCTTCTTCTGGATCAGCTGGAACTCGCCGATCTTCTGGCCGAAGGCCTCGCGCTCGAGGGCGTAGGGAAGGGCCAGATCGAGGCAGCGCTGGGCCTGGCCGACGCAGCGGGCCGCCACCGAGAAGCGGCCCATGTCGAGGGCCGAGCCGAGCACCGGGAAGCCCTTGCCGGGCTCGCCCAGGATGGCGTCGTCGGGAACGAAGGCGTCCTCGAAGTGCACCTCGGCCAGGTTGTCGCGCTTGAGGGTGCGCATGGGGAACTCGCCGATGCGGATGCCCTCGGTCTGCCCGGGGTCGACCAGGAACGCCGTCACGCCCTTGTGCTTCTTCGCGCGGTCGACGCTCGCCACCACGAAGAAGACGCCGGCGTGGGCCGCATGGGAGATGAAGACCTTGGTGCCGGTGATCTTCCAGCCGCCGTCCACCTTGGTGGCGGTGGTCTGCATGTTGGGCAGATCGGTGCCGCCGCCGGGCTCGGTGAGACACGCCGAGGCCAGGCACTCGCCCCGGGCGATCGCCGGCAGGTAGCGCTGCTTCTGCTCCTCGGTGCCGAAGCTGCCGAGGGCCGTGGCCACCAGGGAGTTCGAGACGGAGACCACCGAGGCGATCACCCAGTCGATGCGCGCCAGCTCCTCGACGATGATCCCGTAGGTCATGGCGTCGCTGTAGGAGCCGCCGTACTCCTCGGAGATGAGCGGGCCCATCAGGCCGAGCGGCGGGAGCTTCTCGATCAGCTCGAGGGGGTAGCGCTCCTCGCGCTCGTACTGCTCGACGTGGGGGAGGATCTCCTTCTCGGCGAACTCCCGGACCGAGGCGCGCACCTGGCGCTGCTCCTCGGTCAGGTCGAAGTCCATCAGGCGGTCGAGGGGGGTCTGCATGGTCTGCATGGCTCGGAGGGTAGGTCCTACAGGTAGCTCAGCCACCAGTCCCGGCGGCGCTGCTTGAGGGCGGCAAACCACCGGCAGAGGGGGTAGAGCGCCACCACGACGCCCGCGAAGACGGCGTAGACGACCGGCAGCGTGAAGCCCGTGCCCGGCAGCTTGTTCATGGGGTGGAAGCCGTCGAGCAGCGTCCCGAGCGGGTCGCCGACCCAGGCGCTGAGCGCGACGGCCGCGGCGTGGATCACGAAGAGGTGGGCCACGTAGTAGAGCAGCGGGACGCGGCCGATCACCACCACCGAGCGGAGGGGCCGCGGCACACCGCGGTCGACCACCGCCAGCAGCAGCAGCGCCGGGCCCAGGGTCATGGCCAGGAAGGCGAGAGAGGGCGGGTACTTCTCGCAGTTCAGGAACGAGAGCAGCGTCGCGAAGCCGGTCGGCTGCGCCTCCCAGGGATTCGGATCCCCGTAGCCGTTGATCGCGCGCACGAAGACGAAGAGCGCCGTGGTGGCCGCGCCGAGCGCGTAGAGGGCGCGGCGCCGCTCCGTCGCCGGAAGCGTGAAGACCGCACCCAGCCCGTAGCCGCAGGCGATCACGCCGATCCACGGGATCAGCGCGTAGGCCACGAAGGGCTCGACGCCGCCGCTAGCGGGCAGGGGGCCGAAGCCGTGGAGCACGGTCCAGAGCCAGGCGAGCCGGTCGGGCAGGCCGAGGTCCGCGGCCGAGAGCGGATCGAGCAGGTTGTGGCCCGCGACGAGTGCGAGCCCGATGCCTCCGACCACGGAGCCCGGGAGCCGCACGAGGAACGCGAGCGCCACCATCGACCAGCCGATCGCCCAGATCACCTGCATCGGCAGGAAGCCCGGGAGCAGGTCGAAGGTCCAGGCCACGCGCACCACGGTCCACTCGAGGAGCAGGAGCCACAGCCCGCGCGTCCAGAGGAAGCGGCGCACCTCGGCCGGGCTCTTGCCCCGGCCGGCCCGACCTGCCTGCAGGCGAGCGGACACACCGGCCAGCAGCACGAACACGGGCGCACAGAAGTGCGTCACCCAACGCGTGACGAAGAGCGCGGGCTGGCCGAGGTCGCGCGGGTCGAGGGCACTCGTCCCCACGAAGTCGCGGGTGTGATCGAGGGCCATGAGCACCATGACGAGGCCGCGCACCCAATCGATGGAATCGAGGCGCGGGCGGGCGACGCTTGCGAGGGATTCACGGGGAGTCGAGCGGAAAGGCAGGGCGGCGGAAGGCATGTCCGGCACCTACGGATCGAGGGCTCGCTTGGATCTTTGGATGGTAGGGCGGTGCCACGGAGCCCCTGACCCCGCGGGGGTGGACTTCCCGGCCTCGCTCTCCTAGCTTCCCCCGCTCCTCGAAGGCCCACGGAGTTCCGCCATGCGCAAGTCGACGAAGCTGCCCCACCGAAACCGCGCGAAGTCGGCTCGCCATCGCTCCAAGCTGAAGCGGAAGCTCCAGCGCCGCCGCCTGCGCCAGAGCAGCGGCACCCGCAAGACCTACCGGTAGCCTGCGGCTCGCGAGGGGCGCCCTCGGGGCGATCGGCTTCGCGTCCTTCCTGACGGGGGTCGCGGTGCTGGTGATCTTCCCGTTCCGCTGGATCGACCCGCCGACCAGCGCCTTCATGCTGCGCGAGACCCGCGCCCGCGGTCAGGCCGTGCAGCACCGCTTCGTCGACGGCCGCGAGATCTCTCCGCACCTGTCCGTCGCCGTGCTCGCCGCGGAGGACCAGCGCTTCCCGACCCACGGCGGCCTCGACTGGAAGGAGATCGGCGCCGCACTCGAGGACTCGCTCGACGGCTCGCCGCGCGGCGCCAGCACCCTGAGCCAGCAGCTCGCGAAGAACCTCTTCCTCTGGCCCGGACGCAGCTGGCTGCGCAAGGGCCTCGAGGCCTGGTTCACGGTG
>JASJCN010000179.1 GCA_030065975.1 Myxococcota bacterium
CACGAGCTGGCTCACACCCCCGGTCCACATCTGGACCCGCAGCGCCCAGCCCTGGATCCGCTTCCCCGAAGGCGCCCTCCTCTACGACCAGTCCCCTCCCTCAGGGGTGGCGCCAGGCTCGGATGATGGCGCCGAGGTCTTCGTCGGGCGGGGACTGGTCGTAGAGGAGGGCGCCTTCGGGGAAGCGGATCCAGGGCTGGGCGCTGCGGGTCCAGATGTGGACCGGGGGTGTGAGCCAGCTCGTGTCGTCGAAGGCGCCGGTGTCCACGCTGCGCACTCCCTCGAAGCGCGACTGGCCGCCGAGCTTGCTGGTGCATCTCGGGCAGTACTCGCTGCCCTTGATGCGGCCGTCCGGGAGCGTGACGTGCCAGGTCTCCGGGGCGCCCGTCGTCCACTCGAACGCCTCGCTCCGCACCGTCGCGCTCACCACGAACGCCGAGCCCGTCTCCTTCTGACAGTCGGTGCAGTGGCACGCGTACACCGAGATCGGGTTCTCGGACAGCTCGAAGCGCAGGTCGCCGCAGAGGCAGCCGCCGGCCTGCGGAAACGTCACCACGTCAGTCGGAACGTCCCGGAGCGACGGGGCGGTCGACGGGCACGTAGTCCAGCGGATTGATGCGGCCCTCGCTGGCGACCGGGCCGCTCCACGGGCCGCCGGCGCCCTCGCCGCGCACCACCTTGTAGGGGCGCTGCAGCACCGCGTCGGTGTTCCAGGCCCACACGCAATCGGTGCTCGCGTAGTGGGCGGAGATCGCGCGCCGGAAGCCCTGGGTGCGGTTGCGCCCGGACCCGTGGATCAGGATGGGATGGAAGAAGACCGTGTCGCCCGGCTCCATCTCGAGATGGACGCGCGGCGCGTCGCCGCCCACGCCCTTGGCACCCCAGTAGGCCGCGTTCACGTGCTCCCAGTCCATGTTCTCGTGGGGCAGGAGCTCGCCCTCGTGGCTGCCGGGCACGACCACCAGACAGCCGTTCTCCCGGGTCACGGGCTCGAGCGCCGTCCAGGTGGCGACGATCCGATCGGCCGGGCGGAAGGGGAAGTAGAGCAGGTCCTGGTGCAGGGGATGGCGGCCGTCCACGTTGGGCGGCTTGTTGATCAGCATGGTGTGGAGCGTGAAGACGCTCTTCCCGATGAAGCGCTCGACGCAATCGAGCAGGCGATCGTCGTCGACGTAGGACCAGAGCTCGGGATCGTTCTCGTAGTCCTGGATCTTGGCCACGGCCTCGAGCTTCGACCCGACCTCGACGGCGCCGCGGGCCACCATCACGTCCTTCATCACGAGCATGCGCTCGGCGGGCGCCACCTCGCCATCGGCGATGGCCGAGAGGCGGGTCTTCCAGCGTTCGAGGGAGGCGGGGTCGAGGAGCTCGCGCACGACGCAGTAGCCGTCGCGCTGGTACTGCTCCAGCAGCTCGTCGGTGATCGGATTCATGACGCCGCCTAGATGGAGAAGTCCATGGACTTCCCCGGGCGCACCACGACCTCGGAGACGTTCACGTTGATCGGAGCGCTGACGGCGTAGGCGACCGCCTCGGCCACGTCCTCGGGGGTCGAGAGCACCTGCTGCATCAGCGGCTGGATCTTCTCGAGGATCTCGTCGGGCATCTTCTCGCCCTGCACCGGCTCGAAGTCGGTGACGCCGGCCATGGCGCCGAGCCCCTTCAGGAAGGCGGGGTCGAAGTTGCGGGCGAAGTTCGTCGCGATGGCCCCGGGCATGATGTTCACCATGCGGATGGTGTCGTCCTCGAGCTCTTGCCGGAGCGTGTTGGTGATGCAGTTCACGGCGTGCTTGGTGGCGCCGTAGACGCCCGAGTCGCGACGCAGGGCGGCGATCGAGGAGATGTTCACGATGTGGCCCTCGGCCTTGCACTCGCGCATGGCGCGGATGGCGGCCTGACATCCCACCAGCAGGGCGAGCACGTTCACCTCGAGCATGTCGCGCCAGTGCTCGGGCTCGGCGTCGGCGATCGCTCCGGGGTACGAGAGGCCCGCGTTGTTGACCATGATGTCCAGGCGGCCCTTGTCGGCGAGGGCATCGGCCACCAGCGACTGCAGGGCCGGGATGTCGCGGACGTCCATGGGGACGACCTTCGCGCTGCCCCCCGCGGCCTCGATCTTCTTCGCGCTCGCCTCCATGGGGGCGGAGCTGCGTCCCGACAGGACCACGTGGGCCCCCGCCGCGCCGAGCCGCTCGGCGATGGCGCGCCCGATCCCGCTCGAGGCGCCGGTGACGACGGCCGTCTTGCCGGACAGGGAGATGGAAGCGGGCATGGGATCCTCCACTCTGGGCGCGGGTCGAGCATAGCCCGCGCGAGTCGACCGGATACCGGCCGTGTGTTACCCATCAGCCCGCAATTCCAAGGGGTTCGCGGCGCGTTCCATGCCCCGCGGGCCCCTTCGACTCCCTGCGACTCCAACCCCTCGGACCCGCCTCGAGCCATGGCGCAGACCGCCTGGAACACCCTCCGCACCTATGCGGACCTGACCAAGCCCCGGCTCCTGCCGATGGTGCTCTTCACCGGGCTGCCCGTCCTCGGGATGGCGCCCCTGGGCTGGCCGTCGCCGGGCTTCGCCGTGCTGACCCTGCTCGGCATCGCGCTGGCCGCCGCCTCGGCCAACACCCTGAACGCCTACATCGAACGCGACTCGGACGCGCTGATGGAGCGCACGCGCACCCGCCCGCTCCCCGCCGGGCGCATCTCGCCGCGTGCCGCGCTCGGATTCGGCCTCGCCCTGGGCCTGCTCTCGACGGGGCTCCTCTACGTGATCGCGGGAGCGCCGGCCGCCGGCCTCGGCGTCGCGAGCATCCTCTTCTACGTGTTCGTGTACACGATCTGGCTGAAGCCCCGCTCGGCCTGGAACGCCGTGATCGGCGGGGCGGCGGGCGCGGCCGCGCCGCTGATCGCCGACGCGGCGGTGAACGGGAGCGTCGGTCCCGCGGGCCTCCTGCTCTTCGGCATCGTGTTCTTCTGGCAGCCGCCCCACGTCTGGGCCATCGCGCTCTATCGCAAGCAGGACTACGAGGCGGCGGGCATCCCGATGCTGCCGAGCGTGATCGGCGACGAGAAGACCCGCTGGCGGGTGCTCGCCTACACCCTCGGGCTCATCCCCGTGACCCTGGCCCCGGTGGCCCTCGGGCTGCTCGGGCCCGTCTACGGTGCGGTGGCCGTGGGAGCGAACCTCTGGTTCACGCTCTCGGCCGTGCGTCTGCTCCGCGAGCGCACCGACGAGGCGGCGCGCAACACCTTCCGGGTGTCGCTCGCCTTCCTCTTCTCGCTCTTCCTCGCGATGAATCTCGAGCTCCTCTTCTCGTAGCCCCGGGAGACCCGAGCCCTGCCTGGCGACGGCCCCACTCGCTCGCGCGCCACGCTGCCCACGATCTTCGGCGTGGTCATCACCGACCTGATCGGCTTCGGCATCGTGATGCCGGTCCTGCCCTTCTACGCCGACGCGTTCGGCGCGAGCGCCCTCTCCCTGGGCCTGCTCTTCGGGGCGTACGCCGCCGCCCAGTTCGTCTTCGCGCCGATCTGGGGCCGGCTCTCGGATCGCCACGGCCGCCGCCCCGTCCTGCTCGCGACCATCGCGGGAACGGGCCTCGCGATGCTCGGCCTGGTGTTCGCGACGTCGCTGGTCTGGCTCTTCGTTGCGCGCCTGCTCGCCGGCGCCTTCGCGGCCAACATCAGCGTGGCCACGGCCTACGTCGGCGACGTCACCGCCGAGGGCGAGCGCACGCGCTGGATGGGGATGATCGGGGCGAGCTTCGGCGTCGGCTTCGTGCTCGGCCCGGCGCTCGGGGCGCTGCTCTCACCGCTCGGGCTCTGGGTGCCCTTCGCCGCCGCGGCCGGCCTCTCGGCGCTGAACTGGATCTTCGCCCTGGTCGCGCTGCCCGAGCCCGGGCGGCGCGCCGACAGCGAGGAGGCGGGGCCGTCGAGCCGGCTCGAGGTGCTGCGGCGGCCGGCGCTGCTGCGGCTCTGCCTCGCGTACTTCGCCTTCACCGTCGGTGTGACCCAGCTCGAGGTCGTGTTCGCGTACTTCGTGCGCGACCGGTTCGGCTGGAACGCCCAGCAGTTCGGCCTGCTGCTCGTCGCGATGGCGATCCTGATGGGCAGCATCCAGGGCGGCGGGACCCGCGCCCTGGTCAAGCGCTTCGGCGAGCGCTCGCTGGTGATCGGCGGGAGCCTCCTCCTCGGCGTCGCCTTCATCGCGATCCCCCTCACCGAGGGGCTCGCGCCGCTGGTCGCGGTGCTCGTGCTGGCCGTCGTCGGTCGGGCCATCACCCAGCCCTCGCTGATGGGTCTGGCCTCCCTCGAGGCCGGGGCCGGGAGCCAGGGCATCGTGATGGGCACCTTCCAGTCGAGCGCCTCGCTCGCGCGGGTCGTGGGCCCCCTGGTGGCCGGCCTCTACGACCTGAGCCAGATCGCGCCCTTCCACGTGGCCGGCGGGCTGCTCTTCGGCGTGGCACTGCTCGGGACGGCGCTACCCATGGCACAGCCCCAGAACGAAGCCGCCTGAGCCCGCCGCCGAGCCCGCCGAGTCCGCCGAAATGGATCTCTCCTTCCTACCCGCCCTGAACGCAGCCCTGAACGCCACCGCCACGGTGCTCCTGGTGGTGGCGCGCAGCTTCGCCAAGCGCCGCGAGTACGTGACTCACGCCCGGCTGATGACGGCCGCCTTCGCCGTCTCGGCGCTCTTCCTCTTCTTCTACGTCTCCCACAAGGTGTGGAAGGACTTCGAGAACACGCCCTTCCCCGGCGAGGGCATCGCGCGGGGGATCTACCTCGGGATCCTGCTCACCCACGTGGTCCTGGCCATGAGCGTGCCGGTGCTGGCGATCCGCCTGATCTGGCTCGGCCGACAGGATCGACGCGACGCACACCGCCGACTGGCCCGGGTGGCGTGGCCGATCTGGATCTACGTCTCGATCACCGGAGTGGTGATCTACGCGATGCTCTATCACTGGCCTTGGACGGCGACATAGACGTCGGCTGGACGAAAGTTGGACACCCCCACGGGGTTCGAAGGGGACCCCGAAGTCCACTTTCCGGCACCCTTCCATCGCCGGTTTTCCCCGTGTTTTCGCTGACTTGGAATCAGTCCGGGGGTGCTTGAGGATCGCTCCGTAGTGGGCTAACTCCCGAGCGCAGCAGGCGCCCCGATCCGCCTCCCGGGTGTAGGGAACCCGGGTGCGTGCGATGCGCCTCGGAGGGTGCCGTGCGTTCGCGGCTCCTTCCGGCCGGGGACGCGCGCCCAAACGCGCTCGTCCCGAGAAGTCGTGGGCCCCTTCGGTCGTGACCGAGGGGCCCGAGCCGCAGAGGGAGTGGCGAGAACGGTGCCGAGAACGGAAGGGGCCGAGATGGGATTCGCAGTTGGATCCGGTCCGCACGCAGGCAGGTCCGCGCGAAGGATCCTCTTCGCCGCCGCCGCGACGATCGGACTGGTGATGGGACTTTCGGGAGGTGCCTTCGCCGAAGGCGACCTCGAGCGCGGCGAGAAGCTCTACGGCCTCTGCAGCCAGTGCCACGGGGTCGAGGGTGAGGGCGTGCCGCTCTCGCTGGCGCCGTCGATCGCGGGCCTGCCCGCCTGGTACGTCGAGAGCCAGCTGAAGAAGTTCTACGGCGGCATCCGCGGACGCCATCCCGACGACATCGGCGGCATGCGCATGCGCCCGATGACGCTCTACTTCAACCGGCCGGACACGCGCGACGCCGACTTCGCGGCGGTCTCCGCCTACGTCGCGAGCCTCGAGCCGAAGTACCCCGAGCCGCTGCTGAGCGGCGGCGATCCCGAGAAGGGCCAGGCCTCCTACTCGCTCTGCATCGCCTGCCACGGCGCCGACGGCCTGGGCAACGAGGCGCTCCAGGCGCCGCCGATCGTGCAGATCAGCGACTGGTACGCGCTCACCCAGCTCAAGAACTACAAGAACGGCATCCGAGGCCGCGATCCGCGCGATTCGGCCGGCGCCACGATGTGGCCCATGGCCATGACGCTCGAGGACGAGCAGGCCATGAAGGACGTCATCGCCTACATCGAGACCCTACGCGGGTCGAACTGACCGACCTCGAGCGACTTCAAGGAGCAACCATGGCCAAGCCCTGGCCCGCAGACGAGCTCGTCAAACGGACCTTTTACATCACCATGGCCGGCGTGGGCGCCTTCATCGCCGTCGTCTTCATCTTCATCCTGTAGAGGCGAAGCATGATCGAGCAGTACGTTCCCCAGCTCTCCACCTACGCAGGCGACATCGACTTCGTCTTCGACCTGATCTTCTACATCACCACGGGCTGGTTCATCCTGACCCAGGGCGTGTTCTTCTGGCTGATGTGGCGCTTCCGCCGGCAGGAGGGCGTGAAGGCGCTCTACCTGACGGGTGAAGAGAAGTTTCCGAAGAACATCGTCTCCAACGCCCATCACGCGGTGCTCGTGTTCGACGTCGCGATCCTCGTCTTCGCGGTGATGACCTGGCACAACGTCAAGATCACCCTGCCGCCGGCCGAGCAGACGATCCGGGTGGTCGCCCAGCAGTGGGCCTGGACCTTCATCCACCCCGGGCCGGACGGCGAGATCGACACCGCCGACGACATCGCCATGAACGACGAGCTCCACGTGCTCGTCGACACGATGTACCACTTCAAGCTCGAGTCGCGGGACGTGCTGCACAACTTCTCCGTGCCCGTCTTCCGCCTCAAGCAGGACGTGATCCCCGGCCGGGTGATCACGGGATGGTTCAAGGCCACCGGCACCGGTGAGCACGACATCCAATGCGCCGAGATCTGCGGCATCGGCCACGGCCTGATGCCCGCACGGATCTTCATCGAGACCCATGCCGAGCACATGGCCTGGATGAACCGGCACCTGCCCTCGGGCGTGGCGGCGAACGACGCCTCTTCCACCGTTCTGGCTCAGGAGTAGACATGGCGACCGCACCCGCCACCCACGAAGAGCACGACCTCGGTCATCACGAGCAGAGCTTCTGGGAGAAGTACGTCTTCTCCACCGACCACAAGGTCATCGCCATGCAGTACATGTTCACGGGCATGGCGATGGCGCTGATCGGCGGCTTCTTCGCCTACGCCTTCCGCATGCAGCTGGCGTATCCGGGCATGGAGGTCCCGGGCTGGGGCCTCGTGACCCCCAACGACTACAACCAGCTGGTCACCAACCACGGCGCCATCATGATCTTCTGGGTGGCGATGCCCGTGCTGATCGCGGCCATGGGGAACTACCTGATCCCCCTGATGCTCGGCTGCGACGACATGGTGTTTCCGAAGCTGAACCGCCTCAGCTACCAGATCTTCCTGCTCTCGGCGGTGGTGCTGCTGTCGTCGTTCTTCGTCTCCGGCGGCGGCTTCGGCGGGGCCTGGACGATGTACCCGCCACTCTCGACCAAGGCGGAGTACAGCCTCACCCAATTGGGCTCGACGATATTCGTGGTCGCCGTCGCGCTCGAATTCGTGGCCTTCTTGTTGGGCGGCATCAACTTCATCACCACGGCGATGAACTCGAGAGCGCCGGGCATGAAGCTCTACGACGTGCCCATGGTCGTGTGGATGATCGTCGTGGCGAGCATCCTCTTCATGGCCTCGGTGGGGCCGCTGATCGCCGGCGCCATCATGATGCTCTTCGACCAGAACCTGGGGACGGCCTTCTTCGACCCGGACCGGGCCGGTGATCCGATCCTCTGGCAGCACCTCTTCTGGTTCTTCGGGCACCCCGAGGTCTACGTCGTGCTGCTCCCGGCCATGGGCATCGTGGCCGAGATCATCACCACCTTCTCGCGCAAGAAGCTCTTCGCCTACCGCACGATCCTCTACACGGTGTTCGGCACCGGCGTGCTGAGCTTCACGGTGTGGGCCCACCACCAGTTCGTGGCCGGCATCGATCCACGCATGGCGCACGTCTTCACGGTGACGACGTTGCTCATCTCGGTGCCGATCGCGGAGATGCTCTTCGTGTACATCGCGACTCTCTACGGGGGGTCGATCGAGTACTCGACGCCGATGCTCTGGGCCCTCGCCTTCCTGGTGGAGTTCCTGATCGGCGGCGTGACGGGCATCTACCTGGGCGCGAGCGGTGGCGACATCTACATGCACGACACCTACTTCGTGCTCGCCCACTTCCACTACACGTTCTTCCCAATCGCGATCATCGGAACCTACGCGGGCGTGACCTACTGGTTCCCGAAGATGTTCGGCCGGCACATGAACGAGTTCTGGGGCAAGGTGCACTTCTGGGGAACGATCATCCCCTTCAACGGCATCTTCATCCCGCTCTTCTTCCTGGGCGCGGGCGGCCAGCATCGCCGCATCGCGGACTTCACGGTCTACCCGGAGCTGGCTCAGATGCAGCCCTGGCGCGAGTTCGCGACGGTGGCCCTGCTGATCATGCTGGCGTTCCAGGTGATCTTCCTGTGGAACTTCTTCTACAGCATGTTCCGGGGACGCAAGGCCGAGAAGAACCCGTGGAAGGCCAACACGTTGGAGTGGGTGGCGCCCTCGCCGCCGCCCCACGGCAACTTCCCCGACGGCCTGCCGACCGTCTATCGGGCCCCCTACGAGTTCAGTCATCCCGACCACGACGAGGACTACTGGCCTCAGAACGAGCCGCCGGCCGAGCAGAAGGCCTAGGAAGAGCACATGTCCGGTACACCCATCGCAACCACCCGCAGCGCGGCGGGCATGCCCACGGGCAAGCTCGCCGTCTGGTGGCTCATCGGCTCGGAGATCGTGATCTTCGGCGGCGTCCTGGCCTCCTACATCATGCACCGGCTCGCCCACGGCGGCTGGTCGGAGGAGGCCGCCCACACCAACACGTGGATCGGCGCCCTCAACACGATGGTGCTGCTCACCTCGAGCCTCTCGGCGGTGCTGGCCCACCAGGCCGCCGAGAAGGGCGACGGCAAGAAGGCGTCCAAGCTGCTCTGGGCCACGATCGTCGGCGCCGTGACATTCATGATCGTGAAGGCCTTCGAGTGGACCGAGGAGATCACCCACGGGTACACGATCGCCTCGAGCACCTTCTGGTCGTTCTACTACACCGCCGCCGGCATCCACGCCTCCCACGTGCTCGCCGGTGCGATCTGCATGTACTACGTCGCGAAGAGCGCCGCGAAGGGCGAGCACCTCCACCGGGTGGAGAACGTGGGCCTCTACTGGCACTTCGTCGACGTCGTCTGGATCTTCCTCTTCCCGCTCCTCTACATCGCGAAGTGAGACCATGAGCGAAGCAGAACACAGCGAAGACGCCCACGCCCACGACGGCCACGAGCACAACTACATCCGCATCTGGGGCATCCTGGTGGTGCTCCTGATCATCTCCGTCGTCGGCCCCTTCATCGGCGAGTACACCGAGATCCAGGCCATCACGCTCGTCACCGCCTTCGGGATCGCGGCCTACAAGGCCTACCTGGTGGTGAAGAACTTCATGCACATGACGGCGGAGAAGGCCTTCGTCTCCTACATCGTCGTGACCTGCCTGGTGTTCATGTTCCTGCTCTACGCCGGCACCGCTCCGGACGTCATGAAGAGCGAAGGCTCCGGCTGGGAGAAGCCGCTCTGGCAGCAGCAGGAGGCCGAGTATGCCGCTCGGCAGGCCGCCCTGGCCCACGGCGGTGAGGACGGCCACGGAGACGATCACCACTAGCCCGCTAGGCTCGAGCAGGCGCCCCATCCCACCTCGCGCGCCCGGAGTCCCCCCAAGACCCATGCGAAGTCGCGGAATCGGAAACATCCAGGCCGTCGACGTCCCGCCGCGGACGCCCGTCGTGTCGGACGGCGTCCTCGGGATGATGCTCTTCCTCCTGACGGAGCTGATGCTCTTCGCAGGGATGATCAGCGCCTTCGCCATCGCCAAGGCCGGCGCCACCGTCTGGCCGCCGCCGGGGCAGCCGCGGCTTCCCATCGAGGCGACGGCCGCCAACAGCCTGGTGCTGCTCGCCAGCGGCGCCCTCTTGATCCACGCGCAGCGGCAGTTCTCGCGCGACCGCGAGTCCGCGAGGAAGCCCTTCTTCGCCGCGCTCACCCTGGGCACCGGCTTCGTGCTCTTCCAGGGCTTCGAGTGGGTGCAGCTGATCGGCCAGGGGCTCACCCTGCAGTCGAGCGCGCTCGGCAGCTTCTTCTACCTGATCGTGGGCGTACACGCGGCCCACGCGATCGCCGCCCTGTGGATGCTGGCGCGCACCGGCCGCCGCATGCTGAGCGGCTGGCTGCAGCCGAGCCAGCTCGCCACCGCAGCGGTGTTCTGGTACTTCGTCGTCGGCGTCTGGCCGGTGGTGTACGGGGTGGTCTACTGGTGAGGGCCGCGCTCCCCGTCGTCCTCGCGGCGCTCGTCGTGGCCGCGCCCGAGCTCGCCCAGGCCTGCGCCGTCTGCACCGGCGGCAACAGTGAAGAGTCGCGCAGCGCCTTCATCTGGACGACGGTCTTCCTGAGCGTGCTCCCCCTCGGCGCGATCGGCGGGGGTGTGATCTGGCTGCGCCGCGCCATGCAGCGCGCGCAGCTCGAAGAGCGACGCGCCCAGGAGTCCGGCGCTCGCCCCGTGGCGGCGCCGACGCGCTGATCGCGCGCGGCCTCCACGCCGGCCGATGAGCGAACCCGACGAGACGCCCGACGTCCCCCAGGACGACCCCCGTAGCTCGGTGGATCGTCTGCTGGCCCCGCTCTACGAGGACTCGAGCCTTTGGGGGCTGCTCGTCGTGATGGCGCTGGTGATGGCGACCTTCCTGGCCTCGATCGTCCTCATGTCCCTCGAGCGCCGGCCCTTCGCCCTGGCCGCGCTGGCCGGTGTGGCCTGGATGAGCTTCGACGTGAGTCGCCGCAGCGGCTTTCGAGGCCCGACGGTCCGCATGGTGGTCGGCCTCTGGGTCCTCACCGGGGGGATCGCCGCCATCGGGCACTTCGGCGGCTTCTTCTAGCCGCGTCCTTCGCCTGCGTCCGGGCCGCCTGCGGTAGCTTTTCGACCCGAACGAGGAGGCAGCGATGAGCGACGACCCGGTGGCCCGGGTGGAGACGGCCGAGGCCTGGGACGACTTCTGCGAGACCCTGAAGAAGGCCGGCGCCGTCCTCCTGCGTGACGACATCGACGCCACCCCCTTCGAGAAGGGCGAGGGCCTCCGCTACCTGTCGCGCCTGCTGCGCGGCGGCCTGGTGAACTTCGCCGAGGGGCTCGGGCCCAAGCATCCCGTCCTGCGCGCCATGCCCGAGGGCGTGAAGATGGGCCTCGACAACCCCGACAACTACTACCTGGGCGCGGCGATCAACCCCGCCTACACCTACCGGCTCACGGGGACGCGGGGGAGCATCCACTACCTGAGCTTCGCCGCCCAGAACCAGAACTTCGCCGCCACCGACAAGATCACCGGAGGCGCCGGCCACCTCGAGGACTCCGAGCTCGTGCTCGACTCCGAGGGCCGCTTCGAGATCATCGCGAGCCAGAAGGAGCATGCCGGCAACTGGCTGCGCATGGTGCCCGACACCAAGCAGATCCTGGTCCGCCAGACCTTCCTCGACCGCGCGAACGAGAAGGAGGTGACGATCCGGATCGAGTGCCTGGACGCAGAGGGAGCACCTCCCGATCCCCTCGACCCGGCTCGGGTGCCGGGCGCGCTCCAGGGCGCCGCGCTCTACGCCATGGGCTGCGCCCAGTGGTTCGCGAACTGGGTGGTCGACTTCCGCAACCACGCGCCCGTGAACGCCTTCCACCTGCCCGATGCCGAGAACCACCGGCTGGTGGGCGGCGACCCCAACGTGCGGCTGTGGCTCGGGCTCTGGGAGCTCGAGCCCGACCAGGCCCTGGTGATCGAGGCGACGCCGCCCCCCTGTCACTACTGGAACTTCCAGCTGGGCAACATCTGGGCCGAGTCCCTCGACTACCGCAACCGCAACGTGCACCTGAACAGCGGGAGCGCGGTGCTCGAGGACGACGGCTCCTTCCGGCTGGTCGTCGCGGCCGAGGATCCCGGCGTCCCCAACTGGCTCGACACGGCGGGCCACCACCGCGGCACCATGGGCGTGCGCTGGGTACGCGCCGAGCACCACCCCGAGCCGCGCACCCGCGTGGTGTCCCTCGAGGACGTGCGCAACGGGAAGCTGTAAGGCGCCTCAGCGCCGATCAATCCGCAAGGCGGCTCAGCGCCGATCGATCCGTAGGGCGCCTCAGCTCGGATCCGTGCTGCGCAGGAACCGCTCGCAGCCCGGATAGAAGTCGGGGAGCACCCGCTCGACCGCGCCGCGCAGGATGGCGTCGAGCTCGGATCGCAGATCGTTCCGCAGATCGGCGCGCGAGCCTTCGCCGGCGTCGCGCGCACGCCGGAACAGGCTCTTCAGGGTGCCCTTGTGGGGCTCGAGGGCGGCGTCGACGGCGGCTCCCCAGTAGGCGGGGCGCGCGCGCTCCTGGAAGGCGCCGCTGCCGCGGCCGAAGTGGGCGACGGCCAGGTAGCGCAGCACCGCGTCGCGGACCTGCTGCTCGAGGAACGCCACCGACCACACCACCTGGGGCTCGCGCTCGCCCGCGATCTGCTCGAAGCCCCAGGCCAGCCCGCCGA
>JASJCN010000180.1 GCA_030065975.1 Myxococcota bacterium
ATCAGCGTGAGCGGCGTGCGCAGCTCGTGGTGCATGTTCGCCGTGAAGCGCGACTTGACGGCGTCCATCTGCTTCAGGTGGTCGCGCGCCTGCTCGATCTCGCGGCGCATGCGGAAGTCCTGGAGGCGCAGGGAGTCGAGGAAGGTGCAGCTCCAGACGCACTCGAGCGCGCCCGAGATCACGAACACGAGCCGGATGCCGAAGTCGCGGACGTCGAGGGGCGCCTCCGAGAAGAGCGGCGTCATCGCGTAGGGGATCACGAAGCTCATGCCCAGCACCGCGGCCTCGCGGCCCGAGAGCGGCAGCAGCACGCCGATCCCGACCAGCACGAGGATGAGCCCCACGAAGTAGCCGCTGGTGGGCCCGCCCGTGGCGTAGACCATCGAGAGCATGGCGGCTCCGAGCGAGAGCCCGATGGCCCACTCGGAGAGCTTCGGCGCGTGCTCCGCTCCGTAGCGCCAGATCAGAACGAACAGCGCGTTCAGGGCCAGCCGGATCGCCGCGAAGAGGCCGAGGTGCTCGGGGTAGGCGAACGCGTCGAGCACCATGAAGGCGGTGTTGATGGTGAACGCGACCCCGGCGCAGCTGCGCACGTGCCGCGGGAGGCGCGTGGCCTCGAAGTGCCGGCGCTCCGCGGCCTCGGCCGCGAGCTCCTCGGCCTCCACCGCGCGCGCCTCGGCATCGCGCACGGCTCCCCCATCCATGCCCTCGGACATGCAGGACGAATCGGCAACCCCTCGGGGAGGCTTGAGGAATGGCCGCCCGATCAGCCCGGGGCGTTCACGGAAGCTCGGGCGTCCCGGCGGAGCAGCAGGAGCGCCGGCAGCAGGATCACGTCCGCCGCGAGGCAGACGCCCATGATTCCGGCCGTGAGCGGCCCGAGATTCCGGATGAAGGTGAAGTCCGAGAGGCCCAGCACGCCGAAGCCCGCACTCACCACGAGCGTGGTGTAGACGAGTGCGGGAATCGTCTGGCGCAGGGTGCGGTCGAGGGCCGTGAGGCCGTCGAGGCCCGCCCGCTTCGCCGAGTGGTAGCCGCTCACGATGTGCATGGTGTCGTCGACGGCCATGCCGAGAGCCAGGCTGCCGAGCAGCACCGTTCCCGCGTCGAGCGCGATGCCGACGAGCCCCATGAAGCCGAAGATCGCGACGGTCGGCAGCGCGTTCGGCACCATGGCCAGGAGCGCGAGGCGCGCCGAGCCCAGCACGAGGAGCAGCACGACGGCGATGCACCCGACGGCGATCGCGAGCCCGCGCAGCTGCCCGATCACGAGCTCGTCCTCCGCCCGGGCGAACTCGAACATCGTGCCGGTGCCCTGGGCGCGATAGCCTGGCGTGCCGTTCTCCTGCCACCACGCCTCGGCCTTGCGCGCGACGCCGCGCAGGGTGCCGGAGACGTTGTCGTCCACGCGCAGCAGCACGTTCGCCGCTCGTCGGTCGTCGGTAATGAGGTCGCGAAGGGGCTCCACCGACGAGAGCAGGAGGAGGTACTGCTCCACCAGCTCCTCGCCCTCGGGCAGGGGCTGGCTCGCGTCGCCGACGAAGCCGCCGTGGAGCTGGCGCAGGGGGTCGGTGAAGGCGACGGCCTTTCCGACCTCGGGAAGCGAGGCGAGGTAGGCCGTCAGGGCGTCGATGTCGCGCAGGGCGCGCTCCTCGATGACGCTCCGGTCGTCGGGTGCATCGATCACGATGTTGACCGGACTGATCCCCGAGAGCCGCGTGCGGATCTCGTCATACTCGACGCGGACGGGCGCCGTCTCGCGGAACCACTGGGTCGCGTCCGTCTCGACGGGCAGCCAGGCGAGCCCGACCATCAGGACGGCGAAGAGCGCCGCCCAGGCTCCGATCACCCGGCCGGGAGCGCGGGCCGCGAGGCCGAGCAGGGCTTCGCGCACCGGTCCGCGCAGGGTGGGTGAGCCGAAGGCGGCCCGCGCCGGGATCCGGAAGCGCTGGAGCAGGGCGGGCACCAGGGTCAGCGTGGCCGCGAGCACGGCCAGCACACCGAGCGCGCCGAAGGCACCGGCGTCGCGCACGCCGGGCACGCGCACGATCGCCATGGAGACGAAGCCGATGGCCGTCGTCAGACCCGACAGCGCCACCGGGAACGCCACCTCGCAGAGGGCCTCTCGCAGCCCACCCTCTTCGCGGTCGCGCGCCGCGGCGGTCAACAGGTGCATCACGTAGGCGCAGCCCAGCGCCAGCACCACGGAGGGAAGGATCATCGAGATCAGCGTCAGCGGGGTACCGACGGCGCCCATGGCGCCGAGCATCAGCCACGAGCCCAGGGCGCCGGCGAGGAGTGGGATCACCACCGCAGCGACCGAACGGAAGAAGAGGAAGAGCAGCGCGCCGATGATCGCCGCCGTGATGGGCACGAAGAACAGGATCTCGCTCTGGGTGCGCGTGTTGATCTCGGTGCGGAACACCGGCACCCCCGAGACCCAGCCCGGACGCCCGTCCAGCTGCTCGCGAGTCGCCTGGACCAGCTCGAGGAAGCGGCCCTGGGTGTCGCCGTCGAGCACGAGGTTCACGGCGACCACCCGCCCGTCGGTCGAGATCAGGCTGTTGCCCGCGATCCGATCGGCGAGGATCCGGGCCTCGAGCTCCCGGCGCTCGGCCTCCGTCGAGGGCGGCGCGCCGCCGAGGGCGGGGTCGAGGTCCAGCCGGCCGTCCGGGCTCGAGCGGATCAGCGGCACGGTGCTCAGGCTGTCCACCCGGCGCACGTCCGGGAGCTTCTCGAGTTCGGCGCTCAGCTTCTCCACGCGTGCCAGGGTCTCGGGGTCGAAGGCCTCCTCTGAGTGCAGGGCTGCGACCAGGATCTCCTCGCCGCCGAAGAGCTGGTGACTGCGCTTGTGGAAGGCGAAGGCCGGGCTGCTGCGGTCGAGGATGCTGTCGGTGGAGGTGTCCACCTCTAGGTGGAGCACGCCCACGCTCGAAAGAAGGGTGAGCCCGAGCCACACGACGAAGACCCGGGCCGGGTGGTCGTGGCACGCACCCACCAGGCGCTCGGGCAGCTGGCGTTGCCGGCTCCAGCGCGACAAGAAGCCTACGGACCGGCTAGGCGAGGTCGGCGTCGAGCCGGCGCAGCGTCATGCGGTAGAGGTGGAAGATGCGAGCGTCGTAGCCTCGCGCTCCCGCCTCCAGGAACTTCTCGAAGTGCACGACGCGCTCGGCGGGCGCGGCCTCGACGGCCAGGGCGCGGTTCTTCTCCAGGCGCTGGCGCCAGATGCGCACGGTGCGCGCGTAGTGCGAGGGGTCGTTGCGCAGGCGGCGCAGCTCGAAGGTCTTCTCCATCGCCTCGGCGAGCTGGGAGAGACGCGGCAGGTCGGACTCGGGAAAGATCGTAGAGAGGGCGCCCTTCACGAAGCTACCCACGCCGTAGGCCATCGTCTGGAGCGAGAGGTAGCCACCCGGCTTGAGCAGGCGGCGACAGCTCTCGAAGAAGTGGCTGTAGGTCGCGATCCGCTCGTCGGCCGGAGTTTCCGGCCGCACGAAGTGCTCGAGCGCGCCGATGCTGATGATGGCGTCGTAGGGCTCGTCGGGGTGGTGGTCCGCCCAGCTCTCGAGCCGCACCTCGGTCCGCGGCAGCGAGAGGGCGTCGACGTACGCCTTCTGGGCCTCGCTGAGGGTCAGGCCAACGAGCTGCTCGTGCCCGTCCTTCGCCGCGAGCCGCGAGAGGACCGAGCCCCAGCCGCAGCCGATGTCGAGGACCCGGCGGGCTCCCTCGGCCCGGGCTTCCCGGATGTGGTGCTCGAGCTTCCGCGCCTGGGCCGTCTCGAGGGTCTCGTCCGGGCTCTCGAAGAGCGCGCACGAGTACGTCATCGAGTCGTCGAGCCAGAGCCGGTAGAAGTCGTTGCCGACGTCGTAGTGGGATCCGATCGCCTTCTGCGAGGCGCCCGTCGAGGTGTTCATCGTCGTCCTTCGTGCGTTTCGCGCTGAATCGTCAGGAAGTGCCAGGCCTGACTCGAGTCGCGCCCGAGACTCGCCTGGGCCGGCACGTCGAGGCCGCTCGCGAGGCGATGCATGTCCGCCTCGGCGCGGTAGATCATGTGCCAGTCGAGCAGGAACTCGGGGACGAAGCGGACGTCGTGGTCCCGCGCCGCGTTTCCCACCGCGAGCCGACCGCCGGGCGCGAGCAATCGCGCGCAGCTGCGGACGAGATCGATGGCGATCGCGTCCGGCAGGTAGTCGAAGAGCCCGGCGCTGTAGAGCAGGTCGAGCTCGCCGACCTCCTGCATCAGGTCGGGGCGGGAGAAGAGCTGGCGGAACGAGAGGTAGCGGCACTCGATCTCGATCGCGTCGCCGTGCCGCAGCGCCGCCTGTCCGAGCCGGTCGTGGGCCAGGGCGAGGGCATCCTCGTCCTGGTCGACGAGCACGATCGTCATGGGACGCAGGGTCTCGGCCTGGACGAGGAAGTCCTCGACCTCGCCGGCCGGCCCCGCCCCCAGGTTGAGCACGCGGAGGCGATGACTCCCGGGGGATTCGGCGACCAGGCCCGCGAGGGCGCTGGTCAGGAGCCGCTTGCGGTCGGGCACCGTGGCCGCGAGGCGTTCGTCGTAGCCGAGCTCGTCGAGCAGCCGCCCGAAGATCGTCGGTGCCTGGCGGGGACGCTCGTACATCCAGCCCATCGCCACGTAGTCGCCGGGATAGCCGAGCGGCTTCTCGTAGCAGCGCCAGAGGAAGGGCGAGGGGCGCAGCAGGGGCGTGAGCTGCAGCTCGGTGTACCGCTTGCTGGCGCGATAGGCCGGGTGGTCGTCGGGGATCGCGTTCGACACGGTGGCGGCCTCGAGCCGCAGCGCTTGCCACTCCTCGCGCAGCCGCGGCAGCAGCGAGGCTTCGATCTCACGGCTCTCGGCCTCGCCCTCGTCGCCCTCGGCGAGCAGGGCCTCGCGCGCGTCGAGGGTCTCGCGCCAGTAGTTGAGGAAGAGGCCGATCTCGGCGCAGATCCGGCGGTGCTCGGCGGGCACGGCGTCGTAGGCGGAGGTGCCCTTTCGCGCGAGGCTCTCGAAGGCCACGCGCTGGCCGATGCTGCGCACGTGATCCAGGTCGAAGAGCTGATCGACGAAGCGCAGCGCGAGCCGCCCGTCGCCGTCGCGTCGTACCACCCGGCCGCGTGCCTCGAACGCCGACTCTCCCGCGTAGTGGATGCGGACCGTCAGGCAGTCGCCCCGGTCGGCATCCGCGCCGGGCCCGCCATGCGCCGCTCCCTCGAACGCGACCCCGGTCCGGCTCACGTTGAGCAGGTTCGCGGTCCGTTCTCCGAGCTCGAAGCTCGGGGCCAGCCCCCCCGCCAGATCCCGTGCCCGGAATCGCGGGGCCCGGAAGCGCGCTCTACGGCCCGCGCCTCCCTCCAGGCCCGAATAAGGATCCGCCACCCTCGACCTCTTCGAACTCGTCGCTCGCGTCTCGACTCCACCGTCGGTGGGGAGCACCCCCCCGACCTCGAGTGAAGCCCGCATCACGGTTTCAACCCACCTCGATTGTGGCCTATCGGCCACGGTGGGTGGCGCCCTCGTTCGAGTTGAGACGCCGTTTTAGGGCGCCTCGTCGAACCCGGATGCCGTGCACGACCGTCAATGATTCCGGGGGTTTACCGCAGCTAAGCGCGTACCGCCATCACGCGATTCCCGGGGCCCGAGAGGGGCAGAATGCCTTTGAATCCGGGTCTAGGGAACCAGGTATCCGGGATCGGGCAGGCCATCGATGTGCTCGCGCATGCGCTTCAGGCCGCTGCGGATCCGGGTCTTCACCGTCCCGAGCGGAAGGGAGAGCCGGTCGGCGATCTCGGGGTGGGTGAGCCCTTCGAGGAAGGCGAGCTCGACGGCCTGCCGCTGGCGCGGGTCGAGGCCGGCCAGGGCGCGCTCCAGGCGCCCGCGTCGCTCGGCCCGGGCCAGGCCCTCGAGAGGGCCGACCTCGTGGGTGGCCGCCCGGTCGAGGCCGGCCAGCTCCTGGATGCCGCCGAGGAACAGCAGGAAACGGGTGCGGGTGCGGCGGGAGCGGAGCGTGTCGAGGGCGCGACTGCGGGTGAGGACGGTCAGCCAGGCGCGGGGGGTGGCCCGCCTCGGGTCATAGGCCTGGACGTTCTGCCAGAGCTGCAGGAAGGCGTCGAGCACCGCCTCTTCGGCGAGGCCTGGGTCGCGCAGGATCCGGCCGGCGACGGCGAGCAGGGCCTGGGCGTGGCGCTGGTAGAGCAGGCCCAGGGCGTCGGGGTCGCGCCGGCGGATCGCCTCGATCAGCTCGAGGTCGTCCGGGGCGAGGGAAGCGGGGCTCCTGGATTCGGGGTCGGCGTCGTGGTTCTCCATCGAGGGCCAGGATGGAGGACGAAGCGCGCCTGGCCCTGTGCGGATCCGCACGACGGCTGCACTTCTTCGCTCGCGGCTGGGAGGGCCCTCTGAACCCGGTTCAGAGGTCCGCCGTGGGCATGCGGAAGTTCGTCGTCTCGATGCCGCCGTCGACCTCGAAGACCTTCCCCGTCACCCAGCCCCCGGCCGGCGACGCCAGGTAGAGCGCGCACGCGGCGATGTCCTCGACGCTCCCGATGCGACCCATGGGCGTCGCATCCTCCATGGTCTTGCGCAGCGAGTCGTCGAGGATGCCCGCCAGCGCCGAGGTCTCGACCGAGCCCACGGCGATCGCGTTCACGCGCACCTTGGGCGCGAACTCGGCCGCGAGGTTGCGCGTCAGGAACGAGAGCGCGGCCTTGGCCGTGCCGTAGGCGGCGAAGCCCGGCTGGGCGAAGCGGCCCGCCGCCGAGGAGACGTTCACGATGGCGCCTCCGTTCTCCGAGGCGGCCAGGAGCGGGACGGCGAAGCGCGTCAGCAGGAAGGCGCTGGTCACGTTGAAGCGGAAGGCCGTCTCGAAGTCCTTCTCGCTGGTGCGAAGCGCGGCCTTCGGCGGCCAGCCGCCGGCGTTGTTCACCAGGATGTCGAGCTGGCCGAACTCCTCCCGGGTCTTCTCGATCAGCCCTTCGAGGTCCGCGCGCTCGAGCACGTCGCAGCGAACGGCCAGCGCCCGGCGCCCGCGCTCCCGGACGGCCTCCGCGGTCTCGGCGATCTGGTCCTCGGAGCGCGCGCTGCATACCACGTCGGCGCCGGCCTCGGCGTAGGCAAGGGCGATGCCGCGGCCGATGCCGCGCCCCGCGCCGGTGACGATCGCCACGCGGCCGTCGAGCTTGAATCGGTCCAGGATCATGAGCGCTCCCTCGTCGGAGCGCGCATCCTAGCATCGACTCAGGCGCCCTCGGTCCGCTCGGCGACCCACGCGTCGACCTCGGTCCACTCGGAGTCGAGCCACTCGAGGCGCTCCTCGCGGCTCGACGGGATCTCGGCCCGCGGCACGCGTCGCAGTCCCACCTCGATGCGGCGCCCGACGAGGGTGCCCGAGAGGGCGTCGCGCACCTGGGTGATGCCGTCGAGACCCGCGTGGGACACGAACACGACGTCCGCCTGACGGGCCGACTCGAGCAGAGCAAGCGGGCCGCCGGGGCGTGCTGGGAGCAGCATGCGCAGGTCGCGGGCGCGCTTCAGGCGCTTCGCGTCGCCCGCTTCCTCGAGCCGGGCGAAGAGCCGCGCCCTGCGACTCGGGCTCGCGCGCGTGCCCTCGGGATAGATCAGCACCGCCTCGTCGGCCTCGAGGCTCCGGCCGAGCTCGGCCACGGCCTCGACCTCGGGCTTGCTGCGACCCGTGTCGCGATTCACGAAGACGTTGGGCAGGCGCTGCCCGACGATGTCGAGGCAGGGGTCCACCAGCAGCTCGCTCTTCAGCACGTAGCGCAGGCGCAGGTCGCTGCCGCGGATCAGCACGTTGGCCGGCAGGAGCGTGTCGAGGATGCTCGCGTGCCGCATGAAGAAGAGCACCGGGCCGTCGCCCACGCGGCCCTGCACCGTCACGTCCAGCGCGAAGAGGCGGCACGCCGCGCCGAAGAGCGCCGCCGCCCACCAGGCCTGGAGATTCCGGTGTGCGTCGAGGTAGCCCGGCGTCGAACGGCGCCCTGCGAAGCCCAGCCACAGCGCGGCGCTGGCCAGGATCCCGGCCGCCTCGCAGACCAGATACACACCCCCGAAGAGCAGGATGCGCGTCGCGGCGAGGCGGCTCGAGCGGAGGAGGTCGCTGAGCAGGGCCACGGGCAGCAGGAGGGGAGCGAGTCCGGCATAGAGCCCGAGGGCGAGGAAGACCACGGGGATCGAGATGGACCGGCGTCTCCAGCGCGTCGGGTCCCCGCGCGCGGCAGAATCGGAGGCACCGGCCGGCATGCTGAGACACTAGCCCGATGGGTGGGCCTTCCCAGCGGAACCGAGCACGGCGTGAGCCGCGCGCCCGGGCACGGCGTGAGCCGCGCGCCTGGGCACGGCGTGAGCCGCGCGCCTGAGCACGGCATGAGCCGCGCGCCGTCCCGAGCGCAGAGCGCCTCCGATCGACGCGGTCTCGCGATGGCCGCCGCACACGTACACACCCGAGGGCAACACCACCGGGCGGGTGACGGGCTCGAGGTCGGCGGGCGCCTGGGAGGGGAGCGCCTCGGGGATGCGGTCGACGCGCAGGAGTCTCCAGGAGGCCGCGTCCGGGAACCAGCGGGTGAGCTGGGCGCGCACGGGCTCGTCGGCCACGGAGTCGTCCGGGTCGACGCAGCCGAGCACCGAGACCGACACCAGGGAGCGGCCCTTGGGTGCATAGCTCCGTGCGGTCTCGCTCGGCACGCACAGGTGCGAGATGGGGCCGCGCCCCGAGCCGTTCAGGAGCAGCCAGGGCCCGCGCCGCGGTGGGGCCGGTGCGTCGTAGTAGAGGCACGAGACGGCGTTGTGATCGCGCCTCGGGATCTCGGGGCAGAGCTCGCGGGACACGCGCGCGCCGGTCGCCACCACGACGGCCTCGGCGGCGAGGCGGGAGCCGTCGTCGAGAACCACGTGGTCGGCGCCCACGGTCCGCACCCCCGTGTTCGTTCGCACGCTGCCGGGGGCGAGGCGGGCGGCGAGCTGGCGCGGGATGGCCTCCATGCCCTCGGCGGGCAGACACACGTCGCCGCTGGCGAACATGCGGAAGGTGAACTCGAAGATGCGGCTCGACGTGGCGAGATCGGGCTCGAGGAACACGCCGCGATAGAACGGGCGGAAGAACTCGTCGATGATCCGCTCGCTGAAGCCCCGCTCGCGCAGGGCGGCGTCGGTCGTCCGGGCGGGACGCGTCATCAGCTCCTCGAGGCTGCCGGCCCGGACCTCGGCGCGCAGCTTCAGCACGCGCACCGCGTCGGAGGGACTCGCGACCCCCGAGAGCAGGGTCGCGAGTGCGCTCCCCGGCCGGCGCAGGGGGTCCGTCAGCCGCCGCCAGCGCCCTCTTGCGTAGACCTCGGCGCCGGGATCGAAGGGGCGGAGATCGAGGGCATCGAGGTCGAGGCAGGCGCGCGCCTCGGGGTAGGCGGTCTGCAGCACCTGGAAGCCGCGGTCGAGCCGGAAGCCGTCCACGACGTCCGTGCGCAGGATGCCCCCCACCCGATCCGACGCCTCGAGCAGCACGGCGTCGCGTCCCTGGCGTTGCAGCTCGAGGGCGCAGCGGATCCCCGCCAGCCCTCCACCGACGACGAGAGTGGGCGGAGCGGAGGGCAGGGGGCTACTCCGCGCTGCCGGGGAGATCGCCGTCGCGCAGCTCGATGGTCGCGTGGAGCCGGACGGCGACGCGGCTGGTTCCCGCCTCGAAAGCCGGCTGGGCCACGTCGCTCACCGAGAGCGTCCGGGCCATCTCGGCCTGGAAGGGGCGAGGCGGCGGCGCCGTCGAGTCCGTCTCCACCGACAGGTGGACCAGCTCGTAGGCCTCGGCTCCGAGCCCGTCCCGGATGCGGGCCGCGCGGCGCGCGTAGGCTTCGAGCGCCTCGTCGATCAGCAGATCCTCCTGGGCCCGTCGCTTCTCCGGCGAGACGGCGAAGTGGATCGACGCCAGCTGGAGGCGGCTCTGCAGATCGCCGACCAGCGAAGTCAGGATCTTCAGGTCCTCGCCTTCGACCACGAGATCCTGCATGGCGCGCCAGCGGCGGATCTTGCCCTCCTGGGTCACCGGGTGGGTGCGGTACGTCCCGGTTCGCGAGCGCAGCTCCCGCTCCTTGCGGGCGCGATCGAGCGCCCAACGCATGGCCTCGTTCACCCGGTCTGCCAGGTCGGCTGCGTCCTCGTCTTCGTCCGTGAAGCGCAGCACCGCCGTCGCGCGGTCGTTGTCGACGCTCGCGTCGCGGGAGACCGAGAAGTCGACGCGGCGCACGCCGTCGTCGTCCTGGGCCCACGCCGCGCCACTCGAGAAGAGCAGAAGTGCGGCCACGGCAACCAGGCTCGCCAGGAACACCCGGGCGGAGCATTGCCGAGTGAGCACGGTCTCGGGCAAGGACGTCATGGGGATCGAGTCTCCGGTGGGTTCGTCCAACCAGTTCGGGGCCCGCCGAGCGTGCCCGGGGTTTCGGGCCGCCGAGCGTGCACGGGAATCGGTCCCAGCATAACTCTCGCGAGCTAGCTGTCGGACTTCCGCGCGAGCGCGGCCGCGGCGCCGACGTAGCGGGCCGGGGTCAGCTCCGAGAGGCGCCGCTTCTCGTCCTCGGGCAGCTCGAGCCCCTGGATGAACTCCTGGAGCGAGGCGCGGTCGATCCGCCGCCCTCGCGTCAGGGCCTTGAGCTTCTCGTACGGCTCGGGGATCGCGTAGCGGCGCATCACGGTCTGGATGGCCTCGGCCAGCACCTCCCAGGCAGCGTCGAGCTCCCGGTCCAGGTGCTCCTCGTCGACGGCGAGCTTCGAGAGCCCCTTCTGGATCGACTGCCAGGCGACCACGGTGTGACCGAGGGCGGTTCCCATCGCACGCAGCACCGTCGAGTCCGTGAGGTCCCGCTGCCAACGCGAGACGGGGAGCTTTCCGGCGAGATGCCCGAGCAGCGCGTTGGCGATGCCCAGGTTTCCCTCGCCGTTCTCGAAGTCGATCGGGTTGACCTTGTGGGGCATGGTCGACGAGCCGACCTCTCCCGCCACCGGCTGCTGGCGGAACACGCCGATCGAGATGTAGCCCCACACGTCGCGGCAGAGGTCGAGCAGCACCGTGTTGGCCCGGGCCAGGGCGTCGAAGAGCTCGGCCACGGCGTCGTGGGGCTCGATCTGGGTGGTGAGCGGATTCCACTCGAGCCCGAGGCGCTCCTCGACGAAGTCGCGCCCCACCGTTGCCCAGTCGATGTCCGGGTACGCCGAGAGATGGGCGTTGTAGTTGCCGACGGCCCCGTTCATCTTCGCCAGGATCGGGACGGCGGCGAGCTGGCTGCGCTGACGCGCGAGGCGCGCCACCACGTTGGCGATCTCCTTGCCGAGGGTGGTCGGCGACGCCGGCTGTCCGTGGGTGCGCGACAGCATGGGTCGCTCGGCGTGCTCGCGGGCCAGCTCGCGCAGCTGCCCGGTCAGGGCGTCGAGGGTCGGCAGCAGCTCGCGCTCGCGGGCCTCCTTCAGGATCAGCCCGTAGGCCGTGTTGTTGATGTCCTCGGAGGTGCATGCGAAGTGCAGGAACTCCACGTGGGGCGAGAGCTCGGCGTTCCCGGCGAGCTTCTCCTTCAGCCAGTACTCGACGGCCTTCACGTCGTGATTGGTCGTGGCCTCGATCTGCTTCACCCGGGCCGCGTCTTCGGGGCCGAAGCCCTGGGCGAGGGCCGCGAGGAAGGCGGCGGCGTCGGCCGACGGGGCGGGCAGCTCGCGCACCTCGGGGAGCGCGGCCAGGTGCTCGAACCACGCGATCTCGACGCGGACGCGCGCGCGGATCAGGCCGTACTCGCTGGTCAGGTCGCGCAGCCCGCGGGTGCGCGACGCGTAGCGGCCGTCGAGGGGGCCGGTCGCCGTGAGGGCATTCAGTTCGAGCTCGGGCATGGTGGATCCATAAGCTGGGCGTTCAGCTCGAGTTCGGCCATGGCGGCTCCTTCAGCGGTTCTCGGTGGCGAAGTCGTAGGCGTCGTGGAACAGCTGCATCCACGGCGAGTCCTCGTCGTAGCCCGCGGCTGCGAGCGAGGGCGGCGACCACGAGAGCTGGACCCGTCGGAACACGCGCTCGGGATGCGGCATCAGGATCGTGGCCCGCCCGTCGGGCGTGGTGAAGGCGGTCGCGCCCCGGGGCGAGCCGTTTGGATTCTGAGGATAGCGCTCGGCCGGTGCGCCCTCCGGCGTGACGAAGCGGGCGGCCACGAGGGCGTCGGCCCCGGCCCCTTCGGCCCGGCCCTCGCCGTGGGCGACGGCGATCGGCAGCCGCGCGCCGGCCATGCCCCGGAACAGGATCGACGGGCTCTCCTCGATCGCGACGAGGGCGACGCGCGCCTCGAACTGCTCGGAGCGGTTGCGCACGAAGCGCGGCCAGTCCTCGGCCCCCGGGATCAGATCGGCGAGCACGGAGAGCATCTGACAGCCGTTGCAGACGCCGAGCGCGAAACGGCTCGGGTCGGCGAAGAAGGTGGCGAAGTCGTCGCGCAGGCGCGGATGGAAGAGGATCGACTTGGCCCAGCCGCCGCCGGCGCCGAGCACGTCGCCGTAGGAGAAGCCGCCGCAGGCGACCAGCCCCCGGAAGTCGGCGAGCGTCGCGCGACCGCTCATCAGGTCGCTCATGTGGACGTCGATCGCGTCGAAGCCCGCGCGATCGAAGGCGGCCGCCATCTCGACCTGGCCGTTCACGCCCTGCTCGCGCAGGA
>JASJCN010000181.1 GCA_030065975.1 Myxococcota bacterium
CCGGGGGCCGCCGAAGCCGCCGCCTCCGCCGCCAGGGCCTCCGCCCTCTCCGCCCTCGCGCGGGCCGCGGGGCGGGCCGCCGCCCTGGGCCATGCGCTCGCGCTCGGCGCGGGGAACGCCCAGGCTGGGCCGGGAGTCGCGGGGCGCGTCGCCGCCGCCGTTGTCGCCGCCGCTCGGTCCGGTGGGTTCGCTCACGACTGGGTCTCCTCGGTTGCGGCCGCGGGCTCGCCGGCGTCGTCGCCACCCTCGGCGCTCGGGCCGCCTTCGGCGGGCGCGGGCGCGCCCTCGTCGCTGGCGGCCATCTCGGCACGCTGCTGCGCCTCGCGCTCGGCGGCCTCGCGGGCCTCCTGGCGGGCCTTCTCTTCCTCGGCCTCACGCTCGGCGCGCTCGCGGGCGCGCTCGGCCTGGAGCTTCTCCTGCTCCTTGGCGCGCGTGCGGCGCTCGTCGAGATCGCTGACGTCGTCGTCGGCCATCACGGTCAGGAAGCGCAGGATCGACTCCTCGAGCCGCAGCAGGCGCTCGAAGGGCTCGACGGACTTGCCCTGCTCGTCCAGGTAGTAGGTCGTGACGTAACGACCCTTCTGGAAGTTGTTGATCTCGTAGGCCAGGCGGCGCCGGCCCTGATCGTCGTGGAGCAGCCGCTCGGCTCCTTCACGGCCGAGCAGCGCGTCGACCCGACCGAGGAGCTCCTGGCACCCCTCTTCCGAGATCTCGGGCTGGATGATGAACGTGGTCTCGTACTCGCGCACGAACTCTCCTCGCGGTCAGGCCCGTGGGTCCGGCGATGCCGGGGCCCGTGGGCCGGGCCCGTCCAGCCGGCGGTGCAGGGCGAATCCCGCGAGGTGCCGGCCTGCTTGGGGCCGAGGTGGATGAAGGGCCCGGGAGGACCCGCTGGATGGGGGTGGATAGCAGAGCCCGCTGGGAGCCGCAGGGGGCCGCGAGTCCGGCGCCTGGGGCGAAAGGCTACAGGCCGAGCCAGAGCCTCTGGACCCTGCCGTCGAGGCCGAGCTCGGGGTGGAAGCAGCTGGCCCAGACGTTCTGCTGGCGCACCAGGACGGGCCTCCCCTCGACCCGCGCCAGCACCTCGACCTCGGGGCCCAGCTCGGTGAGCACCGGGGCGCGGATGAAGGTGCACTCGAAGCCCTCGAGGCCGGCCGCGGCGCCCGGGTCGACGCGGCTCTTGAAGCTGTCGACCTGGGTCCCGTAGGCGTTGCGGGCGGCCACGGCGTCGAGGACGCCGAGAGTGGGCACCGGGTCGTGCTCGGTACCCGGCGACTCGGCCCGTCGGGAGAGCAGGATGGCCCCGGCGCAGGTCCCGAGCAGGGGGCGCCCCGAGGCGGCGAACTCCCGCAGCGGCTCCCACAGGGAGAGGCGCTCGATCCCCTTGGAGATCGTGGTGGACTCCCCGCCCGGGAGCACGAGCGCGTCGAGCTCCGCGATCTCGGAATCGCGGAGCACCCGACGCGTGCGCGCTCCCAGGCGCTCGAGGGCCCGGCCGTGGGCCTCGAAGTCGCCCTGGATGGCGAGGATGCCGACCAGCGGGGATCCCATCGGGCCGCTACCAGCCCCGCTCGGCGAAGCGCTCGTGATCCGCGAGCTGGTCGAGCTCGAGGCCCGGCATGGCGTCGCCGAGATCCCGCGAGGCCGCGAGCACCTCCTCCGGCTCCTGCCAATGGGTGGTGGCGTGCACCACGGCGCGGGCGCGCTTCTCCGGATCCTCGCTCTTGAAGATCCCCGAGCCCACGAACACCGCCTCGGCACCGAGCGACATGCAGAGCGCCGCGTCGGCGGGGGTGGCGATGCCGCCGGCCGCGAAGTTGGGCACCGGCAGCTTGCCGTGCTCGGCCACGTGGCGAACCAGCTCGACCGGCGCGCCGAGCTCCTTGGCACGGGTGGCGAGCTCCTCGCTGCGCAGAGCGGAGAGCGCGCGGATGTCGCCGTTCACCTGGCGCAGGTGGCGCACGGCCTCGACGATGTTGCCGCTGCCGGCCTCGCCCTTGGTGCGGATCATGGCCGCGCCCTCGGCGATGCGGCGCAGGGCCTCGCCCAGATTGCGGGCGCCGCACACGAAGGGCGAGCGGAAGCCGTGCTTGTCCACGTGGTGGGCCTCGTCCGCCGGCGTCAGCACCTCGCTCTCGTCGATGAAGTCGACGCCCAGGGCGTCGAGGACGCTGGCCTCGGCGAAGTGGCCGATGCGCACCTTCGCCATCACCGGGATCGAGACGCACTTCTGGATGCCCTCGATCACGGCGATGGAGCACATGCGCGCCACGCCGCCGTCCTTGCGGATGTCCGAGGGCACGCGCTCGAGCGCCATCACGGCGGCGGCGCCGGAGTCCTCGGCGATCTTCGCCTGCTCGGGCGTGGTCACGTCCATGATCACGCCACCCTTCATCTGCTCGGCCAGGCCGACCTTGATCTCGAAGGCCTGCGCCCCCGTCTTCTTCTCACTCATGGGTCTCTCCTCGTGTCAGATGGTGATGCGCGTCCCGCCTGCGGAGCCGGCGGCTCCTGCGGCGAGGCGCTCGGAAGCCAGGGCGCCCAGGCGCTCGATCCCCTCGCGGATCTGCGCCGCCTTGGCGTTGGCGATGGACAGACGCAGGGCGCTCGACACCCGCGCGTCGGGATGGAACTGGAAGCCCGGCGCGAACAGCACGTCGTGGCGCTGGGCGTCGGCGAACAGGTCCCGGGTGTCGAGTGATTCGGGCAGCTCGACCCACAGCTGGTAGCCGCCCTCGGGCGTGGCCCAGCGGGTGCCCTCGGGCATCGACGCCTCGAGGGCCTCGACCGCGGCATCGCGCCGCGCCCGCAGCTCCCGGCGCAGGCTGACCAGATGCCGGTCGTAGGCGCCCGAGCGCAGGAAGTCGGCGAGCGCCGCCTGGAGCGGCAGCGCGCCGCCGAGGTCGGCCGCGTGGCGCAGCACGAGGAGCGCATCGGTCAGGCGACCGCGCGCAACCAGCGCGCCGCTGCGCACGCCGGGGAACAGCGACTTCGAGAAGGACAGCAGCTGCACGACGAGGCCGGAGTCGTCCAGGCCCGCGAGCGCCGGCGTGGGACGGCCCTCGAAGCGCAGGTCCATCTCGTAGGCGTCCTCGATGACGGGCTTGCCGTGGCGCGCGGCGATCGCGAGCAGCGCCTCTCGGTGCGCGAGGTCGGTCGAGGTGCCGAGGGGATTGTGGAAGGTCGGGATCGTGTAGAGGACCTTCACCTCGGGGCGCGCGAGTGCGCGATCGAGGGCCTGCAGGTCGACGCCCTCGGTGCGCATCGGGACGGCCACGGGTCGCAGCCCGAGACCGACCATGGTGCCGAGCGCGTTCTGGTAGGTCGGATCCTCGACGGCGACGGCATCGCCCCGCTCGGCGAACAGCCGAAGCGCCAGCGCGATGCCCTGGCTCGCACCCTGGGAGAGCACGATGGACTCGGGGCCGACGCGCGTACCGAGCACCGAGAGCCGTTCGGCGAGCACCTGACGCAGCCCTTCGTGGCCCTGGAGGCTGCCGTAGCCGAGGAGCTCGGCGCCCTCGCGGGCCATCGCCCGCGTGAGCGAGCGCCGGAACGCGTCGAGGGGATACAGCGCGGGGTCGGGAACCACGGCGTGCAGCGGGATGGCGCCGTCCGGGTTGCCGTAGCGGGGGCGGGTGCGCTCGTAGTCGAGCAGCCGCTCGGTGGCGGCCGAGAGCCGCAGCTCCGGCGGCCCGGCCGGCAGCGGCGGGGGCTGCATCGCCCGGACGAAGGTTCCCCGCCCGACCCGCGCCTCGAGCAGGCCCTCCGAGGCGAGGGATTCGTAGGCGAGGCTGACCGTGTCGCGATTCACGCCCAGCCGCTCCGCAAGGGAGCGGATCGGCGGCAGGCGGTCTCCGGCGCCGAGCTCACCCGTATCGACGCGGCGGCGGATCTCGTCCGCGATCTGCCGGTAGACCGGGGCGGCCGCGCCGGCGGCGTCGCGCTCGATGGTCATGTCCATGGACGACAGAGTATGGACCCGGACGATACCCGGTCAATCCCCGACAATCCGGACAATCGGGGCACGAATGCTGGATCCAGGGGCCTCCCCGGCCCGGACAATCGGGTCTGGCGGCTCTGGAGGCCCCTCCTGGCGTAGGCCAGAGGGCGCAAGTAGGGCGGAGGCAGGAGGCTTTAGGGCGGATCTAGTGGCCGGAGGCCTCGGCCCCGCTGGCCGCGGGGAGCGACCGGGCGAGCACGGCCACGCCCAGGATCGTGGCCACGAGCGAGCCGATCAGGATGCCGACCTTCGAGCCGGCCGTGGCCACGGGCGCCTCGGTGAAGGCCAGGGCCGTCACGAAGAGCGCGACGGTGAAGCCGATGCCGGCGAGCACGCCGGTTGCCGCGACGCAGGTCCAGTTCACGCCGCGCGGGAGCGTGGCGACGCCCGATCGCACGGCGATCCAGGCGAACAGCGTGATGCCCAGCGGCTTCCCGACGACGAGGCCCAAGGCGACGGCCACGGCGACCTGCAGGGCTTCCGGGTCGCTGAAGGTGGCGGCATCCAGCACCACGCCGGCGTTGGCGAGTGCGAAGAGCGGCATCACCACGAAGGCGACGGGGCGCTCGAGCAGGTTCACCAGGAAGTCGAGGGGCGAGAGGCTGCGCCGGCCGAGCCAACTCAGCTGCTGGGCGGCGTGGTGCCGCTGGTGTCCGCCGTAGTCGATCTGGTCCTCGTCGTCCTCGCCGAGCAAGAGCTCGCGGATGTGCTCGAGGGCGCTTCGGCCCCGCTCGACCAGGGTCTCGTGCTCCGACCGGAAGCGGCCGGTGGGCGTGAGGAAGCCGAGCAGCACGCCGGCGATGGTGGCGTGCACGCCGGAGTGGTGGGTCTCGTACCAGACGAACAGGCCGATCACGACGTAGACCAGGAGCGACTCGACCCCGGCCCGGTTGAACGCGAAGCACAGGGCGAGCCCGCCCGCAGCCCAGCCGAGGGAGGCCAGGTGGATCTCGGCGGTGTAGAAGATCGCGATCACCGCCACCGCTCCGAGGTCGTCGGCGATGGCGAGGGCGAGCAGGAACACCCGCAGGCCCGGCGGCACCCGGGAGCCGAGCACCGAGAGCGCCGCCACGGCGAACGCGATGTCGGTGGCCATGGGAATGCCCCAGCCCCGGATCGTCGGCTCGCCCCAGTGGAACGCGGCGTAGATGCCGGCCGGGACGATCATGCCGCCGAGGGCACCGAGGATCGGCAGCATCGCGCGCTGGCGAGTCGAGAGCTCGCCCATCACCAGCTCGCGCTTGATCTCCATGCCGACCACGAAGAAGAAGAGCACCATCAGTCCGTCGTTGACCCAGTGCCCGAGGGAGAGCTCGACCTCGAAGAGGAGCGCTTCGTCGGGTCCGATCTCGAGGGCGAACGGCGTGTGCCAGAAGTGCGCGTACGTCTCACCCCAGGGCGAGTTCGCCCACACCAGGGCCACGACCGCCATCATCAGCAGCAGGATGGCGGCGGAGGTCTCGAGCTCGAGGAAGCGGATGAAGGGCCGCGCGACGCGGTCGGCGATGGTCCGCGGAGGCCGGGGCAGCATGCCGGTGCTCATCGACGCGGGCTCACCTGGGTTCGGGTCGGGTTCGGATCCGGTTCGAGTCGGTCCGGTTCAGGTCGGGTACGGGGGGCCAAGACGGCGCGAGGGTAACCGATCATCCCTCTGGCGTGGGCTCGTCCAGGCCCGTGCGCGGTGCCGAATTGAAGCGATTCATCGCCGCCTCCGTACCTTCCCGTGCGAAGCAGTGCACGGCATCGGCAGCGCGGTCGATGGCGGCCGCGACCGACGCGCGTTCGGCTTCTTCCCAGCGGGCGAGCACGTGGTCGATGGGATCCACACCCGGCGGCGGTCGTCCGATCCCGAAGCGCAGGCGCGGGACGGCTTCGGCCCCGACGCTGCGCAGCACGTCGGCCAGGCCGTTGTGCCCGCCGGCCCCACCCTGGTGACGGATGCGCAGGCGGCCGAGGGGCAGGTCGAGATCGTCGAAGACCACGAGCAGGTCGCGGGCCGGCTCCAGCTCGGAGTGGGCGGAAAGGGCCGACGCCAGCGCGTCTCCCGAGCGGTTCATCCAGGTCTGGGGGAGCAGCAGCAGGAGCGTCTCGGGGTCGGATCCGGACGGCCCTGCCACCGCACCGCGCAAGGCACCAGGCACCGCGCCGGACCCGGCGACCGAGTGGTGGCGCGCGTCCGAGAGAGCGATGCCCGCAGCCTCGGCGAACCGCGACACCACGTCGAAGCCTACGTTGTGCCGCGTTCCCGCATAGCGGGGCCCCGGGTTTCCGAGGCCCACCACGAGCTTCACCGTTAGGAGGCATCCCCTTCGGCGGGAGCCTCGGCCGGCGCGGCCTCGCCCTCGCCCTCGGCGGCCACCTCTTCGGGCGCCTCCTCTTCGACGGCCCGCGGCGCCACGCAGATGGCGACGGTGAGGTCGCCATCGGTGACCACCTCGACCCCGTCGGGCACCGGAACGTCACGCACGTGGAGGGCGTCACCGAGGTTCAGCGGCGACATGTCGGCGTCGATGGACTCGGGAATCGCGGTCACGAGGCAGGTGATGTCGAGCTCGCGCACCGGGTGGTCGAGGATGCCGCCGAAGTCCATGCCCGGCGCCTTGCCCACGAAGTGGAGCGGCACCTTCACCTCGACGCGCTGGTCGCGGTCGATGGCGTAGAAGTCCGCGTGCATGAAGCCGCCGCGCACGGGCTCGCGGTGGATGTCCTTCACGAGCACGAGGTTGCCCTTCCCCTCGACCTGGAGGTCGATCAGGGTGTTGCGCCCGGCGCCCGAGGCGCGCAGCAGCTGGTCGAGGGCGCGGGAGTCGACGGACAGGGACTGGGCCTCGACGCCTCGGCCGTAGAGCACGGCGGGAATCCGCCCCTCGGCGCGCAGGCGGCGCGCGATGCCCTTGCCGGTCTCGGACCGCTGCTCGGCGATCAGGGTGTTCTCTGCCACGGTGTCTCCTTGCCGGCCCGAGGTTGGGGCTGGCGAATCATCTGTAGACCGACGGCCGCAATGGGCGTTGAAGTTGGCTGGGGCGGCAGGACTCGAACCTGCAAATGGCGGCTCCAAAGGCCGCTGCCTTACCATTTGGCGACGCCCCAACACTTGTGGCGCCGCACCATTTGGCGACGCCCCACCGGACCGGTCGGACCCGATCCCTGCCCACTCTCGCACAAACTCTCTGGGGGCAAGGCCCGCCCTTGCGGACGGAGCAAGCTCGACCGAGCCGGAGGACGGCCGCGCCTGGGGCTCATCCGGGTCCCCGGCCCGCAGGACCGAGGGCCGCCGAGAGTAGGATCCGGCCCGCAGAGCGTCAACGCGACGCCTGGGGCCCGGCGGCGGCCTAGGAGGCCTGGTTCGAGGCGTTCACGAAGCGCATCCGGAGGTCGGTGAGCAGGCTCGTGAGCAGGCCCGTCTCCTCCTCGGTCCGGTTGCCCGCGGTCTTCTCCTCCAGCACCTCGAGGGTGCCGATGGCGTGGCGCGCCAGGGGCAGGTTCACCTCGCTGGGGCCCTCGCCGCTCGGGTCGTCGACCTGGCCCAGGTGGTAGAGGGCGGAGGTTCCGAGGCTCAGGAGCAGGCTCGTGAAGTCGGCCGCGGGCAACCCGGCCGCCTCGGCACCCGCCTGGGGCTCGGGGCCCGCCGCCTCGGCCGACGCACCGGCCGGCGCCTCGCCCTCCTCATCCTGGCCCCGCTTGTCGACGATCGTGAAGCCGCGCTCCTCGTCACCCATCTCGTTCCTCCGGTGTCGGCACCCCCACTGGAGCCTCCAGATCCCCCGGCTCCGAGGGAAGTCCCACCATGGCCTGGTGGGCCAGCCAGATCCGCTGACCCGCGGTAAACGTGGATCCCGCTGCGATGACCGCAAGCGCGAGGGGCATCAGGCCGAAGAGCGCCCCCGCCACCAGGATCAGGATGCGCTCGGCGCGCTCCAGGAGCCCGCCCTTGAAGCCGGGCACGATCGACTCGGCCCGGGCCTTCGTGTACGAGACCATGACGGTCGAGGCCAGGGCCAGGCCGGCGAGCCACGCCCAGGCGAACTCGTCCAGGCGCGCGTAGTGCATCAGGATTCCGAGCAGGAGCGCCACGTCCACCAGGCGATCGAGGCTCGAGTCGAGAAAGGCTCCGAAGGCGGAGCTGCGCCCCTGGTGCCGCGCCATCACGCCGTCGACCAGGTCGAAGAAGCCGCCGAAGAGCACCAGGAAGGCGGCCGGCCGGAAGGCCCCCTCCGCGAAGGCCCAGGTGGCGGCGCCGGAGACGATCACCCCGCCGAGGGACATCCAGTTGGGATGGATGCGCCCCCAGAAGAGGAACGGGAAGACGCGCTTGATGGTGGCGTCGAGCCCCTGACCGAACTCGGACTTGATCACGACTTCCCCGGGGGAGAATCGTGCTCGGATCAGCCGAAGTCGGAGCCGGGCGGCTCGATCGGCGCAGGCGGGGCCGGCACCGCGTCGGCTGCGGGGGCCGCGGCCTCCGCCTCGTCGTCGGTCACCACCTCGGCCTTGTCGGCGACGTCGGGCAGCGCGTCGAGCTCGGAGGCGAGGTCGGCCGGGTCGACCCAGCCGCGGCGGCGCGTCAGCCGGCGATCGAGACGCAAGTTCTTCATCGACTCGTGAACCATGGTGTCTTCCCCTCGGCCGGGCCGGCGCCCGGACGGACAGGCGGGCCACTGGCCCGCATTGACTCGGATCGTGGCGGCGCGCAGCGGCGTCGCCCGGCGGTCTGCACGTCCCAGCTCGTCCCAGCTCGTCCCAGCGCGTCTCGAGACAAGGGCCGGAAAAAGGCGGGTAAAGGCCGGGGCGGGGACCGCCGTAGGGCGGTGAGGGCGCGCATCCTAGCAAATTGACATGGGCTTCCCGCCTCGGGTAGCTTGCCCGTGCCGTCTCCGAGACGCGCTCTCGCAAAGGGGGGATCACCTTGCGACTCCACGTTTCCGCCTTGGCCACGCTCACCGCTCTGGCCGTCGCGACCTCTCTCGGCTGCGCGAGCTTCGGCTCCGCTCCCGAGGACGACGACTTCGTCGAGATGCCGAGTGCCGAGGAGCTCTACCAGGAAGGCCTCGCCAAGCTCGCCGACGGCGGCAAGGTGCTCTGGATCTTCGACACGACCGACTACCAGGGCGCGATCGACAAGTTCCAGGACATCGCGGACAACTACCCCTACAGCGATTACGCCACGCTCGCCGAGCTGCGCATCGCGGACGCCTTCTTCCAGCAGGAGTCCTGGGAAGAGGCCGTCTCCTACTACCGCGACTTCGCGGAGCTCCACCCGGACCACGAGAAGGTCCCCTACACGATCTACCAGGCGGCCATGGCGCACTACAAGCGCTCGCGCACGGCGGGACGTGACCAGACGCCGACCAAGAAGGCCATCGACCACCTCGACCGGCTGATCACCGAGTATCCCCACGCGCCGGAGACCGCCGACGCCGAGATCATGTGGCGCGAGCTGCGCACCCGACTCGGCAAGCACGTGATCGGCATCGCCGACTTCTACCTCGACCGCAGCGAGTACCAGAGCGCTGCGGACCGCTATCGCTCGGTGCTCAACGAGTACCCGGGCCTCGGCCTCGACGCCGAGGCGCTCTACAAGCTGGGCGTCTGCTACAGCAACATGAGCCTCGAGGACGAAGCGCAGCGCGTGTTCCAGGTCATCCTGGAGAACTACGAGGGCAGCGAGATCGCCGACGCCGCCCAGGAGTGGGTGCCCTCCGCCAACTAGTGCGCGGTCGTGCACGGTTGGGATCGCCAGGCGATCCCACGGAGCCACCCGAATGGCGCTCACCGAGCCGAACCACTCGGAGGTCCGCCGGGCCTACCAGCTCGGCCGCCAGTGCTTCGAGGCGGGAGACCACGAGGGCGCCCAGCGCGCCCTCACCCGCGCGGTGCGCGACCTCCCGCGCTGGGCCGACGTCCACTACATGCTGGGCGTCGTGGAGGAGCGGCTGGGAAACCTCCCGGAAGCCACCAACCACCTCGAGCGCGCCGTCGCGATCAATCCCGCCTACGCCGAGGCGCTGCTCGCGCTGTCGAGCGTGTACGAGCAGCGCGGCGAGTTCGACAAGTCGCGCCACCTGGCCGCGCGGGCCCAGCAGGGCCTGGCCCCGGGGATCGAAGGCGAGCTCGACCAGACCACCCGGGGCAAGCTCGCGAACCTCCACGCCTCCCTGGGCGATGCCTACCGCGAGGCCGGTGACCTGCGCGAGGCCATCGACGCCTACCGGAAGGCCCTCGACCGCGCGCCCCGCTTCCACGACATCCGCCAGCGCCTGGGCATCGCCCTGCGCGAGGCGGGGCTCCCGAGCCAGGCGCTGGCCGAGTTCCAGCGCGTCCTGCGTGGCAACCCCACCTATCTCGACGCGGCCGTGCAGCTCGGCCTGACCCTCTACAGCCTGGGCCGGGCCGCCGAGGCGCGCGCCGAGTGGGAGGCCGTGCTCGAGCGCGACCCCTCGCGGGACGAGGCGCGGATGTACCTGCGCATGGTGGCGCCCCGTTTCGAGAAGCCCGAAGGCGGGCTCGGCTAGCCGGGCGCCAGGACCCGCCACGAGAGCTTCCGAGCCAAGGCGCATTCGCGCCCGAGGCGTGTCGCTCCCGAGCTGCGTGAGCGGAGTCGGGTCAGGTCCGGCGACGACATCACCCGATTCTCGTCGGAGACGGACCTGACCCGACTCCGCCTCCTCCCAACCCCGCAGGCGATCTCCGCGGCCATGCAGCCGCGCCCGACTCAGCGCGGCTGCAGCGCCTCCAACACGCCGCGCAGATGCAGCCCCCCGGGCCCCGCCACGGTGAAGGGGCCGCGGTAGTCCATCGTGGTCCAGGGGATCCCGTGGCTTTCGAGCTGCTCGATCATGTGACGGTAGTAGGCGTTCCGGTCCTCGGTCCTCGCATGGGCGCTGGCTCCGAACTCGCCGCACCACACCGGAACGCCCCGCTCTCGCGCGAACGAGGCCGCCTTGGTGACGCTGCGTGCGGCCTCGCGCGCCACGCGCTTCGAGTACGACACCTCGGCGGAGAGATCGAGAGACGACGCCTCACCGAGCCAGGGGAGCCCTTGGAAGGTGAACCGCGCCGGCGCGTAGGCGTGGAACGAGTAGATCACGAAGGGGTCGTCGAAGCGCTCGAGCTGCCGCAGAGACCCCGCGTCCGTCGGCCAGGTCCCCTCGATCGCCACGATGCGGTCCTCGTCTTCGGCCCGCACGGCGGCGAGAAGCCGGCGGGCGAGCCCGTTCCAATCCGCCGGCCGGGGCGTTCGCGGCTCGTTCAACAGGTCGAACCAGAGCTCACCGCCCACCCCGGCATAGCGCTGGGCCATCGCTCGCCACAGCCGCTCCGCCGCGGCCTGCCGCGTCTCGTCCTCGAAGATCGGGTTCAGAGGCTCCATGAAGTCGTGACCCGGGAGCCGCCACGCGGTCACGACGATGCCGACCTCGTGGCGCTCGCCCCACTCGATCAGGGCGTCGAGCCGGGTGAAGCCCGATTCGACGATGGCGCCTCCATGATCTCCGTCGGCGAAGAATGGCTCCCAGTCGACGTGGACGCGAACGTGATCGAGGCCCGAGCCCGCGAGCGCCTTCAGTGCGGCCTCGTCGAAGAACTCGCGTCGACCCGCCTCGTCGTCGGTTCCCGCCTGGAAGCCGAACTCCGAGAAGGCACCGGGCGGGAGCGGGTGCGACAGCCAGAAGAGCAGGTTCACGCCCCTCGACAGCGAGGTCGCCGGGGCCTGGGGCACCCGAGCCGGCTCGGCGGGGCCACACCCGAGGCTGAGGAGCAGGCACAGCGCCGGCCCGATGCAACGTCGCCGGCTCGCCCCGCCCCGACCTTGCCCGAGCCACCGCGGTTCCACGCGCATCGTCGCCAACGTAGCAGCGACCCCGGATGCAAGGCCTAGCGAAGCGCGCGCAGCACCTCGCGGGCGGCGTTGCGGCCGACGGCGCCCATCACGCCGCCGCCGGGATGCGCGCCCGAGCCGCACAGCCAGAGCCCTTGCAGCGGCGTGCGATAGCGCGCCCAGCCCGGCACCGGGCGCAGGAACGCCAGCCGGTCGAGGCCCATGGCCCCGTGGAAGATGTTGCCTCCACGCAGGCCGAAGATGGACTCGAGATCCGGAGCCGCGAGTACCTCGCGCTCGACGACGGACTCGCTGAAGCCCGGCGCCACCTCGTCGACCATCGCGAAGGCGCGGTCGGCGAAGCCGTCCCGTGCGCCGTCCCACTGCGCCTCGCTCCAGAGCGGCGCGTGCTGCACGAAGAACGAGGCCACGAAGCGGCCCTCGGGCGCGAGGCTCGGGTCGAGCGCCGAAGGCAGGGTCAGCTCCACCATCGGACGCTCGGGAAGCGCGCCGCTGCATGCCGCGTGGAAGCTCGCATCCAGCGCGTCGAGATCGATCGCGCCGACGTGGATCGTGCCGTGGTGCTCGGGACCGACGCCGTCGGTGCTCATGCCGCGGAAGCGCGGCAGTCGGTCGAGCAGCGCGTTGATCTTCACGACGGGGCTCTTGAAGTCGATGGCCTCGACCGAGCGCACGAACGGGGCGGGCAGGCACTCGCGCGGCACGAGCCGCAGGAAGGTCTGGTGGGGGTCGGCGTTCGAGAGCACCACCCGTGCCTCGAGGACGGTCCCGTCCTCGAGGACGACGCCGCGGGCGCGCCCCGCGTGGACCGCGA
>JASJCN010000182.1 GCA_030065975.1 Myxococcota bacterium
TCGAGACCCTGGCCGAGGTCGAGGCCGGTCTCGCGAAGCGTCTCGCCGAGCGGACGGACACGCCGCTCGACGCGGGCTAGCCCTCGGGCCTCAGCCCTTCGGTTCGATCGGGCTTCAGCCCTTCGGCTTGATCGGGCCTCAGCCCTTTTCGAGCAGGATGGCGAGCCAGCCGGCCACGTAGCAGTGGCCCTCTTCTTCGGACTCGCCGCCCGATCCGTAGGCGGAGCCGGTGCCGAAGGGCGTGAGCGACTTCACCGTCCAGCCGTCGTCGAGGTACTCGTCGAGGTGCGTCTGCACCTCCATGTCGTCGTCGTCGTCGTCGCTCAGGAAGATGGTGACGAGCTTCTGCATGGGGCCCCCCGGCATCTCCACCGGGCTCCGGTGGTGAGAGCGCGCATTGTACGCGCGCCGCGGGCCGGGTCAAAGGCAAAACGCGCCCGGATCGCGGCTGCCGGGCCCATTTCCGGGGCTCAGCGCGGTGGGTCGTAGCGGCCCGCGTCGCCGTACAGCCCGCTCTCTCCGGGACGGGCACTCCACTCGTCCAGGGGCATCACCACCCACAGGACGATGTAGACGACGATGCCCGCTCCGCCGAGGAAGAGCGTCGAGATGATGAAGGCCAGGCGGGCCAGCGCCGTGGGCAGCCCGAAGTACTCCGCCAGGCCGGTGCACACGCCCGCCACCATCTTGCCGTCGGCGACCCGGTAGAGCTCGGAGATGGGGACGGGGCCCACCAGGCGCGAGCCGCAGTGGCGGCACTTGATGGCTTCCAACCGCACGTCCTCGGCACAGTAGGGGCAGCGCTTCCAGTCGTCGGCGCTGCGCGGGGGGGCGTCGGTGGCATGCGAGGAAGGACTCGACTCCATCAGGGCTCTCTCCTTCCGCGCATGAGGGCGCGGCGATGGGCGGCGAAGGGAACGGTGCCGACGGCCAGGGCCAGCCAGCCCAGACTCGATGCGGCGTACGTGGCGCTCACGAACCAGATCACGGCTTCGGGCAGCACGCCCCCGAGCAGGACGGGGATCGCCCCCAGCAGCGAGAGGTGCAGGGCCACCAGCAAGGCGGTCGGGACGGCGACCGCCGCGGAGAGCTTGATCAGCTCGCGGCGGAAGAAGCGAGGCAGTCCGGTAGCCGGTGCGGGGGCCTCGCGAGTGCGGGCCAGCTCGGAGCGCGCGCCGCGTAGCGCGCGGTCGAAGACGTCGGCCGTCGGCGAGAGGGGCGGGGGGCCGGCCGTCTCGCCCAGCAGAGCAGCGATCTCTTCGCGCGAGGCGAAGTCCGGCTGGTCGGAGTGCCGGATCATGCGGGACTTGCCTTCTCTTCGGCCTGCCGGATCATGCCGGGCTCGCCTCCTCTTCGGCCTGCTCGCGCAGCGCCCGGGTCGCGGCGTGCAGCCGACTCTTGACGGTACCGCGGGGAATGCCCAGGACCTCGGCGATCTCGCCTTCCTGCAGATCCTGGTAGTAGCGAAGCACCAGCACCTCGCGCAGTCGCCCGGGCAGGGAGTCCAGACGGCGCATCACGTCCTGGCGCTCGCCGACGGGCGGGGGCGCCTGGCTGCGGGGCTGCTGCTCGGCCTGGGCCAGCTGCTCGTCGAGGGCGCGCCTTCGCACCGAGCGGCGGCGGCCGAGATCGCGGCAGAGGTTGTTGGCGATCTGGAACAGCCAGGTCGAGAAGCGTCGTTTGGGATCGAAGCGGTTGCGTGCACGCACCACCCGGATCCAGGTCTCCTGGAAGAGATCGTCGGCATCGTCCGGCCCGACGCGCTTGTTCAGGAAGCCGAAGACCGGCGCCTTGTAGCGGTCCATGAGCATGGCGAGAGCGGTCTCGTCGCCGCCTTGGAGCTGGATCATCAGGTCTTCGTCCGTCGCCACGGCCGGTCACGCTAACAGAGTGGGCGCGGGGGGCCGGCGGGTCTCCTGGGCTGACTCGTCGAGCGGGACCCGGCCTCGGGCCGCTCTCGGAGAATGCCCCTGATACGGCCCAGGGCCGGGTGGGGTTCGGCCCGTTCACGGCCCGGGGCCGGGTGGGGCTCGGCCCGTTCGCGGACCCCTGGGCGGGCGGAGCGGCCCCGCCCGGGCCCTGCTATCTCCCCCCTCCGGCCCGATCCGGTCGGGATCCGAGCCCCCAGGGGCCCATGCGCCCATGCGCCCATGCGCCCGGTGGGGCGGTGGCCCGATGGCCCGATGGCTCCGATGGCTCAGGAGGACGAAGCTTGGCGCGGCGGCAGGTGATCGTGGTCGGAGGCGGCTTCTCTGGCCTCGCGGCGGCGGCGAGCCTCCGGGCCGCCGGACACGACGCCACGGTGCTGGAGGCCGGGCCGCGGCTCGGTGGCCGGGCCGTCTGCCCAGAGACCGGGGCGGACCTCTCCCCCGCCCTGGTGAGCACCGCCGACCTGAACCTGCTGCAGGCCCTGGCGCTGGCCCGGCCGGATGCGTCGCCTCCGACCCTGCGTCCCTGCCGCTGGGGTCGGATCGAGTCCGGTCACCCCCACATCATCGACCGCGCCGGCGGTGCGGGGACGCTCGTACCGGGTGGACTCCCCTGGCTCGAGCGCCGGCGTCTGCGACGCCTTCCGCGCATCCTGAAGCGCTTCGATCGGCTGCTCGACTCCCAGCACCCCGAGTACGCGGCACGCCTCGACGATCGCAGCACCACCGAGGTGGCGCGTCTCTACGTCGGGCCCAAGACGGCCGAGCGCTTCGCCGGCCCCGCCGTGGCGGCCCGCGAGCTCGCGGATCCCGACTCGACTTCACGCGTGGTGTGGATGCTCGATCTCGCCCGCCGCTGGGGCCGCGGGCGCGCGACGCTGCGCGCATCGATGGCCGAGCTGGCGCAGGGCCTGGCCTCCGAGGCCGACCGTACCGACGCGCGCGTGTGCGCCGTCGAGAGCCACGCCGACGGGCTCGAGGTGCGGGTCGAGCGCAAGGGCGGGCAGGGCTCCCTGCACGCCGATGCGGTGGTGCTCGCCACGCCGCCGAGCGCGGTGCCGGCCCTCGCCGACGCTTCGATCACGACTCCCGAGCGCGCGTTCTTCGCGAATGCGCGCAGCGTGCCGGCGATGGTCGCCGCGCTGCGGCTCGAGCGCCCCCCGGTCACCGAGTGCACCTGGCTCGAGGGATTGCCCTCGGAGGAATCGCTGCTCGCTTCGCTCCTGATCGAGCCGCCGGGTCCGGACAGCCGGGCCGGAGAGACGGGCCTGGCCTTCGCCGTCATGCGGCCGGCCGCGGCCAGCAAGTGGCTCGAGGCCGACGACGAGGTCGTGGCGGGCGAGCTCACCCGGGCCTTCGAGCGGCTCTACCCGGCGGCGCGCGGCACGCCGCGAGAGATCTCGGTGCATCGCTGGGAGGCGGCCCTCCCGAGCTTTCCGGTCGGGCGCTTCCGCGAGCTCGCGCGCTTCCGCTCCGTGCAGCGCGATCTGCAGGCGCGGGGCCGGAGGCTCTTCTTCGCCGGTGACCACCTGGCGGGCGCGCACCTCGAAGGTGCGGCCGCCTCGGGGCTGCGCGCCGCGCGCGAGGTCGACGCCGCGCTCGCCTGACGGGCTCCCGACCACTCACTCGGCCTCGAGATTCGGGCCCGAGCCGGAACGCGTCAGGTCAGGTGCACGACCACAGCGTCAGCTCAGGTGCACGACCACAGCGTCAGCTCAGGTGCACGAGGGTGCAGCCGGCGCCGCCTTCCTCGGGCGGCGCTCCCTCGGCGCGGCGCACGTAGGGAGACTGGCGCAGGAAGCGCCCCACGGCCTCGCGCAGGCGCCCGGTTCCGACCCCGTGGATCACGGCGAGGATCGCGCGCCCGGCGCCGGCGGCATCGTCGAGGGCCTCGGTGAGGCGGTCGAGGGCTTCGTCGACGCGCAGACCGCGCAGGTCGACCCGGGCCGGTGCCTCGCTCGGGTCGGCCTTCTCCACCTGCACGTGCTCGCGTCGAGTGGGCTTCTCCGGTGCGCCGCCGCCCGCAACGGGCGAGAGCCGGTCGGCCTCGATCTGCAGGCGCGCGCTGCCGGCCTTCACCGTGGCCCGGCCGCGCCGATCCGGGAGGCTCACCAGCGTGCCGGTCTGGCCTCCCGGCAGCCCGATCGCGTCGCCCGGGCGCGCCTTCTGCCAGTCGACGGCGCGTCGAGGGGCGGCCGGGACGTCGGCGCGTCGCGCCTCCTCCTCGCGCTTCGCCGCCTTCTCGAGCGCCAGCAGTCGCTCGCGAGCCTGGGCGGCGTCCTGAGCCCGGCCCCCGCGCTGGAGCGTGCGGATCACGTCGGCGACCTCGTCGTGGGCCTGCTTGAACGCCTGCTCCAGGTCGGAGCGCATGGAGGCGAACAGCGCGTCCCTTCGCTCGTTCAACCGCTCGAGCTTGGCACGGTACTCGTCGCGCGCGGCCTGCCCCGAGACGCGCAGCGCCTCGGCCTCGCTGCGCTCACGCTCGAGCGCGGCGCGGCTCGTCTGCAGCTCCTGCAACATGCGGTCGAGCTTCCGGTCCTCGCGGTCGAGCAGGGCCGTGGCGCGGTCGAGCACGCTCGAGGGCATCCCCATGCGCGCCGCCACCGCCGTGGCAGAAGACGTGCCTGCGACGCCGAGGGTCAGGCGATAGGTCGGGAGGAGGGTCTGGTCGTCGAACTCGACGCTCGCGTTCACGAAGCGCGGGTCGACCTCCGCCATCTCCTTCAGCAGGTTGTAGTGGGTGGTGGTCATCACCCGGGCGCCCTTGTCGGCCAGCTCCTCGAGGACGGCCTGGGCCAGGGCCGCACCTTCGCTCGGGTCGGTGCCCACTCCGATCTCGTCGAGCAGCACCAGGCTCTTGGCGTCGGCTACGTCGGTGATCGCGGCCAGGTTCGCCATGTGCGCGGAGAAGGTGGAGAGGCTCTCGCGGATGTCCTGCTCGTCGCCGATGTCGGCGAGCACCCGGTCGACGACGGCGATCACCGCGCCCGGCGCCGCGGGCACGTGCAGGCCCGCGCGGGCACCGAGCACGGCGAGCGCGAGCGACTTCATCGCGACGGTCTTGCCTCCGGCATTCGGGCCCGACACGACGAGCACCTGGGCGCCGTCACCCAGTCGGACGTCGTTGGGCACCGCCTCGGCCGGATCGAGGAGCGGGTGGCGCAGCTGGTCCAGGCGGAAGCGCCCCTGCGGATCGAGGGTCGGCGCCACGGCGTCCTGCTCGAGGGAGAGCCCGCCACGGGCGAAGGCCAGGTCGATGGCCTCCAGGATGTCCGCGTTGGCCCGGATCTCCTCGGCGTGGACGCCGGCGCGCGCAGACAGCTCCGAGAGCACGCGGCGCGTCTCGCGCTCGATGGTCAGCTCGGCCTGCTTGAGCCGGTTGTTCAGGTCGACGACGGCCTGAGGCTCGATGAAGAGGGTGGTTCCCGAGGACGACGCGTCGTGGACGATGCCCGGCACCTGGCTCTTGGCCTCGGCCCGCACGGGCAGCACGTAGCGGTCGCCGCGGATGGTGAAGTAGGCATCCTGCAGGGACGCGCGCAGCTGCGTGTCCTGCATCATGCGCTCGACGCGCTTCTGGGCCTCGCCCGACAGGCGTCCGGCTTCGCGCCGGGCCTGGGCCAGAGCCGGCGAGGCGTCGTCCTTCACCTGGCCGTCGGGCTCGATGGCCGCGTCGATGGCGCGCGCCACCGCCTCGTGGTCGAAGAGCCGCTCGGCGTACTCGAAGAGGGTCGGGGCCTCTTCCGCGCGACGCGAGAGGAAGCTCTTTGTCCTCGAGGTGGCGTGGAGGGTCCGGGAGAGGTCGCAGAGCTCGGCACCGAGCAGGCTTCCGCCCTTTCCGAGCCGACCGAGCCATGCGTCGACGTCGCGCACGTCGCCGAGCGAGGGCAGCTCGCCGCTCTCGAGGATGGCGCGCGCCTCGCTGGTTGCGGCCAGACGCTCGGCCACGTCCTCCGCCTGCTCCGCGAACAGCGGCGCCGCATCGCGATCGCAGCGCCGCACGCCGCGGGGCGTGCGCGCATGTCGGGCCAGCTGCGCGAGCAGCTCCGGCCACTCGAGCCGTTCCAGCGCCTTGTCCGAGACTTCGAACGCCACGGCCCGCAGTGTAGAGACCGGCGCTCCGACCGGCTGGCCGGCAGAGGCTCCGTCCTCGTGGCCCGCGTTGGCCGCTTCAGCGCCGGGGGCCTCGGGACGAAGAGCATCGCCATGTCGAGACCCAAGGAGCTGCTGACCGAGGCCATCCTGGCCTCGACCCAGGATCTCGACCAGCTCTCCACCCGCGAGGTGCTGCTCGCGATCCACCGCGAAGACCGGCGTGCCCTCGAAGCCTTGGAGCCGCTCCTGCCGGCTGCCGAAGAGGCCGTCGCCGTGCTCACCGGCGTGCTCGAGGCGGGTGGGCGCTGGTTCAACGTAGGCGCGGGCACCAGCGGCCGGATCGGTGGCCTCGACGCCGCGGAGATCCCGCCGACCTTCGGCCTCCCCCCCGAGCGCATCGTGGCGGTGGTCGCCGGTGGCGACGCGGCGATGCTGCGCGCCCAGGAGGGCGCCGAGGACGACGGGCCGGCGGCCGTACGGGCCCTGCGCGATCACGGGCTCTGCGCCTCCGATGCCGTGCTCGCCATCTCGGCCAGCGGCCGCACGCCCTTTGCGGTGGCGGGCCTCGAGGAGGCCCGGCGCGTCGGCGCCGCCGCCCTCGTCATCACCTGCGACCCCGACTCCCCGCTGGCCCGGGCGGGGGGAATTGCGCTGGTGCCGCAGGTGGGTCCGGAGGTGATTGCCGGCTCGACGCGCATGAAGGGGGGCCTCGTGCAGAAGGCCCTGCTGCACATGCTGTCGACCGCGGTGATGGTGAAGATGGGGCGGGTCGAGGGGAACCTCATGACGCACCTGCGCCCCGGCTCCGAGAAGCTCAAGCGTCGCGCCGAGCGCATCCTGATGAACCTCGGGGGCCTCGATCACGCGGACGCCGTGGCGCTCCTCGAGGAGCACGGCGGCGAGCTGGGCGAGGCCATGCGCGCCCTCCGCGCGCGCCGCCGCTAGACGCGTCCGCGCGCGCCGCGCTAGCCGGGTCCGCGGCCCCGGATCTTCGTCGCCACGCCGGCGAGGCCTGGACTAGGATCGTCGCCATCCGAGCGAGGCGATCCCATGTCCCGACCCCCCGCGCACCTGAGCGGCCTGCGTCCCGAGATTCCCGTCGATCGGGACATCCGCGGCCCTGCCGTCCCCGCGGCCCGGGGTGCCTCCCGGCGCGACTTCCTGCGCGGGCTCGCGGCCCTGGGTGCCGGCGGCGTCCTGGCGAGCGTGCTGCCTCCCGCCGAGCGCGCCCTCGCGAAGTCGGCGGGTGTCGCGTTCCCGGCGACGAGCTTCCCCGACGGCGTGATGGCCGGAGATCCGCGCCCGGATCGGAGCGTGATCCACACGCGGGTGACGGCCGCGCCGGGAACCGGGCGGGTCCCCCTGCTCTGGCTCGTGGCCCTCGACGCGGAGATGCAGCAGATCGTGGCGGGCGGGATCGTCTGGGCGCGCGAGCGCGACGGCTTCAGCCTGAACCACAAGGTCGAGGGACTGCTCCCCGATCGCTGGTACCACTACCAGTTTCGCGGGCCGGGCGCGGTGTCCGACGTCGGCCGCATCCGCACGTCGCCACCGCGCGACCAGCCCGCGGATCGGCTCCGCTACGCGTTCTGCTCCTGCCAGCAGCGCGGCGCGTTCTACGTCGCCCACCGCTCGATGGCCGCCGAGGACCTCGACTTCTTCATGCACCTCGGCGACTACATCTACGTGAGCGACGGGGGCACGATCACCCTCGACGACTACCGGGCGCGCTGGCGCACATTCCAGAGCAACCCCGAGCTCCAGGCCCTGCAGGCCCGCCTCCCCATCGTCGCCATGTTCGACGACGGGGAGTTCTACAACGGGGTCGACTCCGAGGGGCCGCCGGCCCGGCTCGAGGCCGGGCGCCGCGCCTGGCACGAGGCCATGCCGGTCCGGCGCAACCGGCGCGACCAGGTCTACCGCCGCTTTTCCTGGGGAGACGTGGCGGACGTGTTCATGATCGACGTGCGCACGTACCGCGACCCGGAGGTACCCGCCAACGACGCCATCATCGGCTTCGACACCCAGAACACCGCGCTGCCTGGCGTCGAGGGGATGTTCGCGCCCGGCCGCACCACCCTCGGTGCCGAGCAGAAGGCCTGGCTCGAGAAGCGCCTCACGACCTCCCGGGCGGCCTGGAAGCTGATCGGCAACCCCTACAACTTCGGGCCCTGGAAGCTGCTCGACAACGACACGCCGGCGATCCGTGAGAACCCGCCGCCCGACTTCATCCCGAACCAGGGCACCTACGTCTCGAACGAGGCGTGGGACGACTACGGAGCCGAGCGCCGCGAGCTGCTCGAGTTGATCCGGGATCGCGGCATCGACAACGTGGTGTTCACCAGCGGCCACACCCACTTCTATCTCACCACCGAGCTGATGCCCGACTACGACGAGCCCGGAGCCCCTTCGGTGGCCGCCGACTTCGTGACCGGGTCGCTCACCGCCGATCCCCACTGGTCGGACTTCATCTCGCCGCCCAACCCGACCCTGCTCCGGGGCATCGAGGATCTCTTCCTCCTCAACAACGATCCGTATCTCAAGTACGTCAACATGTTCGACCAGGGCTACGCGATCGTGGACGTGACCCCCGAGGAGCTGATCGTCGAGTACAAGGTGATCGAATCCCTCGATCCCGACGCCGTGGCGCGCACCGGTGCGCGCTTCCGGATGGTGAACGGCAGCAACACCATCGAGACGCTCTTCGACGAGCGGCCCATCGAGCGCATCCCGCCCGGCGGCTGAGCGCGCCCTGCAAGGCGGGTCCGAGGCGCTAGCATCGGCGCCCATGCGAGCCGTTCGAGCGACCGACACCGGAATCGAGGCCGTCGACATCCCGGCGCCCACGGGCGAAGGCGTGCGCGTGCACATGCGCTCGGCCGGCATCTGCGGGTCGGACCTGCACATGATCGGGACGCCGCTCGTGGCGGGCCGCATCCTGGGCCACGAGGTCGCCGGGGTGCTCGACGACGGGCGCGCCGTGGCCGTCGAGCCGCTCGCTCCGTGCACCGGCTGCGAGACGTGTCGGCGCGGCGACTACAACCTATGTGCGGAATCGACCCGCGCGATGGTCGGCGTGTTCCGGGACGGCGGCATGGCCGAAGAGCTCGTGGTGCCCGCCGCGTGTCTGGTGCCCCTGCCCACCGGCATCCCCGTGGAGGAGGCGTGCCTGATCGAGCCCCTCGCGGTGGTCGTCCACGGCCTGCGACGCGCCGGCTTCGTCGCGAGCCAGCGGGTGGCGGTGATCGGCGGCGGCAACATCGGGCTGTGCGCCGTCGCCGCGGCCGTCCACGCCGGGGCGGAGGTCGGGCTCGAGGCGCGCCACGACGCCCAGATCGAGGCGGGCGAGCGGCTCGGGGCCCGGCCCCTCTCGGGCCACTACGACCTCGTGATCGAGTGCGCCGGGACCGAGAGCGCGCTCGCCCGTGGCATCGAGCTCTCCCGTCCCGGCGGGCGCATGATGCTGCTCGCGGCCTACTGGGGCGGCTTCACGCTGCCCGGGCTCGCGCTCTCCGCGAAGGAGGTCGACGTGATCCCCTCCTGGATGTACGGGCGCGAAGGCGCGATGCGCGATTTCGAGGTCGCCGCCGCGCTGCTGGCCGGGCAACCCGAGCTCGGCGCCACGCTGATCCGCCACCGCTATCCGCTGGAGGGTGCGGTCGAGGCGTTCGAGAAGGCCGCCGATCGCAAGGCCGGCGCCATCAAGGTCGTCCTCGAGCCCTGAGCGCGGGCTAGCGCTCGATCCGGAATCGCACGCGCAGGGTCACCAGGGACCCGACCGGCTCCCGTCCTTTGCGGGCCGGGGCGAAGTCGGCGCCGCGGATCGCCTGCTCGGCCGCCTCGGCGAACGCGGCGCTCTCGGACTCGGTGATGCGCACGCCGGCGACGGCGCCGTCGGCGCGGACGGCCACCCGGGCGACGACGTCCGACTCGCGGCCGCTGCGCATCTCCGCCTCGGGATAGATCGGATCGAGCGGGCCCCGGAGCGCGGCCGGCACGTCGACCTCGTCCTCGCCGAGGAAGGTGGGGGTCGCGTCCTCGGGGCCGTCGGGCTCGGGGGCGGCGAGCGACGCCGGCTGCGGGGGCGGGGCCACCGCGCAGCCGGCGCCGAGAAGCAGCACCAGGCAGAGGGACCGGACTAGAAGCGCCACTGCACCCCGATGCGGACGTCCCGGCCGGCCATGGGCAAGCGCTCCTTCAGGAAGGAGATGTGGTTGCGGGCCCGTTCGTCCGTCAGGTTGCGTCCCTGGATCAGGAGGCTCAGGTCGGGCATCGAGGGCACCGGGCGGATCGTCACGCTGGCGTGGAGCATCGTGAAGCTGTCCGTCGAGCGCTCGAACTCGGCGGTGCGGTCCTGGGTGTCCACCCACTCGACCTCGATGCGCCCATCGACCATGGCGCTGCGCGCCTCCGCGCCCATGCGCAGCCGGATCGGGGGGATGCGCGGCAGGCTTCCGCCGCCGAGCTCGCGTCCCCGCACCCAGTCGCCGGCGAAGTCGACGGTCCCGGTGACGTCGTTCCCCTGGTAGACGTCGTAGGCCAGCTCGAGCTCGGTGCCGAAGAACCAGGCGTCGGTCGCACTGAACTGCCGCACCGGGAGCTCGTCCTCCTCGAACCCGAGATCCTCCTGGAAGATGAAATCCTCGAAGCGGGTGGCGAAGAGGTTGAGCGCGCCGCGGAAGCGGTCGCCGCGGTGCTTGGCCGTGATCTCCATGCCCCAGGCGACCTCCTCGTCGAGGCCGTCGTCGCCGAGCTCGAAGGTCGAGGTCGCCAGGTGCGGGCCGTCCGAGTAGAGCTCCTCGGCGATCGGCGGGCGCTCGGTGCGCGAGAGCGAGAGCCCGATCAGGCTCGACTCGGCGAACTCCCACGAGGCGCCGAGCGAGGTGCTGAAGGAGTGGAAGCTCCGGTCCGAGAGATCGGTGTCGACGTCGTGATCCGTGTACTCGTAGCGCAGCCCGCCCTCGAGCCGGATCGGATGCAGGTGGATCTCCTCGACCGCGAAGAACGAGAACTGGTTGGTCTCTGTCGCCGGAACGAAGGCCTCCTCGCCGACGGCCTCGAAGTCGCGGTTGCGGAACTGGAAGCCGACGATGCCGTCGAGGTCGCCGATCGGGCGCTGGACCAGCTCGAGCCGACCCTCGAAGCCGCGGTTGCGGAAGATCGTCCCGACCTCCGAGCCCTCGAGCTCGGCGTGCTTGTAGTCGCCGTAGACGCCGCGGACGCGAGCGCGGTCGAAGGGGCCGAAGGGCCGCCGCCACTCGCCACCGATGTGGTAGCGGTCGGACTCGAGGTCGAGGCGGATGTCCTCGCCGCCTTCCTCCTCGGGCGCGACCGGAAGCCCGTAGTCGTTCTTGAGGCGCGAGTATCCGACGCCCACGAATCCGTCTTCGAAGACGTAGGAGGCCCCGAAGTCGCCGTTGACCATCCGCTGATCCGAGTTGGGGACGCGGCCGCTCTTGCCCGCGAAGGGATCGTCGGGGTTCAGCGCCTCGAAGTCGCCGAGCAGGGGCGCGCCGGAGATCTCGAGATCGTTGCTGCGGCGCCAGCTGCCCTGGGCCTGGGCGGCGAAGTTTCCCGTTCCCAGGCGCACGGCGCCCGAGACGTCCCGCTGGTTTCCGTTCGTGCCGTAGGTCGACTGGAAGACGCCCTGGTAGCCGTTCTCGGGCACCGACTCCGGGATGATGCCGTCGATCACGTTGACCAGTCCGCCGACCGCGTTGCTGCCGTAGCGGAGCGTGCCCGCGCCGCGCAGGATCTCGATGCGCTCGGCGAGCAAGGGCTCGGTCACGACCTGGTGGTCGGGGCTCGTCACGGACACGTCGATGTTCCCGACGCCGTTCTGCAGGGTGCGCACTCGGGGGCCGTCGAGGCCGCGGATGACCGGTCGACCCGAGCCCGGTGCAAAGCCCGTCGAGCGGACGCCGGTCTGGCCCGCCACCGTCTCGCCCAGGTTCGTGGACTGGGCGCGGTTCAGCTCGTCGCCCTTCAGGACCTTCGTGCCCTGGATGACGTCGAACTCGTGGCGCTCGCGCCCGGTGATGGTGACGACGATCTCGTCGTCGTGCGCGTGCTCCTCGTGCCCCGCGTGATCGTGGTCGGGGTCGTGGCCGGTGTGGCCGTGGTCGGTCTTGGCCTCGTCGCCGGACGCGGGCTCCGCGTGGGTCTCGGCGAGAGCGGAAGTGATGGGCAGGGCGCAGAGTGCGCAGACGAGCGTCGCGTAGAGCGCGATTCGCATGGGGTTCTCCAGGCTCGGGCGCGCACGCAGGCGCGCGAATCGAAGGCACGCGGGATCCGGGGTCCGCGTGGGTGGGCTTCGAGCTAGGAGAAGGAAGGGGGAGCGCGCGGCGGGTGGGCCCGGGCCACCGCTTCCACCGGCCGGGCGGGGATGGCGGTGGGGCCGGAGAGGGCCTCCAGGATCGTGGGCTGGACGCTGGGAGGCAGTTCGGGAGCCGACTGCTCGACCCGGGTGAGCGAGCAGATGGAGCACGTGTCGGTCTGCTCTGCGACCGCGGTGACGACGCTGTCGTGTAGGGCGTCGCGAGGGGGGTGGCCGTGGAGGGCCACGAGGCTTGCGACCAGCAGACAAGCCGTGACCCAGACACAGAGCCGCCGCGTACCCGGCCGGGAGTCGCACAGGGTAGAGTCGGTCCGGAAGCCTCTGCCGGGCGACATGGCGCGGCAGTTCACCGGATC
>JASJCN010000183.1 GCA_030065975.1 Myxococcota bacterium
GCTTGATCTCGTCGAGGAGGCGCAGGTGGGCGGGGTGCGCGCGCAGGTGCTCGAGGTACGCGAGCAGACCGGCGCGCTGCCGCTCGAAGAAGTCGGCGCCTTCGTCCGCGTCGGCGGCATGCAGGCGCAGCATCAAGTCGGCGATCTGCTGCGTCATGAGCTCGCGCAGCAGGTCGTCGCGGGAGCCGAAGTGATAGTTCACGCTGCCCAGCGCCACTCCGGCTCTCGCCGCGATGCGTGCCACGGAGGTCTTGTGCAGGCCGATCTCGCTGGCCTCGGCGAGGGCCGCCGCGAGGATCCGGGCCCGGGTCTCGCGGCTCTTCGGATAGCCCTCGCGCTCGGCGCGGGCAGTGGCGTGGGAGGGGGCGCGGGACGGCACGCTCAGATATTGAATCAGTTTTCATTTTGAGACAAGCTGCGATCATGAGCACGGCCCGCCCCACGGCCCGCGAGATCGCCGAGGTCGATCTGTTCTCGCCGGAGCCCTACCGCCAGGGCTTCCCCCACGAGGCCTTCACCCGGCTGCGGCGGAGCGCACCGGTGAGCTGGCTCGACGTCCCCGACGACTTCCAGGGGGAGCACGATCCGGGCTTCTGGCTGCTCACCCGCCATGCGGACGTGCAGGCCGCCAACCGGGACACCGAGCTCTTCAGCGCCCTCGACGGCCCCCAGCTGAGCCTGCGCCCGGAGATGGCCGGCAACATGCTGGTGAGCATGGACGGCCGGGCCCACCTGCGGCTGCGCAAGCTGATCAGCTCCGGCTTCACGCCGCGCATGGTGAGCCGGCTGGAGCAGAAGGCCCGCGGCTGGGCCATCTCGATCCTCGACGCCGCCCTCGCACGCGGCCAGTGCGACTTCGTGCAGGACGTGGCCTACCAGCTCCCCATGCACATGATCGCCGACATCATGGGGATCCCCATCGAGGACCGCGCACGGGTCTTCGACGTCACCCTCGAGTTCCTTCAGGCCGGCGACCCGGACTCACCCGCCACGCCCGAAGCCCACCTCGCCTCGCAGGTGAAGATGTTCCAGTACGCCCAGGAGCTGGGACGAAGGAAGCGGGAGCGGCCCGAGGAGGACGTGTGGACGATCCTCGCAACCGCCGAGGTCGAGGGAGACGACGGGGAGCGCACGAAGCTCTCGGAGATCGAGCTCGACTTCTTCTTCCTCGTGCTCACGATCGCCGGCAGCGAGACGACCCGGAACGCCATCAGTGCGGGGCTCCTGGCGCTGCTCGACTCTCCTGAGCAGCTCGAAGCCCTTCGGCGGCGGCCGGATTCTCTCCCGGTGGCCGGGGAGGAGATCCTGCGCTGGACGACACCGGTCTCGTACTTCGCTCGTCGCGCCACCGGAGACACCGAGATTCGCGGCGTGCCGATCGCCAAGGGAGACCGGGTGACCCTCTGGTACCCCTCGGCCAACCGCGACGAGGACGTCTTCGACGAGCCCTTCCGCTTCGACGTCACGCGCAAGCCGAACCCCCACGTCGCCTTCGGCGGCGGAGGGCCTCACTTCTGCCTCGGCGCGAACCTCGCCCGCTTCGAGATCCGCGTGCTCTTCGAGGAGCTCCTGGCGCGTACCCGCGAGATCGAGCCGTTGGCGCCACCCACGTACGGCCCGCTCGGCATCTACAACCCGGTACTCCTGGCCGTGAAGGAGCTGCCGGTGCGCCTGGCCTGATCGGGAATGGAGGGGCCTTGATGGAGACGGGCCTGAACGGCCTTCGCGTCCTGGACTTCTCGAGTCAGATCGCGGGCCCCTACTGCGCCAAGCTGCTCCGGGACGGTGGCGCCGACGTGATTTCCGTCGAGCCGCCCGGAGGCGACCCGCTCCGGCGCCAGACCGCCAGCGGCGCGGATCCGGGCGAGACGGACTCGGCGCTGTTCCGCTACCTGCGGGCGGGCGTCCAGTCGATGGAGGCCACACCCGACGCTCCTCACGTCGAGACGCTGCTCGCACAGGCGGCCCTCGTGATCGAGGCCCGCGGCCTCGCGACCGACCCCGACGTCTGCGTCGACGTCAACGCACTCCGCGCAGCGCACCCGGCGCTCGTCGTCCTGTCGATCACTCCCTACGGATGCTCGGGCCCCTGGGCCGACCGCGCGGCCACCGAGTTCACGCTGCAGGCGGAGTCCGGCTCGATCGGCATCCGGGGCGTCATGGGCGCGGAGCCCTACCAGGCCGGCGGGCGCATCGCCGAGTGGGCGGCCGGCACCTACGGCGCCGTGGCTGCACTCGCTGCGGTACTGCGTGCCCGTTCGACGGGACGCGGCGAGCACATCGACCTCTCGATCCTCGAGACGGCCAACATGGTCTTCACCAACTACTCCGAGAGCCTGAATCGGCTGCTCAACGGCAGTACGAAGGAGGCCGAGCACGCGTTCCTCGCGCCGACGGTGGAGACCCCCTCGATCGAGCCGACCGCCGACGGCTTCGTCGGCTTCTGTACGAACTCGAGCAAGCAGTTCTCCGACTTCCTGACGCTGATCGAGCGTCCCGACCTCCACGAAGACGCGGTGCTCGCGCAGTTCGCCGGCCGCCTCATGCGCTTCGAGGAGTGGACGGGAATCATGCGCGAGTGGCTCACGAAGAGGACCACCGCGGAGATCATCGAGCGGGCCTCGGAGCTACGCATTCCGGTCGCGCCGATCTGCAACGGCGAGACCCTGCTCGAGCACGAGCAGCTCGCGGAACGCGGAGTCTTCGTTCCGGGCGATGGAGGCCGCTTCGTGCAGCCTCGCCGCCCCTACCGGATCGACGACGTCGACCCCCCCGCGCCGGGCGCGCCGCCCCGTCGGGATCCCGACGCCGCGCCCCCGCGCTTCGCGGCGGATGAGCCCTTGCTTCCGCGCCTTGTGGACACGGGAGCGGCGCTGCCCCTCGAGGGCCTGCGGATCCTCGACCTCACGGCGTGGTGGGCCGGACCCTCGGCCACCCACATCCTCGCTTGCTTCGGCGCCGAGGTGATCCACGTCGACTCGACGGCGCGACCGGACGGCATGCGCCTGGTGGGCCGCATGTTCGCCGGCCACTTCGACGACTGGTGGGAGAGCAATCCCCACTTCATGCACGCCAACAGCAACAAGCAGGACGTCACCCTCGACCTCTCGAAGGCCGCGGGCCGGGCGCTGCTGGAACGGCTCGTCGGGAAGTGCGATGCCGTCGTCGAGAACTTCACCCCGCGCGTGCTCGGACAGTTCGGGCTCTCCTGGCAGCGGGTGCAGGAGCTCAACCCCAGGGCGCTGCTGATGCGGATGCCCGCGTTCGGGCTCTCGGGCCCCTGGCGCGACCGCCCGGGCTTCGCCGCCACCATGGAGCAGCTCTCGGGCCTGGCCTGGGTGACGGGTCACCCGGACGATCAGCCCAGGATCCCGCGCGGCCCCTGCGACCCGATCGCCGGCGCCCACGCTGCGTTCGCCCTGCTGGTCGCCCTGGCGAGACGGGAGCGCTCGGGCCGCGGCCACCTCGTGGAGAGCACCATGGTCGAGAGCGCGCTCAACGTCGCTGCCGAGTCGGTGCTCGAGTGGAGCGCCTACGGCCGGCGCCTCGAACGGCAGGGCAACCGCTCGCACCTGGCCGCGCCGCAGGGCCTCTACGAGTGCGCCGAGGGAAAGACGGCCACGGACGAGTGGCTGGCGCTCTCGGTCGCGAACGACGCCCAGTGGCGCGCACTGCGCGAAGCGCTGGGCGAGCCCGGCTGGGCCATGGATCCCACGCTCGAGAAGCTCGAAGGTCGACGCCAGGCCCACGACGCGATCGACGAGGAGCTGCGGAGGTGGACGGCCGGTCGCAACCGCGAGGAGCTCCTCGAGCAGCTACGCGCCCGCGGGATCGCCGCATCGCCCGTCGTCAACGCCAGCCGCGTGCTCCAATCGGTTCCGCACCTGCAGGCCCGTGGCTACTTCGAGAGGCCCGAGCATCCGGTGGTGGGCCCGATGCCGCTGCCCGGCCTGCCCTTCCGATTCGCGAGCGTCGAGCACTGGCTGCGCACGCCCGCCCCCACCTTGGGCCAGCACAACCAGGACGTGCTCGGTGGCCTGCTCGGCCTCTCGGGCGAAGAGCTGGCTGCGCTCCAGCGCGACGACATCATCGGGACCCGGCCCGTCGACGTCTGAGCAGCGCCCTTCCGCATGCGGGTCCGGTCCGCGTCACTCCTGCGCGGGAAGCCGGCTCGGGTCGATGGTGCTCGGGTCGAACTTGAAGATCCGGAAGAGCTGCCGCCCCACCAGCTCGTCGCCCTCGGTGAAGTAGCGCGTGATCCACGTGACGAAGTAGCCCTGCCCCAACGCCGTGGTCTTCCGGTTGGAGATCGTCTGCACCTCGGTATCCGTGTGCAGCTGCTCTCCCGGCCGCAGGTACCGGACGAACTCGAGCTCGGAGTTCGTCGCCAGGCTTCCGACGTAGCCCGCCTCGTCGAGCGCGACGAGGGGGTTGTCGCCGAGCATCGCGTTCGGCCGCCCCCCGCGGTCGGCGATGCCCTCGATCTCGGGGCGAGGCATGCTCCAGACCTGCAGCATGGCCGGGGGGGCCACCATTCCCTCGAAGCCCGCGGCGCGTGCGGCTTCGTCGTCCAGGTACACCGGGTTGCGGTCGTCCAGCGCGTCCACCCAGTGGCGCATCATCGGCACGTTGACCGGGTCGGGTGCAGTCGACGGGGGCCCGAAGGGCTCGCCGACGTACTTCTCGAGCCTCTCGCGCACTTCGTCGACTTCCGCCTCCGTCATCCCTTCCATCCTTCCTTTCTTCCTTTCTTCCTTCGTACGATCGCATGCTGGGCCGGTGGCTCGCTGCCTGGGGCGCTCTTCGGCCTCCGCGCACTCCCCACGGGGCGGGAAAGCCGGCGATGTGAAAGAGCGGGTTGACCTCCTGCTGCAGGCGTGGTTCACTCTTGGCCGTTCATTCTAGAACGATCCACCAAGATCGATCTTGTGGAGAGACCATGTCGGAAGCCCCCCGAGACGCCCAGGTCCTCATCATCGGAGCCGGACCCGTCGGGATGACCCTCGCGCTCGATCTCGCCAGCCGTGGGATCGACGCGATGATCATCGAGCAGCGCGCGCCCTCGGACCCGGCGGACGCCAAGTGCAACACCACCGCCGCGCGCACCATGGAGGTCTTCCGCCGCCTGGGCCTCGCCGACGCGGTTCGCGCCAGTGGCCTCGCCGACGACTACCCCACGGACGTCTCCTTTCGCACCGCCGTCACCGGCCCGGAGATCCTCAGGCTCGAGCTGCCGAGCCGAAGCGAGCGCTTCGGTCCCGACGGGCGCTCGGCCCCGGGCTACCTCGACAGCCACTGGCCCACACCGGAGCCCGTGGTCCGGATCAGCCAGCTCTATCTCGACCCCCTGCTGCGAGACACGGTCGAGAAGGCGCCGCGCGCCACCATCCGTTCGCAGACGGCCTTCGAACGCTATGAGGACACGGGCGACGGCGTCACCGTCCATTGCCGCGACCTCACGACGGACCAGCCGCTGGCGCTTCGGGGCCGCTACCTCGTCGGCTGCGACGGCGGCACGAGCCCGGTGCGCAAGCAGATGGGCACAGCCCTCCTCGGCGATGCCGAGATCTCGCGCACGCGCTCCTCGCTCATCCGGTCCAAGGACCTGAAGGGTCTGATGCAGGGCCGCCCCGCGTGGATGACCTGGACCGTGAGCGACAAGGGCGCAGGCGTGGTCGTGGCGATCGACGGCGACGAGCTCTGGCTGGTCCACCGCAACCTCCGCGCCGGCCAGCAGGACTTCGAGAGCCTCGACCGCGAGCAGGCACTCCGCGACATGTTGGGTGTCGGCGAGGCCGACGGCTTCGAGTACGAGGTCATCGCCCACCAGGACTGGGTCGGCCGCCGCCTGGTCGCCGGCCAGTTCCGGCAGGGCAACGTCTTCATCGCCGGAGACGCCGCGCACCTCTGGATCCCGATCGCCGGCTACGGCATGAACGCGGGCATCGCCGACGCGATGAACCTCTCCTGGATGCTCGCCGCCGTGCTCCAGGGCTGGGCGCCCGAGGCGCTGCTCGAAGCCCACGAGCGCGAGCGCCACCCGATCACCGAGCAGGTCTCCCGCTTCGCCATGGCCGGCGCGGAGAAGCTCTTCGAGAACACGCGGGACCGTCGCGTGCCGAAGGCGCTCGGCTGGCGCGGGCCGGTCGGGGCCCTGCTCCGGGCCGCCCTCGGGCGCAGGATCCGGGCGGTCAACGAGGCGCAGTTCGCCTGTGAGGGGTTGAACTTCGGCTACTACTACGATGACTCGCCGCTCGTGCACTACGACGGCGAGGTCGCGCCCGCCTACACGATGGCCAAGGCGACGCCCTCGACCGCGCCCGGTTGCCGCATGCCGCATTTCTGGCTCGACGCGAAGACCTCGCTCTACGACGCGCTCGGCCCGTGGTTCACCCTGGTGCGCTTCGACCCCGCCGTGGACGTGAGCGCCGCGACGGACGCCGCCGCCGCGAGCGGGGTGCCGCTCGACGTCCTCGACGCGCCGGCCCAGACGGGCAACCGGGCCTTCCGCCACCCGCTGGTGCTCGTGCGACCGGATCAGCACGTCGCCTGGCGTGGAGATGCGATTCCCGACGCGCCCGGCCCCTGGATCGACCGCCTGAGAGGCGCGGCCGCCTAGGCCCGAACCCTTCGCTCGACACGGGAGAGACGCCCATGACCGGAATCCAGCGACTGGCCACCCTCGGATTCGAGGTGAGTGACCTCGACGCGTGGGAGCGCTTCGCCGTCGACGTCCTCGGCCTCACGGTCGGCGAGCGCCGAACGGACGGCTCGCTCGCGCTGCGCATGGACGAGCGCGCACAGCGCATCGTCCTGCACCCGGGCTCCGCCGACGATCTCGCCTACCTCGGCTTCGAGTGCGACGACGAGGCGGCCCTCCGTGCGTTGGTGGGCGACCTCGCCGCCGCCGGCGTCGCCGTGACCGAGGGCAAGCCCGAGACGCGCGAGGCGCGCGGCGTCGCTTCCCTCTTTCACTGCGAGGACCCGAGCGGCATCCCCCTCGAGCTCTCGTCGGGAGCGGCCACCGCCGGCGAGCCCTTCCGCTCCGAGCTCGTTCGCTCGGGCTTCGTCACGGGCGACGAGGGTGTCGGCCATGCCGTCATCCTGGCCAGCGACATCGAGGCCACCGACCGCTTCTACCGCAAGCTCCTGGGCATGCGCCTGTCGGACCGGATCGAGGGCGAAGTCCTTCCCGGCGTCGCGGTGGAGATCCGGTTCCTGCATGCGAATCCGCGCCACCACACGATTGCATTCGCGTCGCTCCCCATGCCGAAGCGCATCCACCACTTCATGATCCAGGTGGGCGCCATGGATGACGTCGGACACGCCTACGATCGCGCGCTCGACGCCGGCGTGCCGATCGCCAACACGCTCGGCCAACACCCCAACGACGGGATGTTCTCGTTCTACGCGCTCACGCCGTCGCTCTTCCAGGTCGAGTTCGGCTGGGGAGAGCTGCGCGTCGACGATGCGACCTGGGACGACAGCGCGGTGTACGACCGGCTCAGCACCTGGGGCCACCGTCCGCCCGCACCCACTCCCAACTCCAACCCGACGGCCACCCCCACGGCACAAGAGGGCTGAGAAATGAATATCGGCTGGAACGGCGGCGGCCACCATCACGACCTGGCAGGAATCCGGGAGGAGGCCCGCTACGCCGCGAGCAACGGCTTCGCGAGCTTCTGGCTCTCCCAGATCACCGGCCCCGACTCTCTCACGGCAATCGCGGCCATCGCGGCGGACGCCCCGGAGATCGAGCTCGGCACGTCCATCGTTCCGCTCTACGGGCGGCATCCGGTCGCGCTCGCCCAGCAGGCGCTCACGGCCCAGGCCGCAACGGGCGGGCGCCTCGCGTTGGGAATCGGACCGTCGCACAAGCTGCTCGTCGAGAGCGTCTTCGGCGAGTCCTACGCGCGCCCGTTCACGCGGACCCGGGAGATGCTCACGGCGCTCTCCGGCCTGGTGCGTGGGGAGGCCATCTCGGTCGACGGCGAGGAGGTGGTCGCGCGCGGCCAGCTCGCGATCGTGGCTCCGGCGCCGCCGATCCTGATCGCGGCGCTCGGGCCGAAGATGCTGGACCTGGCCGGCCGCGAGGCCGACGGCACGACGCTCTGGATGGTCGGCCCGAAGACCATCGGCGACCACATCGCGCCGCGGATCCGCGAGGCCGCCAGCGCGGCGGGGCGCCCAGAGCCGCGCGTCCTCGCCGGCGTACCGGTCTGCCTGACCTACGACGTCGATCGCGCGCGCGCTCACGCGGCCGAGTCGCTCAAGATGTACGGGCAGCTCCCGGCGTACCGCGCGATGCTCGACCGCGAGGGGATCGGCGGCCCCGAGGACCTTCTCGTCGCGGGCCCCGAGGACGCCGTGCGTGCGGGCATCGCCGCGTTCGAGGCCGCGGGCGCGACGGACCTGCGGGTCGCCCCGCTCGCGCCCGACGAGGGCGAGGCCGAGGCGACCCGGTCGCTCCTGGCCGCGATCGCCAAGGAAGCCGCGTGACCACCGACGCACGCAAGCTCACACGGCGAGAGGCGCTCGGGGTCGAGTCGCGCCGCCGGATCCTCGATGCGACATCCGCGCTCATGGCGGAGCGCGGCTTCGCCGGAACGAGCATCTCGGCGATCAGCAAGCGCTCGGGGCTTCCCTCCGGCTCGATCTACTGGCACTTCGAGAGCAAGGAACGCCTGCTCGGTGCCGTCGTCGAGGAGGGCGTCGAACGTTGGCTCGAATCGCTTCCGGGACCCGAGTCGCTGCCGGCGGATCCCACCGGTGCCGTCGAGGCCGTGCTCGATGCGGCGGCCGGCTCCCTCGAGGAGCACCCGCAGTTCCTGCGCCTTCTGATCGTCATCGCGCTCGAACGCCGCGAGATCGATCCCGCATCGCTGGCCTCGATCCGGCGCACGCGCTTGCTCGCCCGCCAGCGTATCGAAGAGCTGATGCGGGTCCTGCTCGGGCCCGTGCTCGGAGACCGCGCGGGCGATCTCGCGGCCGAGTTCGCGGCCTTCACGCTCTACGTCGCCGATGGCGCCTTCATCGCCCACCACATCGACCCGGACACGACCGACCTGCGCGCAGCCTTCCATCTCATGCGCCGCTCGCTGACGGCGCTCGCGCGCGAGTCGGCCGCGGAGAAGGACTCCGCTAACGATCGCTAGGTACATGAGCCGACCCAGCCACGAGATCCTCGTTCCGCGACCTCAGGAGAACCCGCATGCATGAAGCCGTTGCCTACATCCACGAACACGGAGACGCCCTTCGCGACGAGCACGTCGCCTGCGACGAGGCCGGAAAGCTGACGGACGTCACGGCCTCCCTCATGCGCTCGTCCGGCGGCATGCGCATGCTCCAGGCCCGGAGTCATGGCGGCTTCGAGACGGAGCCCTCGGACTTCTTCGAGTGGGTCCGCGCGGTCGGCCGCTACAACGCCTCCGCCGGCTGGGTGGCCGGCGTCGTCGGCGTACATCCGTGGGAGGTGGCGCTGGTCGAGCCCGCGCTCCAGGACGAGATCTACGGGAACGATCCGGATGTGTGGGTCGCCTCGCCCTACGTCCCTCAGGGCCGCGCCGTGCGGGAAGGCGACGGCTTCCGCTTCAGCGGACGCTGGCAGTACTCGACGGGCACCGACCACTGCGGCTGGGTCGTGCTCGGCGGGCTGGTCGTCGACGAGAACGGGAGCCCGGGGCCGATCCCCGACCTGCGACACTTCTTCCTGCCCCGAGGCGACTACGAGATCGTCGAGGACTCCTGGAAGGTGATGGGCCTGAGCGGCACCGGCAGCAAGGACATCCTCATCGAAGGGGCCTTCGTCCCGGAGTACCGGACGATCGCCCATGGTCCGCTCGCCGAAGGCGAGTACGCGAGCCGGCAGCTGGGCAACGCCCTCTACCAGCTTCCCTTCGGATGCGTCTTCTCCGCAGCGATCGGCTCCGCCCTGTTCGGGATCGCCCAGGGCGCGCTCGATCGCTACCGGGACTACGTGCGCAACCGCGTCTCCGTGTCGGGCGTCGTAGGCAAGACCGACCCCTACCAGCAAGAAGCGCTCGCGGAGCTCGAAGCCGACCTGGCGGCCGGCATCGTTCACGTCGATGCGATGCTCTCGGAGTGGGGAGAGCAGCTCGCCAAGGGCGATCCGATCACGACCAGCCAGCGGCTCGAGTTCCGGCGCAACCAGGTGCGCGCCTCCCAACGCGTCCTCTTCGGCGTGGACAAGCTCTTCTCGCGCTCGGGCTCCGCAGCGGTGTGGGCGACCCGCCCGCTCGAGCGCTACTGGCGCGACGTTCGGACCGCCGGCAGCCACATCTGCAACATGGCCGACGTGGTGTACGGACGCTGGGCCGACCACGAGTTCGGAAACGAGAACCGGTCGATCGTGATGTACTAGCTCGCCCCGGGATTCTGAAGAGACCAAGTCCGACCGGGGGCAACGCGCTAGTTGCTGCGCCGTGCATGAGCTGGCCGAGCCTCACCTCAAGGCAGGATCACGGGACCACCGAAGACGATCGTCCCCTGCGTGAAGCCACCTTGGAGAACGACGGTCCCGGCACCGCCTAGCGTTCCCGACCCTCCCTCGACAGTCGTTTGGGGACCGAAGGTCACCGTCGCCCCGCCCACCGGCGCCACGAAGTTCTCGTCGCTCTGGAAAGCGGAACCCGACGAGAAGACGATCACGCCCGAGCCACCGATCAGCTGGTCTCCCGCGAACAGCAACTGAGCCGCGCCGGCCCCGGCGTTCGTGCTCGCCAGGGTAATCGTGCCGTTCAGCGCCAGCCCCCCGGTCACCGTGACGATGCCCGCAAGGCCGAGTCGGAGATCGGCGTCCAGCTGGCTTGCCTCCAGCTGGCTTGCCCCCTGGTCGACCACCAGCGTCCCGCTGCCGAGGATCAGGGCGTTCCGGATCGCCCCGCCATCCAAGACGAACGCCCCGGGACCATCTTCGATGGCGAAGGCTGCGCCCACATTCTCGATCACCCCCGCGATCTCGACCCGACCGGCGTTCAGGGGATTGAGCGTGCCCTCGAACGAGACCGTGCCGTCCGGCCCACCGAAGGTCCCGGAACCACCCACGATCATGATCCCAGAGCCAAACAGGGTCGTTCCACCGCCCGTTGGTACGACGAAGTTCTCGTCCGTCTGGAAGGCCGACCCCGAGGAGAAGGCGATGGTCCCGTTGCCGTCGACTCCCTGATCGCCTTCGAACTCGAGTCGCCCGGCACTCGCTCCACTGTTCGTGCTCGCAAGTGTGATCGTTCCGTTCAGCGTCAGGCCGCCGATCACAGTGACCCGATCGGAGGTGCCGAGCAAGAGATTGGCGTCGAGCCGCACGCTATCGACGACACCAAGGGTCCCGACAGCCTCGAGGGTCCCCTCTCCCTCGACGGCCGTATCGCTCAGCGTCCCGCCGTTCAGGGCAAAGCTACCCGGCCCGGCCAAGACCACCAGACTACCCCCGGCGTTGTCGATCAGGCCGGCAATGTCCACGCGACCATCTTGATTCGGATCGAACGTACCTTCGAAGCCGAACGTTCCCTCTGGGCCGCCGAACGTCCCGGACCCGCCCCGGATCGTGATGCCGGCCCCGAAGACTGTCGTCCCGCCTCCGACGGGAACGACGAAGTTCTCGTTGCTGGCGAAGGCCGAGCCGGAGGCGAACGCGATGACCCCGTTGCCGTCCACTGCTTGATCGCCTTGGAACTCGAGCCGCGCGGCGCTGGCACCGCTATTGGTGCTGGCGAGTGTGATGATGCCGTTCAGAGTCAGGCCGTCGACCACGGTCAATGTCTCCGAGTTCACGAGTTCGATCGGGCCATTGATCGTCGCGTTTCGCAGCAGCGCTCCAGCGAGGGAGAACCGCCCAGGCCCGTCCAGGAACGTCATGGGTGCACCGGCGTTCGACACCTCGCCAAGCACGCGCACTACGCCAGGGGCGCTTGGATCGAGCGTTCCCAGGAAACTCACCGTCCCCTCCGCTCCGCCGAGAGTCCCCGAACCGCCCTCCACTGTCAGACCGGGGCCGAACGTGACGGTGGCCCCGCCCACTGGCTCCACGAAGTTCTCGTCGCTCTCGAAAGCAGAGCCCGACGAGAAGGCGATCACGCCCGGACCATCGACCAGCTGATCTTCCGAGAACAGCAGTCGAGCCGCGCCGGCTCCGCTGTTGGTGCTTGCAAGCGTGATCGTTCCGTTGAGAATCAGGCCGCCGGTCACCGTAACGGTGCCCCCGAGCCCGAGGCGGAGGTTGGCGTCCAGCTGGATCGACTGCAGCTCGCCTGCACCCTGGTCCGCGATCAGCGTCCCGGGCCCCAGAATCAGCGCATTCCGGATCGCCCCGCCATCCAGGACAAACGACCCGGGGCCCGGTTCGATCGACAACGCTGCGCCGAAATTCTCGATCACGCCCGCGATCTCGACCCGGCCGCTGTTCGCCGGAGTGAACGTGCCCTCGAACGCGAACGTTCCGTCCGGACCACCGAAAGTGCCGGAGCCACCCGAAATCGTGATCCCAGCGCCGAATGCCGTAGTGCCGCCACCCGTTGGTACGACGAAGTTCTCATCGGCTTCGAAGGCCGCTCCCGAAGAGAAGGCGATCACTCCGCCGCCGTCGACCGCCTGCGATCCCTGGAACGCGAGCCGCGCAGCACTCGTTCCGCTGTTCGTGCTCGCCAGCCTGATCGTCCCGCCCAGCACCAGGCCATCGGCGACCGTCAGGGTCTCGGAGT
>JASJCN010000184.1 GCA_030065975.1 Myxococcota bacterium
TCGTAGATGGTGAGATAGGCGTCCTCGGTGGCGTACCGCATGTCACAGGCCGTCACGAGGTCGACGCCCCCGCCGATGCAGCCGCCCTGGATCGCCGCCAGCACCGGGATCCGGCACTGCTCGAGCGCCGAGAACGCACCCTGCATGCGCCGCACGTCGTCGTAGAAGCGGGCACCCTTGGTGCGGCGCGCCTTCCGACGGGCGGCGTCGGACTCGTCGGACGCAGGCTTCGGAGCGAACGCGGTGACGTCGAGACCCGAGGAGAAGTGCGGGCCGGTCGAGGAGATCACGATGGCGCGGGCCCGGGCGTTCTCGTCGATGTCGCGGACGATCTCCGGCAGCTCGTCCCAGAAGGCCGGGATCATGCTGTTGCGCTTCTCGGGTCGGTTCAGGACGACGTGGACGACCTGGTCCTTCTCGCTCACCTCGAAACACTGATGGCCCATCGGATCTCCTTCGCCTTGCGGGGAGGGGGGGGCGCCCCGGGCTCCAAGGTGTAGGGGAAGGGGCGCGCTCTCGCGAGGGAAGCGGATCCAGGGCAGGAGGTGGCGCGGCGTCCCGGATCCCTATCCTTCGGGGGCTCGAAGCGAGGACCGATGACGAACTCGAAGACGCCCCCGGCCCTGAACCCCCTGCTGCTCTCGGCAGCCGTCGCGGCGCTGCTCAACGCCCTCTGGTCGGCGTTCCTGTGGCAGCAGCTGCTGGTGGCTCGCGGCGGGGGCGAGGCCTTCTGCGCACTCGGCGGCGAGGGTTGCGCCGCGTTGTGGGACGGGCCCTTCGCCAACCAGGTCCACGCACTGACCGGGCTTCCCGTCGCGGCCTGGGGTCTCGTGTGGAGCGTCGTGGCCCTGGTGCTGCCGCTCCTGACCCGCCAGCGGCTGCTCGGTGGCGGCGACCCGGAGCCGGTCTGGAGCGGAACCGCCATCGTCGCCGGCGCCGGGGCCGTCTCGGTGCTCGTCCTGCTCGCGGTGAGCGTCGGGGCCGGCGAGTTCTGCAGCAACTGCGCTCTGACCTACGTGCTGGTCGCCGTCTACGCGGGCCTCGTCTTCGTGGCGAGCGGGGCGCTCATGCCACGCGCCTTCGGCCGCGGCATCGGCTGGGCCGCCGCGGGCGTGGCGCTCAGCTTCGCGGTGCTCCTGTATCCCGGGCTCGCGACGCCCAAGGCCGGCGATCGCCACGGCGGCGACCGCCTGGCCGAGGCCCAGCCCGCGATCGGTGGAGACTCCCTGGCCCGGCTGGAGCAGCTCCTCGAGTCGCTCCCCGAGCAGGAGCGCACCTTCCTGTCGACGGCGCGGGCGCGCTACGCGGCAGCCACGCCCGTGAAGTCCCGCGAGCCTCGGGCCCTGTTCGGGAGCGAGGCCGCGACGCTGCGCATCACCACCTTCACCGACTCGGGCTGCTCCCACTGCGCCACCTTCCACAAGGGGCTCGAGCAGCTGCTCGCCGCCGTTCCCGCCGGCTCCATCGCCGTCGAGCAGCGCGTGTTCCCGCTCGACGGGTCCTGCAACGACGAGGTGCAGGGTCAGGGCCGTCCCCAGGTCTGTCTGGCCGCGCAGGTGCGGGTGTGTCTCGAGGAGGATCCCCGCGCCCTCGACCTCGCGGGCTGGCTCCACGAGGACGCGGCGCCGCTGCGGACCGACTCGATCTACGAGGTGGCCGGCCGTCTCGCGCCCCGCTCGACGCTCGAGGCCTGCGTCGAGTCGCCGGAGACCGCGGCGAAGATCGCGGACGACATCGAGCTCGCGATGGAGGCCGGCCTCGAGGGGACGCCGTTCATCCTGGTGAACGACCGGCCGGCGATGACCTACGTGCCCTTCCTGTTCGCGCTCACCCTGACCGGGGGCGATCCGAACCACCCGGCCTTCGAGGGGCTACCGGATCCGCTGCCCGTCCAGCCGGGCCACGAGGGCCACAACCACTAGGCGGCCACCACCGGGCGGACCGCGGACCGCGGACCGTTAGGCGGACCGACTAGGTGGCCGGCGCAGGCTGGCTCCCTCGCACGAGCCGCCCGTTCAGCGCTCCCGTGGGCTCGCCCTCGCGGAAGGCCACCTTTCCCGAGACCAGGGTCGCCACGTAGCCGCTCGCGCGCTGCACCAGGCGGCGGCCCCCGGCCGGGAGGTCGTGCACCACCGTGGGCTCGTGGAGGCAGAGCCGCTCGAAGTCGATGACGTTCACGTCCGCCTTGTAGCCGGGCCGCAGCAGGCCGCGATCGTTCAGGCCGACGAGCTCCGCCGTCTCGCGGGTCTGCATGCTCACCAGCCGCTCGAGGGGGATGCGCTCTCCCCGGGTGCGATCGCGACCCCAGTGCTGGATCAGGGTGGTCGGGAAGCTCGCGTCGCACAGCACGCCGCAGTGGGCGCCGCCGTCGCCCAGGCCGAAGGTCGTGTGCGGGTGCTCGAGCATCTCCTTCACGTAGTCGAGATTGCCCGGCAGGTAGTTGAAGAGCGGGTGGTAGATGACGGCCCGCCCCTCCTTCTCGAGCATCGCGTCGTAGACCAGCTCCTGGGGCGTCGTCCCCTCGCGCTCGGCCCGCGCGGCGAAGGAGTCCTCGGGGGCGGGCTCGTAGTTGGCGGGCTCCCCCAGCCGGTACATCTTGTGGAAGCTCGTCAGGATCTCTCGCGCCAGCGGCTGGTTGATCTCGCGCGGTGTCTCCGAGAGGAGGCGCGCCCGGAAGGCCGGGTCGCGCATCGTCGCCACCTGCTCGTCGAGCGGCCGGCCTGCGAGCTCGCGCCACGAGGGGTAGATCACGAAGGGGTTGAGCGTGACGGAGAGCCCGAGGAGCACGCCCGTCGCACGGGGCGGAACCTGTCCCCGCATGGGGAGCCCTTCGGCCTGGGCCTCGGTCAGCGCGTCGAGCAGCTGCCGCCACCAGTCGGGTCGCGCGTCCTGCTGCTCGACGGTGATCGACACGGGCCGCCCCGACGCCTCGGTCATGCGCCGGAACATGCGGAACTCGTTCTCGAAGTCGTAGAAGTCGGAGATGCCCTGGAGGACACCCGTGCCGGCCTCGCCGAGGGCGCGTGCGATGCCGACCAGCTCCTCCTCGTGCGCGGTGATCGACGGGGTGAGCGCTCCCTTCGAGTCCCGGTGCTTCTCGGTGCGCGAGGTGCTGAAGCCGAGGGCGCCGGCCTCGACGGCCTCGCGCACCACCTGCGCCATGCCGGCGATCTCCTCGGGCGTCGCCACCTCGTGGGCGGGGCCGCGCTCGCCCATCACGTAGGCGCGGACGGCGCCGTGGGGCACCTGGGTTCCGACGTCGATGGCCAGGGGCTTCCTCTCGAGCGCGTCCAGATACTCGGGGAAGCTCTCCCAGTCCCAGACGATGCCCTCGTGGAGGGCCGTTCCCGGAATGTCCTCGACGCCCTCCATCAGGCCGATCAGCCAGTCCCGCTGCTCCGGCCGGCAGGGCGCGAAGCCGACGCCGCAGTTGCCGGTGACGATCGTCGTGACCCCGTGATGGGTCGAAGGGGTCACGAAGGGATCCCAGGTGATCTGTCCGTCGTAGTGCGTGTGCGCGTCGACGAAGCCCGGCGTGACGATCTGGCCGGTGGCGTCGAGGATCTCGGTCTCGGGGCCCACCTGCGTCTCGTCGATCGTGCCCACGGCGGCGATCCGCTCGCCGACGATGGCGACGTCGCCGCGGAAGGGCGCATCGCCGCTCCCGTCGTGGATCAGTCCGTTGCGGATCACGAGATCGAACATGCGGGGGGCTCCGGGGAGGGGGTCGGCCGAGTATAGGCGCCTACCAGCCCTCGGTGCGGTGGACCATCGACCACACGAGGTCCGGGAAGAAGCGCCGCATGCGCCACGAGAGGGAGGTGCCCCGGCCCGGGAACACGAACAGCTCGCCCCCCTCGAGGGCCTTCTCGATGGCATCGAGGACCTCCTGGGGCTCGATGGGCGGCGCCCCGTCGAGCACCTTGGGCCAGGCGGTCTCGCGGCCCTGGTCGAGCAGCGGCGTGGCGACGGGCGGCGGGCACACGCACGCGATGCGCACCCCGCTCCCGCGGTTCTCGTGGTGCAGCACCTCGGTGAACGAGACCACGGCGGCCTTCGAGGCGTTGTAGGCGCCCATCAGCAGGATCGGGAGCCAGCCGGCCATGGAGGCGAAGTTGATCAGGTCGCCCCGGCCGCGTTCGAGCATCCCGGGAAGCGTCGCCTTGGTCACGTTGACCACGCCGCCGTAGTTGATGTCCATGATGCGGTGGATCACCTCGGATTCCTGCTCCACCAGCTTCCCGAGCGGCATGATCGCGGCGGCGTTGTAGACGCGATCGATCGGGCCGAGATCGCTCTCGACCTGCTTGGCGGCGGCCTCGACGGCGTCGGCGTGGGTCACGTCGAGCGGGTAGGTGTGGATCCCGTCGTGGCCCGCGGCGGTCTCGTCGAGCCCGGCCTGGTCGACGTCGAGCGCCGCCACCCGGGCGCCCTCGCCGGCGAGGTTGCGGGCGGCGAGGCGTCCCATGCCGCTGCCTCCGCCCGTGATGAAGACGACGCGTTGCGATCCCGACATGGCTCCTCCTGGGGTCCTTCGAGGTTCTTCGAAGGGTTCGCGGTAGGATCGGACAGGTCTCGGCATCCCACCAGCGGGGGGAGCGGGCCGGAGGGGGCTCCTCATGAGCGAGGGCGTGGATCCGCGCGATCGCACCACCATCGGCGTCCACTACTACCGGGCGATGGTGGGGCGCGCGGACATCTGGCGCATGCGCATGGATGCGACCACCAACTGGGCGATCGGCGTGACCGCCGCCATGGTGTCGTTCACCCTGGGAAGTCCGGACGTGCCTCACTACGTCATGCACATCGCGGCGGGGATGACCGTGACCTTCCTCTTCCTCGAGGCGCGGCGCCTGACCTTCTACCACCTCTGGCAGCAGCGGGTCCTGGCGCTCGAGGAGGGGCTGATCGCTCCGGCGCTGGCTCCCTCGAAGGAAGCGCAGGCAGGGCAGGGTGCCTCCGACCTCGCTTCCGATCTCTCGGAGCACCTGGGCCGCACGGTTCCGACCATGCCTCTCGCCAAGGCGGCGGCCCGGAGGCTGCGCCGCGTCTACGTGTATCTGTTCGCGGCCCAGGGGCTCGCCTGGCTCCTCAAGCTCGCGAACCACCCGGAGCCCACCCGCTCGCTCGCCGAGCTGGTCGCGCGGGCCGATGCCGTCGTGGTCCCGGGCGGGGTCCTCCTCGCGGTCAGCTTCCTGGCCTTCGCGGTCGCCGTCGGCATGGCCTGGCTCCAAGGGGGACGCCGCAGCGTCTGAGCCGGCCGTGGCACACCGAGCGAGCTACGCTGGCCGGCGATGGCCTACATCGAAGACCGCCTGGTCCACGACGCCGACGCCCACATCATGGAGACGCCCAGCTGGCTCGCCTCCTACGCCGACCCGGCCCTGCGCGAGCGCATCCTGCCGCCGGGCTACACCAACGAGCTGCGGCAGACCGGCGACAACGAGAGCCAGCTCGCCGACCTCGACGCCACCTTCGCGAAGCTGGCCGAGCGGCACGCCTCGGACGCCTACCGTGCCGACGAGGCCGCCGAGATCATGAACCGCAAGAACTTCGCGGCGACCGGCTCCTTCCTTCCCGAGCACCGGCCCCGCGCCCTGGACCTGATCGGCGTGGCGAGCCAGCTCGTGTTCAACACCTTCCACAACCGCCGGCTGCACGACTGGGAGCATGGTGGGGACCTCGAGCTGGCCTACGGGGCCGCGCGCGCCCACAACCGCGGCATGCTCGAGTTCTGCTCCGTCGATCGGCGACTGCTGCCGACCTGCTACGTGCCGCTGCGGGAGTTCGAACGCACCCTGGCCATCGCGGACGAATCGCTTCGGGCGGGGGCCGCCGCGTTGCTGGTGGCGTCGGGATGCCCGGCGGGCCACTCGCACAGTCACCTGAGCCTCGACCCGCTGTGGGCCCGCGCCGAGGAGGCGGGAATCCCGATCGTGTTCCACGTGGGCGGAACCGGCGACCTGATCGACCCCCACTACTTCGACAACGGGCTGCCGATTCCGCCGGACTTCCACGGTGGAGACGAGAACTTCCGCTCGGTGGACTACATGGGCATTCCCGGCCCGCCCATGCAGACCCTCGCGACGATGATCTTCGACGGCGTCCTCGAGCGCTTCCCGCGGCTCAAGATCGGCGTGATCGAGCAGGGCGCCATCTGGCTGCCGAGCTGGATGCGCCAGATGGAGTCGGCCTTCGAGGCCTTCGCCCGTCACGAAGAGCGGCTCCGCGCGCTCTCCCTGCGTCCGAGCGAGTACGTCGACCGGCAGATCCGCGTGACGCCCTATCCCACCGAGGACCTCGGGTGGATCACCGAGCAGGTGGGTCCATCGATCTGCCTCTTCTCCACCGACTACCCCCACGTCGAGGGCGGCCGCAGGCCCTACGAGCGCTTCGAGCGCAGCCTCGGTGACGCGAGCGAGGCGACTCGCCAGGCGTTCTACGCGGACAACTTCATCGACCTGATGGGACGCGGACTTCCCTCGAACTGACCCGACGCCGTCGCAACACGGAGAACCGACATGGCCGAGGCCCTCGAGACGCGCAGCGAGTACGAGACCATCGAGCTCGAGCCCCAGTCTCCGACCATCGGTGCCGTGATCTCGGGAGTGCGCATGGGCGCCGACGTGCCCGCCGAGCAGGTCGCCGAGATCCGCCGGGCGCTCCTCGAGTGGAAGGTCGTCTTCTTCCGGGATCAGGACGTTCCGATCGAGGAGCACGTGGCCTTCGGCCGGCACTTCGGCGAGCTCGAGATCCACCCCTTCACGCCCAACCATCCCGAGCATCCCGAAATCGTGGTGATCCACCACGGGCCCGAATCGAAGCGCGGCCAGAACGACTGGCACAGCGACGTGACCTGGCGCCTCGAGCCCTCGCTGGGCTCGATCCTGCGGGCGCGCATCGTCCCGCCCGTGGGAGGCGACACGCTCTTCGCGGACATGGTCCAGGCCTACGAGGATCTCACCGACGAGGTGAAGGAGCGCATCGACGGCGCAACGGCCGTGCACAGCTTCGTGCACAACTTCGGCCGCGGGATGTCGGAGGAGAAGCTGGCCGCATTCCGGGAGCAGTACCCCGATGCCCGGCATCCGGTCGTGCGCACCCATCCCGAGACGGGCCAGAAGGCGCTCTACGTGAACGCCGCGTTCACGACCCACATCGAGGACATGGAGCCCGAGGAGAGCCGCAGGCTGCTGCGTTTCCTGTACCGGCGCGCGACGATCCCCGAGTACCAGTGCCGCTTCCGCTGGCAGCCCGAGTCGGTGGCCTTCTGGGACAACCGCTCGGTGCAGCACTACGCGGCCTTCGACTACATCCCGGCCGAGCGGCGCGTCGAGCGCGTGACCGTGATCGGGGACGAGCCCTTCTAGGCGGCCCCTTGGTCCCGCGGCCCCGCGGGGCCGAACGTCGTTCCCTGCTCCTGAACGCCCTCCAGGCGAGAGCCGTGTTCCGCGTCCCGCCCGGAGGCCACCATGTTCGAAAGCCCCCTCTCGTCCCTCGTCGCCGCCGCTCTGGGCGGTGTGGTCTTCCTGCTCGTCCTCGGTCTGGCGCCGTCGGCCCGGGCCGACGTCCCCGCCGCCCTGTCGCTCCAGGGACAGCTCGTGGATCCCACGGGCGTCCCCTACTCGGGCACGGTCGACCTGGTGCTCGGCATCTGGGTCGATCCCCTGACGACCGACCCCGGTGACCGGCTGTACCAGGAGGAGCACCTCGGAGTCGCGCTCGGGGACGGCGGCGTGTTCGACGTGTCGATCGGAACCGGTACGCCCCTCGACGGGAGCTTCCGCAGCGACGCCTTCGACCGGCACCTCTTCGTCGAGATCGAGGTCGACGGCGAGCTGCTCTCGCCGCGTATGGCGCTGACCTCGGCTCCCTACGCGTTCCAGGCGGACGATGCCGGGTCGCTCGGCGGCCGCCGCGCCGACGAGTGGCAGCCGAAGCTGAAGGGCGACTGCCAGGTCGGGTCCTTCGTGATCGGGATCAGCCCCGAGGGCATCCTCGAGTGTGCGCCCGGAGGCGCGGGCGCAACGGCGACCGCTTCGCCGCTGGTGGGGGACGGCAGCGACGCCCAGCCGGTGTCGCTCCAGCCCGGCGGCGTGACGGGCGCCTACCTGGCGAACGACTCCGTGGACGCCAGCAAGATCGTGAACTTCTCCGTCGGCACCGCCGAGGTCGCGCCGGGCGCCATCCAGAGCGCCCACATCGCCGACGGCGGCGTGAACTCGAACGACATCCTGAACGAGAGCATCACGGCTTCCGACATCCAGGTCGGTGCCGTGCGCAGCTCCGAGATCATGGACGGGCAGGTCAAGAACGCCGACCTCGCGACCAACTCCGTCACCGCCTCCAAGATCGCGACCAACGCGGTCGGGCCATCGGAGATCGCGAGCAACGCGGTGGGCGCCGACGAGATCGAGCCGAGCGCCGTCGGCTCCTCGGAGCTCCAGAACGCCTCGGTGGGGTTCTCCGAGCTGAAGAACGGCGCGGTCGGCAACAGCAAGCTCGGCCTCGGGATCTCCCACTACTCGTGGACGGCCTCCAACAACTCCCAGAGCTACCAGGGAAGCCTCGGCAGCCACAACTTCTGCGCGGTCACGGGGGTGTTCTCCGGGGGCCCGACCTCGGGGACGAACATCCGGCACGTCGTGTGCGCCACCTATCAGTCGAGCATCAACCCGGCCAACTGGATCATCGAGGCCCACGGCACCGTCCTGACCACCTGCAACGTGAAGTGCTTCTGACGCCGGGCCCGGGTTTCAGCCCCCGCGCCGGCCGGTCGATAGCTCCGGCGTGCGCATCCTCTTTCTCGGACTCTTCCTCGCCAGCCTGGTGAGCCTCGGACTCTTCGCGTTCTCGGGGCTCCGGGCCCCCGAGGCCGCCGGGCCGGGCGAGGCCTCGCGGGACCGGCCGCCGCCGCCGCCGAGCGCACCGCTCGCGAAGCCGGCCGCCGGGCCCTCGCTCGACGCCTCGAGCGAGGCCGCCGAGTCCCCGGTCGCCGCCGTGATCGAGAGCGTGCGGCGGCTGCTCCCCGGCGGAGGCGATGCGGGAGACGCCCCCGCGAGCGGGGGCGGGAAGGTGTACTACCAGTGGACCGACGAGCGCGGCTCGGTGCACATCGTCGACTCCCTCGACGCGGTCCCGGCCGAGTGGCGGGATCGCGTGGGCCGGATCGAGATGGATGCACGTCCTCCTCGGGCCCGGCCCTCTCGTACGGCCAGTGGCCCGCGGACGCCCTCGTGGCGCTCGGCCCCGGATCCCGTGGCGTCCCGCAAGGACGTCGTGGTCTACTCGGCTGTGTGGTGCGGCTGGTGCCGCAAGACGCTCGCCTGGCTCGATGAGCGCGGCATCGACTACGAGAACCGCGACATCGACGCGAACCCCGGCTACCGGAGGGAGCTGGTGCGCAAGGTGGGCGGCGCCTCGATCCCCGTGGTCGAGATCGACGGGCAGCTGGTGCGCGGCTACGACCCGGACCGCATGGGCCAGCTGCTCGGCTCCTAGCTGCTTCCGAGCTCTCGCTCCCCGGAGAGCGCGGCTGCGCCACACTGCGGGTGTGCCCACCCCGCTCTCCCGCGTCCGCGCCTTCCTCGAGCCGCGCTTCTCGACCGAGGGCCTGGTCTTCGTGGGAGCCGGCGCCTGGTCGAGCGCGTACGCCTTCGGCCCCGAGAGCGAGCGCCGGGTCGTGCGGTTCGGGCGACAGCCCGAGGACTTCGCCAAGGATCGCCGGGCCGGGGAGGCCCTCTCCGCCGTGCTTCCGGTGCCGCGCGTCCACGAGATCGGCGACGCCGGAGGCCTCGGGGCCTACGCGATCTCGGACTTCGCGCCCGGCGGCCATCTCGACGCCCTGCCCGAGCCCGAGCTGCGTCGCACGCTGCCCTCGCTGCTCGACCGGATGGACACGCTCCGCGAGAGCGCGCCGGTCGCAGCGGCGGGCTACGGGGCGTGGCCTTCCGAGGGAGACGCCGAAGCCTCGAGCTGGGCCGAGGCGTTGCTCGCCCTGGTGCGCGAGCCCGAGGACCCTCGCATGGCCGGGTGGCGCCGCTACCTGGAGCGGGACGCCGTCGCCGCCGCCGGCTTCGACGCCGCGGCCCGGGCGCTCGAGGCTCGTGCACAGGCGTGTCCAGCGGGCGTTCGTCACACGATCCACGCGGATCTCACGGCGGGCAACGTTCTGGTGGATCGAGGGCGCATCACCGCCATCATCGACTGGGGCAACTCGCTGATCGGCGACTTCCTCTACGACGTGGCGGGGCTCGTGTTCTGGTCGCCCTGGCATCCGGGTCTCGACCCGGACTTCATCCTCCGCGAGACCCGTACGCGCTGTGAGCGCTCGGGCCACGACGTCTCCGACTTCGACGATCGCGTGCTCGCCTGCCACCTCCACATCGCCCTCGAGAACATCGCCTACAACGCCTCGCGGCCCCACGCGGGAAACCTCCACGCGACCCTGCGCCGCCTGGAGTCGCTTCGGGTCTGAACCGAGGCCGCCTCGGCTATCGTTCCGCGAAACCACCGGAGGTCCCCATGGCACTCCCCGCGATCGTGACCCTGCTCGCCCTGATCGAGTACATGTTCTTCACCTTCCAGGCCGGCTTCTCCCGACAGAAGTACGACGTGCCGGCGCCCGCCACCAGCGGCAACCCCGAGTGGGAGCGGCTGTTCCGCGTGCAGCAGAACACGCTCGAGCAGCTGATGGTCTTCCTGCCGGCCCTGTGGCTGTTCGCGACCTTCGTGAGCCCCACCATCGCCGCGGGCATCGGCGTCGTGTTCCTGATCGGGCGCCCGATCTACTACGTGAGCTACACGCGCGACCCCGAGACGCGCACCGTGGGCTTCGTGATGGGCTTCCTGGCCAACGTGGTGCTGCTGCTGGGAGGCCTCGGCGGCGCGATCCGCGCGCTGTTCTAGCGAGATGGCCGACGACGTGAACCGGCTCCACGTGGTGGGGCTGCCGGCGCGAGCGCTGCAGGGACCGCTCGAGCGCTTCCTCCCGGGGCGCACCCTCGAGGGTTTCGAGAGCCGGGAAGACCTGCTCGAGCACCTCTCCGAGGTCGAGATCCTGTTCGCCCTGAACCCGCCCCGCGAAGGCTGGGCGGGTGCCGAGCGGCTGCGGCTGCTGCACGTCATCGGCGCGGGCGTGGACACGCTGCTGCCCTCGCCCGACCTGCCCGCGGACGTCCGTGTATCCAACGGGCGCGGCATCTCCGTCGACGTGATGTCCGAGTACGCCATGGGCTGGATCCTGCACTTCGCCCGTCGCGTCGATCGCAACGCGGAGCAGCAGGCAAGCCGCGAGTGGCGCATGTACGCGCCTTCGCGTCTCGCGGGCGCGACCTGCGGCATCCTCGGCATGGGCGCGATCGGCGAGGCCGTGGCGGCTCGCGCCAAGGCGTTCGGCATGCGCGTGCTCGGCACGCAGCGGACGCCCCGGCCGAGCCCGCACGCCGACGAGGTGCTCGGCGTCGCCGACACGGCGCGTGTGCTCGCGGAGTCCGACTACGTCGTGGTGGTGTTGCCGCTCACTCCCGAGACGCGGGGCTCGATCGATGCCGCGATGCTCGACCGACTCCGACCCGAGGCGGTGATGGTGAACATGGCCCGGGGCGGCATCGTCGACGAGGTGGCCCTGGCCGACAAGCTACGCGCGGGCAGCCTGCGCGGCGCCGCCCTGGACGTCTTCGAGCAGGAGCCGCTCCCGGCCGAGAGCCCCTTGTGGGACGTGCCGAACCTGGTGGTGACCCCGCACGTGGCGGGCTTCGACCGCGACTACCTGCCCCGTGCCTTCGAGGTCTTTGCGGAGAACGTGATCCGGCTCGAGCGCGGCGAGCCCCTGCGCAACGAGATCGATCGCTCGCGGGGCTACTGAGCCGGCGGCGCGTGCGCCCCCGAACCGAACGCGCGACCCTCCCCCCATGACCGAGACCCACGCCCGATTCTCGAAGCTCGCCGTCCGGGACGTCACCATCCTGGTCGTGGGGGTCGTCCTGTGGCTCGGCTTCGCCGACTGGAGCGCGGGCGACACCGCCCTGGCCGACTTCTCGGGCCTCGTGGTGGGGGGCCTGGTGGGGATCGGGGGCTACCTCCTCCACGAGTGGGGGCACCTGCTCGGCGCCCTCGTCACGCGCAGCCACGTCGAGGCGCCGAGCCGGCTCACGAGCGGCTTCCTGTTCAGCTTCGACTCGAAGCGGAACGACCTGCGCCAGTTCCTGGTGATGAGCTTCTCGGGCTTCGCCATGACCGCGCTGGTCGTGTGGGCGTTCTACGCCTTCCTGCCCGACGGGCTGCTCGCGACCCGGGTCGCGCGCGGCATCGCCCTGGTCGGCGCCTTCCTCACGGTGTTCATCGAGCTGCCGCTCGTCGGGTACGCGCTGCTCGGCCGCGGCCTGCCCCCGGTGGAGAACGGCATCCACCAGGGCAACGCGTCGTCCCAGCCGCTCTAGCAGGATGCTCGGACGTTCTTCAGCACCCTGCTAGCTCGCGGGGCCCGCCTCGGCGCGAGACTGGAAGTGTCGCCGCAGCCCCTCGCAGGGGTCCTCGCGCTCGGCGCCGGGCGTGAAGAGTGCCACGTCGAATCGCGAGGCGCGGCCATCCGAAACGTCCTCGAGCTCGGGGTCGACCTCGAGCATGCCGAGCGAGAGGATCTCTTCGGGCGGAACGCCGGCCGCGACCAGCAGCCGCGGTACGCCGTGGGACTCCACGTGCCCGGAGCCCGCGATCAGGACCGCGCGCCCGTTGCGCTCGGCTCCGCGCAGCAGGGCCTCGGCGAAGCGGGCATCGCGGGCACGCTGCATGTCCACCATGGGGCCGAGCTGCGCGCGCGGCAGGAGCTCGCAGTGCCCCTGGAACATCTCCTCGATGCGCTCCCGCTGC